>NZ_JADBRA010000013.1:0-150626 GCF_014896205.1 Enterobacter cloacae complex sp. I2
TTTTTCTTGTTTGCAACACCACGTTAACATTGCGGGTGTGGTTGCACATATCACATTTTGTTATGCTGCAAATCAATTAATTTTTAAGTAAATTCTTAAAATAAAATAGACGTAGTACGGCTCTCATCTCAAATGAAATGGGTATGGGGAACTATTACCTGAATTTATCAAACAGGAGTGGGGGAATATTTGAAAAAATATTTATACCTCTTCATGGGTAATTATTTAGCCATTACCTGGAGTCGGAGGAGATAATGAAGATGAAATGCAATAACAGGTTGCTTAAATTATCTGCTTCACTGACCTTCATTTCGCTGGTGGTGACTGCGGCGCATGCAAATAACGGCCCGGTGGGAATATCGCCCGTTGCGGCAATGACAATGAAAGAAAGTATTCTTTTCGCACTGGACCGCGATCCGTCGGTGAGCCAGCAGGCGGCACAGCTGGGGATCGGCCAGGCGCAAATAGATGAAGCGCGCAGTGCCTGGATGCCACAAATTGCCCTGAACGGGAGCACCGGTCACAGCCAGACCACCGATTCGAGCGGCTCGTTGCGAAATTCCGCTGCCTGGGGCCTGAGCCTGACGCAGCTGGTGTACGATTTTGGCAAGACCAACAACAGCATCAGCCAGTCTTCAGCGCAGCGTGACAGCTATCGCTATCAGCTGATGGGCACGATATCTGCCGTCGCGGAAAAAACGGCCCTCAGCTATGTGGAGGTCAAGCGCTACAGCGATCTGTTGCAGGCGGCAACAGAGAACGTGCAGGCGCTTAAAAACGTTGAGCAACTGGCAAAACTCCGCGCCGATGCTGGCGTAAGCTCCACCTCTGACGAGCTTCAGACCCGTACCCGTATCGCCGGTATGCAGGCCACGGTAGAGCAGTACAATGCGTCCCTGAATAGCGCCCGCGCGCGGCTGGCGGTATTAACCGGCATACAGGCTGAACGCTATTCACCGGTACCTGGAAGTCTGGCCGTGGAGCCGGGTTCTCTCAATCGTATTGATTATTCACTGATTCCTGCGGTGATGGCTGCACAGAACATGGAGCGTTCCGCTCAGTATGGGGTCGAAACCGCGAAGTCTCAGCACTGGCCGACCTTGAGCCTGAAAGGGGGCCGTACCCGGTATGAGTCGGATAATCGCGCCTACTGGGATGACCAGATCCAGCTCAATATTGACGCACCGCTTTATCAGGGCGGCGCGGTCTCGGCGCGCGTGCGTCAGGCTGAAGGGGCAAGGGCGATGGCATCGACTCAGGTCGATCAGGCCCGTTTTGATGTCCTGCAAAAAGCCTCCGTCGCGCAGGCCGACTGGACCGGAGCGCGAGGACGAATGGAGGCCGGGAAACGACAGCTGGAAAATGCGCTGCGCGCCCGCGACGTCTACAAAAATGAATATACCCTGAGCAAGCGCAGCATTAACGATCTGCTCAGCGTGGAACAGGATGTCTGGGCTGCTACCTCAGCAAAAATAATGGCTGAATACGATGGCTGGAGTGCGGCGATTAATTACGCATCCGCAGTGGATAATCTCATGCCGCTTATCGGAATCGAGAAAAACGCTGCCGCGAAGCTACCTGATTTGAGTTAAAAAAAGGCGCGCCTTTCTGCGCGAAATAAGTAAGACAATAATGGGTGATTTTTCCCAGGGATAGCTACATCCATCTGGTGGACATATCCACAGGAATACGCGCACCTGCAAGGAGAAGAATATGAGTAACGCAAAAGTTGTTGATGTCATCATTCGAAAAACGGCAGAAAAAACAAAATTAACCGGTGAAGGAAATCTGTCTGTCTCTATTTCATCGCCGAGCGTAATTGAAATTCAGGGCTCTGCTCAGGACGTGGTGCGGTATGTCCGCCAGGGGAATGACCTCCTCATTTATATGAAAGATGGCAGCGTGATTCGCTGCAATAATTATTTTGTGGAAGATCCTGAGACGCAAAACCACTCAGAGCTGGTCTTCAACGATAATCAGGAACTGACGCACATTTCTTTCGCCGATGCCGGTGAAGCATCGGGCGTTGCCGCCACGGAATTAACCGCGCAGGCGACACCTATCAGCAGCATTGAGCCTTTCCTGGAGCAGGGAGGCATCTTAAGCGATGCGCCGTGGGGCTGGATTGCCGGGGCGGCGTTAGGGGGCGGGGCCATCGGTGCGCTGCTTTCTCACGGCGGTGACGGCGAAACCAAAACAAAAGTTATTGATAATACAAAAGAAGTAGAGAGCGCGACGCCAACATTTTTGCTGACGGATAAAGCGGGTGACAAGCAGGGTGTGCTGAGTGCAAAAGAGGTCACGGACGATAACACCCCAACCTTCAGCGGTACCGGGCAGCCTGGCGCGACCATTCAGATTAAGGACGGTAGCGGCAGCACCATCGCCAGCACCATGGTCGCGAAAGACGGCACCTGGACCGTAAAACTCCCGACCCAGGCGGACGGCGAGCATACCTGGTCTGTCGTGCAGATCGACGGCAGTAAAACGACCTCTGCGGGCAGCATCACCGTTACCGTATCCACGGCAGATGCCACCGTTATGCTTGCCACGACGGCGGGCGATAACGTGATCAACGCCAGCGAACAGTCTGCGGGCTTTACGCTCTCGGGTGCCAGCAAAAATCTGGCGCAGGGCACCGAACTGACCGTCACGCTGAACGGCAAATCCTATACGGCTGAAGTGGGCGCAAACGGCGCTTGGAGCGTGAAGGTGCCTGCCGCAGATGCGCAGGCGCTGGGCGATGGCACCTGGACGGTGAACGTCAGCGGTAAGGATGCGGCGGGGAATACCGTGAGCGGCAGCCAGACCATTGGCGTTGATACCGCTGCGCCAGCGATCACTGTCGACACGATCGCGCAGGATAACGTCATCAATGCGGCTGAACACAATCAGCCCCTGACGCTGACCGGTAAAACGGATGCCGAAGCGGGGCAGATTGTCACCGTGACCCTGAACGGCAAAAATCATACCGCGACGGTGGGCAGCGACGGCTCATGGTCCGTCACGCTGCCGGCCAGCGAGGTACAGGCGCTGGCAAATGGCGAGCATACCCTGACGGTTAACGTCAGCGACAAAGCCGGAAACGGTTCATCCGCGACTGCCGATTTCACCGTGGATACCGCCGCGCCGGTTGTGACTATCAATACCGTTGCGGGCGACGATATTCTGAACACCAGCGAGCAGGGGCAGGCGCAGATTGTTTCCGGCCATGCGAACGGCGCGGCAGCGGGTGATGTCGTCACCGTGACCCTCGGCGGCCAGACCTTTACCGGTGTTGTCCAGGCGGACGGCAGCTGGAGCGTAGGGGTGCCTGCCTCTGTTATCGGTACGTTGGGTGAGGGGAGCCATACTGTTTCTGTCTCCGTCACCGATGCGGCGGGCAATACCGGCAGCGCGACGCACGGTATTACGCTCAGCGGCAACCCGCCAGAATTCACGATTGACGCCATCAGCCAGGATAACGTCCTGAATGCGCAGGAGGCTATGCAGCCCCTGAGCCTCAGCGGAACCAGCAATCTGCCGAACGGCAGCGCCGTCACCGTGACCCTGAATAACGTGAGCTATCAGGCCACCGTTGAGAACGGCACCTGGTCCGTTCAGGTGCCGGTTTCCGACGTGCTGGGCCTGGCGAATACCCTTTACACCGTCAGCGTCAGCGGCACCGACAGCGTGGGTAACAGCGGCTCCGCCGAGGCGAATCTGCTTGTCGATACCGTGCTGCCGAAGGTGATCATCAACACCTTTGCGGGGGATAACCTGGTCAATAACGCCGAAGCGGCGGTGGACCAGACCCTTAGCGGACGCGTGACCGGCGCGGCGGCGGGCGATACCGTCGCAATCAGCGTGGGTGGCAAAAGCTACACCGCGACGGTTGGCGGCGATCTGACCTGGAGCGTGACGATCCCATCCGCAGACATTCAGGCGTTTGGCGACGGCGGGCTAACCTTCAGTGCCTCCGTCACCAATGCGCACGGCAATACCGGCACCGGCGAGCGGGATATCAACATCAACACCGGACTTCCGGGCCTGCGCGTCAATATCATCTCTGGCGATGACGTGATCAACGCCATCGAACAGCAGCAGGATCTGACCGTGACCGGCTCCAGTACCCATCTGGCCGCCGGCACGCCGATCGTCGTCACCATCAATAATATTGAGTACGCCGCCGTGATTACCGCCAGCGGCAGCTGGCAGATTGGCGTGCCCGCGGCTGACCTTAAGGCATGGACCGCGGGCGGCATGACCGTTAGCGTCAGCGCTGAAGATGCCTGGGGCAACAGCGTTGTGGCTGAACACCCGATTGAGCTTGATCTGAACGCCGTGGCCGTCACCATCAATACGGTGACCGCTGACGATATGCTCAACGCTGCGGAAAAAGGAGCGGATTTAACGCTTTCCGGCCAGACGCAGGGCGTAGAGGCGGGCCAGACCGTGGTGGTGAAATTCGCGGATCGGACCTTTACCGCGCAGGTGCAGCAGGACGGCTCATGGAGCCTGACCGTCCCGGCGAACGCCATGGAAACGCTGATCGACGGGCGGGCGCAGGTGAGCGTTAGCGTGACCAACGTCAGCGGCAACAGCGCGGACGCCTCACGCGTGGTGACCGTCGATACGCAGCCGCCGGCCATTACGCTCGATAACCTGACCGACGATAACATCATCAATGCGGCAGAAGCGCAGCAGGATTTGGTGCTCAGCGGCAGTACCACCGCTGAAGCGGGTCAGACGGTCACCGTGACGCTGAACGGCAAAAACTATCAAACCACCGTACAGGCTGACGGCACCTGGACACTGAACGTGCCTGCCGCCGACGTTGGCGCGCTAACCGATGGCCCGATCACCGTTACGGCTACCGTCAGCGACGTGGCGGGTAACAGCAGCAGCGCGGATCGCGTTGGGCTGGTGGGTGCCACCGTGCCGCAGGTGACCATTAATGACTTTGTCACCGACACCAACACCGTTAACCAGCTGGCCCATTCTCAGGCGCAGATCCTGAGCGGCTCCGTCACCGGCGCGGCGGCGGGCGATTTGGTCACCATCACCATCAATAACGTGGACTACACCACTGCGGTGGACGCGGCGGGCAACTGGAGCCTCGGCCTGCCTGCATCCGTCGTTCAGGGGCTGACGGACGGCACCTGGACCATTAACGTCTCCGTGACCGATCGGTCCGGCAACACCGGCAGCAATTCTCTGGATGTGGTGGTGAATACCGTAACGCCTGTTATCGGTATTAACACGCTGGCCGTAGATGACGTGATCAATGCGGCTGAGAAGGGCGAAGATCTGCGGCTTTCCGGTACCAGCAATCAGCCGGAAGGGACCACCATCACCGTAAACCTGAACGGTATTAACTACACCGCCACCACTAACGCCAGCGGCGGCTGGAGCGTCACCGTGCCCGCCTCTGCGGTGAGCGCGCTGGGCGAAGCCAGTTACACCGTGACGGCGAGCGTGACCGACAATGTGGGCAACAGCGCCTCAACCTCGCATGATGTGCTGGTAGACAGCTCGCTGCCGGTAGTCACTATCAACACTTTCGCAACCGACAATATCGTCAACGCGGCGGAAGTGGCCGCAGGGCAAACCCTGACCGGGAAGGTCTCTAACGCCGCATCGGGCGATACCGTCACGATTATCCTTGGCGGGCAGACATACACGGCAACCGTGCAGGACGATCTCACCTGGAGCCTGCCGCTAACCCAGAGCCAGTTAACCGCGCTTGGCAACGGCGATCTGACCGTATCGGCCAGCGTCACCAACGCGCACGGCAATACCGGTTCGTCTTCTCTGAACGTCACCATCGACGCCCAGCTGCCCGGCCTGCGCATTGATATCGTCGCCGGTGACGACGTGATTAACGTCATCGAACACGCGCAGAACCTGGTTATCTCCGGCACCAGCACCGACCTGGCGGCGGGCAGCACCGTAACCGTGACCATTAACGGCAAGGATTATTCTGCTTCGGTACTGGCGGACGGTACCTGGCAGGCAGCGGTTCCGGCGGCAGACGTCTCCCAATGGGCGGACGGTTTGCTCACCATTAGCGCCAGCGCGCAGGATGTCTCCGGTAACCCGGTGAACATCGGCACCGTTGTGGATGTCGATCTCGCCCCGGTAGCAATTAGCATCAACAGCGTGACGGACGACAACGTGCTCAACGCGGCGGAAAAAGGCCAGGATCTGGTGCTTTCCGGCTCTTCCTCAAACGTTGAAGCGGGCCAGACCGTTACCGTCAGCGTCGCGGATAAAACGTATACCACGACGGTCGATGCCAACGGCGACTGGCGCTACACCGTTCCGGCTGCCGATCTGAACGGCCTGAAGGACGGCGATGCCAGCGTGCAGGTCAGCGTGACCAACGTGAACGGCAACGCGGCCTCCTCTTCGCAGGTCTTCAGCGTCGACACCGCCGCGCCAGCGGTGACCATCAATACCATCAGCGGCGACAACATGCTGAATGCGGCTGAGGCAGCGCAGGATCTGACCCTGAGCGGGACGTCCACTGCCGAAGCAGGCCAGACGGTTACCGTAACTTTCAACGGCAACCAGTACACCGCGCAGGTGCAGGCTGACGGCAGCTGGACGCTCGACGTGCCGGCTGCGGATCTGGCGGGCATCACCGACGGTAACGCCACGGTCACGGCTTCCGTATCCGATAAAGCGGGCAACCCGACCAGCGCGGATGCTGCTGTGCTGGTGGATACCACCGTGCCGCAGATTAGCTTCAACCTCGTCGCGGGCGACGACATTGTGAATATTGCCGAGCACGGCCAGGCGCTGATTGTTTCCGGCAAGGTGACGGGCGCGCAGGCGGGCGACGTCATTACCGTAACCCTGAACGGCAAAGACTACACCGCGATGCTGGACGGTGCCGGAAGCTGGAGCGTGGGCGTTCCGGCGGCAGACGTGGGCGCGCTGGCTGGCGGGCATCAGACAATCTCCGCCACCCTCACCGATAAGGCGGGTAACAGCACCACGGCCACCCATGCTCTTGACGTCTCCCTGACGGCACCGACGATTGCCATTGATACCCTGGCGGTTGACGACGTCATCAATGCCACCGAGAAAGGCCAGGATCTGCTGCTTTCCGGAACCAGCAACCAGCCGGAAGGCACAGCGATTACCGTGAACCTCAACGGCATCAGCTACGCCGCGACCACCAACGCCAGCGGCGGCTGGAGCGTGACCGTTCCGGCGGCGAACGTCTCTGCGCTGGGTGAAGCGACCTATACCGTCACGGCAAGCGTGACCGATAGCGCAGGCAACGGCGCGAACGCCAGCCACAGCGTGCTGGTCGACAGCGCGCTGCCGCAGGTCACCATCAACGCAATCGCCACCGATGACGTGATTAACGCGGCGGAAGTCGCTTCCGGACAAACCCTGAGCGGGAAAGTGAGCGGTGCCGCTAGCGGTGACGCTGTCACAATTTCGGTGGGTGGCAATACCTACACGACAACCGTGCAGGACGATTTAAGCTGGTCGGTTAACGTCGCATCTGACGTGTTAACCGCCATCGGCAACGGCGACCTGACCGTATCCGCCAGCGTGACTAACGGCCACGGTAATACCGGATCCGGCGAGCGCGACATCACGATTGATGCCAACCTGCCTGGCCTGCGGGTCGATAAGGTGGCGGGTGACGACGTGATCAACAGCATCGAACACGGTCAAAACCTGATTATCACCGGCTCCAGCGACGGTCTGGCAGCGGGTTCAGCATTGACGGTGAACGTTAACGGTAAAACTTACGCGGCCACCGTACTGGCAGACGGGACCTGGACGGCCGCCGTTCCGGCAGCAGACGTCGGCGCGCTGAGCGCAGGCACCGTCACCGTGACCGTTGAAGGCCAGAGCGCAGCGGGCAACCCGGTTTCTATCAGCCACGACGTGAAGGTCGACCTGGCGACGGTTGCTATCAGCATTGACGCTATCGCTACCGACGACGTGATCAATGCGGCAGAAAAAGGCGCAGATCTGGTGCTGTCGGGTGCCACCAGCAACGTGGAAGAGAACCAGACGGTTTACATCACGTTCGGCGGCAAGTCCTACACGGCGAAAGTGGATGCCAGCGGCAACTGGACGGCGACCGTGCCGTCGGCGGATCTGGCTGGTCTGAAGGATGGCGACGCCAGCGTGCAGGTGAGCGTAACCAACGTGAACGGCAACAGCGCCTCGGCGGGACGCGAGTACGGCGTGGACGCCACCGCGCCGACGGTATCTATCGAGATCGTCAGCGACAACAACATCATCAATGCCGCCGAAGCGCAGCAGGATCTGGTCGTCAACGGTACCTCTAACGCCGAAGCGGGCCAGACCGTGACCGTGAAGCTGAACGACGTGGATTACACCACCACCGTGCAGGCAAACGGCAGCTGGAGCGTGACCGTGCCTTCTGCGGATGTCGGCGCGATTAACGACGGCAACTACACGATCACGGCAGCGGTATCCGATAAGGCCGGCAACCCGGCTTCGGCGGGTCGCGACGTGCTGGTCGATACCACCGTGCCACAGCTGACCATTGACGCCGTTTCCAATGACGACGTGATCAACAGCGCTGAGCACGGGCAGGCTCTGATCGTCACCGGCTCAGTGACCGGCGCGGCGGCGGGCGACGTAGTGACCGTTACCATCAATAACAAAGATTACACGGCGACGCTGGATGCTTCCGGCAACTGGAGCGTGGGCGTGCCTGCGGCGGACGTCGGTGCCCTGACCGCCGGGGATTACACTATCACTGCGGCGCTTACCGACAAAGCCGGAAACAGCAACAGCGCGACGCGCGAGGTGGAAGTCAACCTGAGCGCGCCGGTGCTGACCATCGACACCGTCTCCGATGACGATGTGATTAACAGCAGCGAGAAAACGCAGGATCTGACCATCACCGGTACGGCTTCCGGACTGGCGACGGGCGCGGTGGTGACCGTGATGCTCAACGGCAAAGCCTACAGCGCCACGGTTGAGGCCAACGGCCAATGGTCCACGACCGTTCCGGCGAGCGAGGTAGGTCAACTGGGTGAGGCGCTTTACACCGTCACTGCCTCGGCAACGGACAGCGTTGGCAACAGCACCAGCACCTCGCACACCGTGAACGTGGAGTCCGTACTGCCTGGCGTCACGATCAACACCGTGGCAGGCGACGACGTCATCAACGCGGCAGAAGTGGCCGCAGGCCAGACCATCAGCGGCACCGTGGTGAATGCCGAAGCGGGCAATACCGTGACCGTGAAGATTGGCGGCAACAGCTACACCGCAACGGTGCAGAGCGATCTGACCTGGTCCGTCGCTGTACCGGAATCGGTCCTGACGGCGCTGGGCAACGGCGATCTGACTGTAACCGCCAGCGTCACGAACGGCGTGGGCAACAGCGGCAGCGGCGAGCGTGAGATCACCATCGACGCCAGCCTGCCGGGCCTGCGCGTGGACATCGTGGCCGGCGATGACGTGATCAACAGCATCGAACACGGACAGAATCTGATTATTACCGGTTCCAGCAATGGCCTGAGCGCAGGCACGGCGCTGACCGTTACCGTCAACGGCAAAACTTATCCCGCGACGGTACTGGCGGACGGTACATGGAGCGCGGCTCTCCCTTCTGCGGACGTAAGTGCCCTGGCAGCGGGCACCGTCACCGTGACCGTTGAGGGCCAGAGCAGCGCGGGCAATCCGGTTTCCATCAGCCACAATGTGACGGTGGATCTGGCGAACGTCGCTATCAGCATCGACGCCATTGCCACCGACGACGTGGTTAACGCGGCCGAGAAGGGTGCGGATCTGGTGCTTTCCGGCACCACCTCAAACGTGGAGGAAAATCAGACCGTCACCATCACCTTTGGCGGCAAGCACTACACCGCCACGGTGGACGCGGCGGGTAAGTGGACCGCCACGGTGCCGGCTGCGGATCTGGCGGGCCTCAAGGACGGCGACGCCAGCGTGCAGGTGAGCGTCACCAACGTCAACGGCAACAGCGCTTCGGCTGGCCGCGAGTACAGCGTGGATACCACCGCGCCGTCCGTCACCATCAACACGATTGCGACTGACGACATCCTGAACGCCACGGAAGCGCAGTCTGACCTGGCGATTTCCGGCACCAGCACCGCTGAGGCGGGCCAGACGGTCACCGTGTCGCTGAACGGCAAGGACTACACCACAACCGTCGGTACGAACGGCAGCTGGACGCTGAACGTTCCGGCAGCGGATCTGGCGGCGCTCAGCGACGGCAGCGTCACCGTAACCGCGAGCGTGAGTGACAAGGCGGGCAACCCGGCGTCGGTAAACCATAACCTGACGGTGGATATGACCGTCCCTGCGGTTACCATCCACGCTATTGCAGATGACGACGTGATTAACGTCGCCGAGCACGGTCAGGCGCAGATTATCAGCGGCACCGCCACCGGCGCGGCAGCGGGCGATAAGGTCACCGTGACTATCGGCGGCCAGACGTACACCACCGTGCTGGACGCGGCGGGCAACTGGAGCGTGGGCGTCCCGGCGAGCGTGATTTCAGGCCTGAGCGACGGCACCGTGACCGTCACTGCGTCTGTTACCGACGCGGCGGGCAACACCGGCAGCGGCACCCATAACGTGACCGTCGATACCGGTCTGCCATCGGTCAGCTTCAACGCCATCAGCGGTGACAACGTTCTGAATGCGGCGGAGAAAGGTCAGGCTCTGAGCGTGAGCGGCACCAGCGCCAACCTGGCGGAAGGCACCGTGGTGACCGTGACCCTGAACGGTAAAAACTACACCGCAACGACGGCGGCGGACGGCACCTGGAGCCTGACGGTTCCGGCTGCGGATCTGGCCGGTCTCGGTCAGGCCAGTTACACCCTCAATGCGACCGCCACCAACGGGGTGGGCAACAGCGTGAGCAGTGCTGCGAACCTGCTGGTCGACACCGCGCTGCCGACCGTCACCATCAATACCGTGGCGGGCGATAACGTCATCAACGCGGCGGAAGTGGCGGCAGGCCAGACCCTGAGCGGTACCGTGGCAAATGCTGAAGCGGGCAACACCGTAACCGTGACCATTGGCGGCAACAGCTATACCGCGACGGTGCAGAACGATCTGAGCTGGTCCGTGAACGTGCCGTCTGATGTGCTGACCGCCCTCGGCAACGGCAGCCTGAGCGTGACGGCGACCGTCACCAACGGCCACGGCAACACCGGCACCGGGGAGCGCGACATTACTATCGACGCTAACCTGCCGGGCCTGCGCGTGAATATCGTGGCGGGCGACGACGTGGTTAACAGCATCGAGCATGCGCAGAACCTGATCGTCACCGGCTCCAGCGACGGGCTGGCGCCGGGCACGGCGCTGACCGTTTCCGTGAACGGCAAAGACTATGCGGCGACGGTGCTGGCGGACGGCACCTGGAGCGCGGCGGTTCCGTCTGCGGACGTGAGCGCGTGGCCGGAAGGCACCGTGAAAATCAGCGTTACCGGCGACAGCGCGGCGGGTAACCCGATTACCATCAGCCACGACGTGACCGTCGATCTCGCCTCTGTTGCCATCAGCATCAACGCCATTGCCACCGACGACGTGATCAACGCGGCGGAGAAAGGGGCGGATCTGGTGCTGTCCGGCGCGACCACCAACGTGGAAGCCGGGCAGACCGTCACCCTGAGCCTGAACGGTAAAATCTACACCACTACCGTAGAAGCAGACGGCAACTGGACCTATACCGTGCCGGCTGCGGATCTTGCGGGCCTCAAGGACGGCGACGCCAGCGTGCAGGTGAGCGTCACCAACGTCAACGGCAACAGCGCTTCGGCTGGCCGCGAGTACAGCGTGGATGCCACCGCGCCGTCCGTCACCATCAACACGATTGCGACTGACGACATCCTGAACGCCACGGAAGCGCAGTCTGACCTGGCAGTTTCCGGCACCAGCACCGCCGAGGCGGGCCAGACGGTCACCGTGTCGCTGAACGGCAAGGACTACACCACAACCGTCGGTACGAACGGCAGCTGGACGCTGAACGTTCCGGCGGCGGATCTGGCGGCGCTCAGCGACGGCAGCGTGACCGTAACCGCGAGCGTGAGCGACAAGGCGGGCAACCCGGCGTCGGTAAACCACAACCTGACGGTGGATATGACCGTTCCGGCGGTCACCATCCACGCTATTGCAGATGACGACGTGATTAACGTCGCCGAGCACGGTCAGGCGCAGATTATCAGCGGCACCGCCACCGGCGCGGCAGCGGGCGATAAGGTCACCGTGACTATCGGCGGCCAGACGTACACCACCGTGCTGGACGCGGCGGGCAACTGGAGCGTGGGCGTCCCGGCGAGCGTGATTTCAGGCCTGAGCGACGGCACCGTGACCGTCACTGCGTCTGTTACCGACGCGGCGGGCAACACCGGCAGCGGCACCCATAACGTGACCGTCGATACCGGTCTGCCATCGGTCAGTTTCAACGCCATCAGCGGTGACAACGTCCTGAACGCGGCGGAGAAAGGTCAGGCTCTGAGCGTGAGCGGCACCAGCGCCAACCTGGCGGAAGGCACTGTGGTGACCGTGACCCTGAACGGTAAAAACTACACCGCAACGACGGCGGCGGACGGCACCTGGAGCCTGACGGTTCCGGCTGCTGATCTTGCAGGCCTGGGCGAAGCGAATTACATCCTTAACGCGACCGCCACCAACGGCGTGGGCAACAGCGTGAGCAGCGCAGCGAACCTGCTGGTCGACACCGCGCTGCCGACCGTCACCATCAACACCGTGGCGGGCGATAACGTCATCAACGCGGCGGAAGTGGCCGCGGGCCAGACCATCACCGGTAAGGTGGCGAACGCGGAAGCCGGTAACACGGTGACCGTGAACATCGGCGGCAACAGCTACACCGCGACGGTGCAGAGCGACCTCACGTGGTCCGTCAGCGTGCCGGAGTCCGTCCTGACGGCGCTGGGCAACGGCGATTTGACCGTGTCAGCAACCGTCACCAACGGCCACGGTAATACCGGCACCGGGGAGCGCGATATCACTATCGACGCCAGCCTGCCGGGCCTGCGCGTGAACATCGTGGCGGGCGACGACGTGATCAACAGCATTGAGCATGGTCAAAATCTGATCGTCACCGGCACCAGCGACGGGCTGGCGGCGGGCACGGCGCTGACCGTTTCCGTAAACGGCAAGACCTATGCCGCGTCGGTACTGGCAGACGGCTCATGGAGCGCGGCGATCCCGGCGGCGGACGTGGGCGCTCTGGCCGCAGGCACGGTGACAATCACCGTAGCCGGTCAGAGTAGCGCAGGTAACCCGGTCTCCATCAGTCACGACGTCAATGTCGATCTGGCGGCCGTGGCTATCAGCATCGATGCTATCGCCACCGACGACGTGATTAACGCGGCGGAGAAAGGGGCGGATCTGGTGCTGTCCGGCAGCACCTCCAACGTGGAAGAAAACCAGACCGTGACCATCACCTTTGGCGGCAAGTCTTACACCGCGAAAGTCGATGCCAACGGCAACTGGACGGCGACCGTGCCTTCCTCGGATCTTGCGGGCCTGAAGGACGGCGACGCCAGCGTGCAGGTGAGCGTAAGCAACGTACACGGTAACAGCGCGTCTGCGGGCCGCGAGTACAGCGTGGACACGACGGCACCAACCGTGACGATTGATACGGTAGCCGATGACAACGTGATCAACGGCAGCGAAGCGGCTGCGGGCGTGACCGTTTCCGGCACTACGACGGCTGAAGCCGGTCAGACGGTGACCGTATCCCTTGGCGGGAACAGCTACACCGCACAGGTTCAGCAGGGCGGCGTATGGAGCGTTAACGTACCGGCGTCCGATCTGTCCGCACTGGCGGACAACGGTTACACCGTGCAGGTCAGCGTGAGCGACGCCGCGGGTAATCCGGGCAGCACGGCGAAAGCGATTACGCTCGATACCACACCGCCGACCGTCAGCTTTAACGTCGTGGCGAACGATAACGTTATCAACAGCGTGGAGCATGGTCAGGCGCAGATCGTCAGCGGCACCGCAACCGGCGCCAGCGTGGGCGATAAGCTGGTCATCACCATCGGCTCGAACCAGTACACCACCACCGTTGACGCCAGCGGCAAATGGAGCGTGGGCGTGCCTGCCAGCGACATTTCTGCGCTCGCTGACGGCACCGTCACCCTCAGCGCGACCATCACCGACAGCGCGGGTAACAGCAGCACCCAGACCCACGACGTGGTGGTAAACACGGCCTCCGTGGCGCTGACCGTCAACACTATCAGCGGTGATGACGTGATCAATGCGGCAGAAGCGGGCGCTTCGCTGGTCATCAACGGATCCAGCGCGCAGTTCGCCAGCGGCACGCAGGTCACCGTAACCCTGAACGACAAAAGCTACACGGCCACCATTCAGAGCGACGGCTCATGGCAGGCCACCGTACCGGCCGCCGACGTGGGCGCGCTGGCGGATGGCGTGAGCTATCAGGTTTCCGTGTCGGCGCATGACAGCGCGGGCAACAGCGCCTCGGCGACGCACACCCTCAGCGTGGACACCACCGCGCCGGTGATTAGCGTGAACGCGCTGTCAGGCGACGACGTTCTGAACGCGGCGGAAGCTCAGCAGCCGCTGACCGTACACGGCTCCTCCAGCGCTGAGGCGGGTCAGACCGTGACCGTCACGCTGGGCGGCAAAACTTACACCACAACCGTGGCAAACGACGGGACCTGGACGCTGGACGTTCCGGCAGCAGACCTGGGCACGCTGAGCCAGGGCGCGCTGACGGTCACCGCTTCCGTTACCGACAAAGCCGGTAACGGCGGTCAGACGACGCATACCTTAACGGTGGATACCGTCGCGCCGACCGTGACCATCAGCGTCGTGGCGGATGACGATATCGTCAACAACGCCGAGCAGCTGACGGGCCAGACCATCCGCGGCACTACCACGGCGGAGCAGGGTCAGACGGTAACCGTGACCTTCAACGGTCACAGCTATCAGGCGACCGTGGCGGCGGACGGTTCGTGGTCGGTCTTCGTGCCGGGGCGTGATTTCCTCGGCCTGAGCGACGGGCAGTACACCCTCACCGCCACGGTGAGCGATAAGGCGGGCAACCCGGGCAGCGTCACGCACGACGTGACGCTGAACGGTGATGTCCCGACGATCGCCATTAACACCTTTGCGCAGGATGACATTGTTAACGCTGCCGAGCACGGCACGCCGCTGGTCGTCAGCGGCACCACCGACGCGCCTGCGGGCCAGACGGTGACCATTACGCTGAACGGTAAAACCTATGCGGCGACCGTGCAGAATGACGGCACCTGGAGCTACACGGTGGGCAGCGCAGACGTTACCGCGCTGGCAGACGGCGGTTCGTACGTGATTAACGCGCAGGTCAGCAACGCCATCGGCAACAGCGCCAGCGACAATCACACCGTCACCGTCGATCTGACCGCGCCATCGATGGGGATCAGCATTGACTCGCTGCAAAACGATACCGGCCTGAGCGCGAGTGATTTCATCACCAACGACAGCAATATCGTGATCAACGGCTCCCTGACCGCGCAGCTCGGCAACAACGAGAAGGCGCAGATCAGCCTCGACGGCGGCACCACCTGGATTGACCTGACGGTGACCGGCACCACGTGGCGCTACGCCGATGGCCGCACTTTGACCGACGGTACGTATCTGTACCAGGTCCGCGTGATTGATAACGCGGGCAACGTGGGGGCAACGGACAGCCAGAACGTGGCGATCGATCTGACGAAGCCAGCGGCAGCGACCATTACCGTGGATTCCGTCACGCAGGATACCGGCCTGTCCGACAGCGACTTCATCACCAGCGACACGCAGATCAGCCTGAAGGGCACGCTCGGCGCGGCGCTGGGCAGCGGCGACCATGCGCAGATTAGCCTTGACGGCGGCGCGACCTGGACCGACGTGAGCGTCAGCGGCCTGACCTGGACCTATGTCGATGGACGTACGCTGGTCGACGGCGACTACAACTACCAGCTGCGGGTAATTGACGACGCGGGGAATATCAGCGCCACCGCCAGCCAGGTGGTGACCATTGATACCGTCGCGCCGGACGCCAGCAAAACGATCGCTATCGACAGCATCAGCGACGATACCGGCCTGAGTAGCAGCGACTTTATCACTAACGATACGTCCCTGACGCTGCACGGCTCGCTCGGCGCGACGCTGGCCGACGGTGAATATGTCCAGATCAGTATCGACGGCGGGGTCACCTGGCAGAACGTGATTGTCACCGGCAGCAGCTGGTATTACGTGGACGGACGTACGCTGGGTAACCAGACCTATGACTATTACGTTCGCGTAGTGGACGCGGCGGGCAACGTCGGTGCCAGCGCGCATCAGCAGGTGACCGTCGACACGGTTGCACCGGATGCCGCGATTAAGGTGACCGTGGATAACATCACTGTCGATACCGGTTTTGATAGCAACGATTTCCTGACCAGTTCGACCTCGTACACGCTCAACGGGACGCTCGGCGCCGAGCTCGGCGCGGGCGAATATGTGCAGGTAAGCATGGACGGCGGCAGCACCTGGGTCTACGCCACGGTAAGCGGTACCCAGTGGCGCTATAACGACACGCGCACCCTGACCGACGGCGATTACAGCTATCAGGTGCGGGTAGTCGATCAGGCTGGCAACATCGGTGCCACCACTACGCAGACCGTGACGGTGGATACCCAGGCGCCGCAGTACGGCATCACCATCGACAGCATCAGCGATGATACCGGGCAGTCCGGGAGTGATTTCATCACCATGGACACCACTCTGACCCTCAACGGCTCGCTGGGCAGCGCGCTGGCCAGCGACGAGCGGGTGCAGATCAGCCTCGACGGCGGAAACACCTGGGTTGACGCCACGGTGACTAATCAGCGCTGGACCTACACCGATACCCGCGATCTGCCTGACGGGGATTACACCTACCAGGTGCGGATCATCGACCAGGCCGGTAACGTCGGCTCTACCTCATCGCAGGTGGTGACCGTCGATACCACGCCGCCGACCACGGTAGGTACGGTCATGAGCTATACCGACGGGGAAGGCGAGCGTCAGGGCACCTTTGGCAGCGCGGTGGCAACGGACGATAACTCGCCGCTCATCAACGGGACGCTTAACCGTGCGCCAGAAAATGGCGAGATTGTGCAGCTGTATCGTGACGGTGTGCTGCTGGGACAGGTGACGATGAACGGCGCCGCCAGCTGGTATTTCCAGGACAGCGGTCTGAACGACGGTAATCACACCTATACGCTGCGTGTGACCGATCTGGCAGGGAACTTCACCGATTCAAATGATTTCGTGCTGAAAGTGGATACGAGCATCCCGACCACGACGGTGAGCATTAACACTCAGACTACGACGGATACCACCCCGATCCTGAGTGGTCTGGTATCGGCGGGACTGACCAACGGCGAGTACGTGGTTATCACCGTGAACAATAAGACCTATACCTCAGAGTCCGGGGGTGCGGTCGTGGTCGATCCGGATAATAACACATGGTATTTGCAGCTTCCGGACGGCGATGCCCTGAGCGCAGCGAGCTACAGCGTCACGGCGCAGGTGAAGAGCAGTGCGGGGAACGGTAACACCGCCGGGTTGACCACCGGTAGCCTGGTCGTGGGCAGTGAAGAGTCGTTGACACCGGCCTGGTCATTTACCGCCGCGAACTACTCCTATTCATCCAGCTACATGCTGGATTCGGACGGGATGTGGACGATTATGGCTAACCAGCAGTTCGCATCGGCAAACGCCGATAGCCGTAATTCTTACACCGTGTCAGGTAATTTCTCTATGACGGGAAATTATACAACCGGTACCTATGCGGATATCAACCGCGACGGGCTGGCTGACGTGCTGGCGGAAGGAACAAGCTACTCGTACATGGTGCAGCTGACTAACAATGGAGATGGGACTTACACCTCCAAAACGCTGACCAATATGGGTGCTGCGGTGTGGTATGGCGCGGTGGTCGCCATTGACATTGAGGGCGATGGTTACACCGACTTTGTAATTGGCGATGCGGGCGGGCCGGATTCCAGCACCGTTATGCTCAATAACAACGGCACGCTGACGGGCAGTTCGAAGTCCGGGACGTACTCCAATTTTGTATCGGGCTCAACGGTAGGTAACTACAACAGCCTGATTGAAACGTCCGGCGTGGATTTGAACAACGACGGTAAAGTGGATATTGCCCAACATACGACCAACGGGAGCAACAACTACGCCCTGTCGACCATGTTTAACCAGGGCAATGGCACATTTACCTGGGGGCAAAACTTTACCAACACCATGTACAGCGGCTATGGCTCAGCCGCAGCGTCTAACGCCGTGAGTATGACCTGGGCCGACTTTAATGGTGATGGTTACATGGACCTGTATATGAGCATGTCACGCACCTCCAGCGGCACCAGCCAGGGCGGGGTGTTAATGCTGAACGACGGTAGCGGTAACCTGCTTACCGGCACCGCGGTTGGAACCGCGACCACGGATAAGTTTGCGGGTAACGTCAGCGTGGCGGTGGACTGGAACCTCGACGGCAAGATGGACATCATCAAGCTGGCGAACAGCGGGCAGTCTTATCTTTATACCAATGATGGACTGGCGGGTACCGCAAGCTTTACCGCCTCAAAATTCAGCACCGCTACGTCAAACCAGGTATCCGGCGCGGCCCTGGTGGATTACGACTGGGATGGCGCACAGGATCTGCTGATTTTCCGTCAAAACGGTACGGTGCAGCTGGAGCGTAATACCAATACGGTCGCGCCAGGAACGGCACTGCATTTGAAGATTGTCGACAGCGAGGGGATCAACGCCTTCTTTGGCAACACGGTCCAGCTTTACAACTCGGCAGGTCAGCTGGTCGCCAGCGAAATCATCAATGCCCAGTCCGGGATCGGCATTAACGATTCTTCGTCGCTCATCAGTTTTTACGGCCTGGATCCCAGCGAAACTTACCATGCGGTGCTGGTACGTGCCGTTAACGGTGTGTCGAGCAATGAAACCTGGGAGGGACTGACGGCAGGAGACGGTAAAGAAAGTTATGCCCTGACGGCTGAAGCGGCTACGGGCGGTCACCAGGGAACCCTGACGGGTACCGGCTACAACGATACCTTTATCGCTGAGGCAGGGACCTATACCTACAACGGTGCTGGTGGCTGGACGACAACCTCTGAACACGATACCTGGAGCAGTACAGGCGGTATGGATGTTGTGGATTACCGTAACGCCACTTCCGGCGTCACCGTGGATCTGGGGCGCTCAACGGCCCAGAGTACCGGGTTCGATACCGCGACGCTGGTGAATATAGAAGGCATTAACGGCTCGGACTTCGACGACGTGATCACCGGCAACAGCGGTGATAACCAGTTCGAAGGCCGCGGCGGAAACGACACCTTCAACATCGGCAGCGGCGGTCACGATACGCTGCTCTACAAGCTGATCAACGCCTCGGATGCCACGGGTGGCAACGGTCACGACGAGGTGAACGGCTTTACGGTCGGCACCTGGGAAGGGACGGCGGACACGGATCGTATTGACCTGCGCGATCTGCTTTCCGGCAGCGGCTATACCGGCACGGGCTCGGCGAGCTACGTGGACGGCGTGGCCACGCTGGACAGCGGCGCGGGCAACATCACCGACTACATCCGCGTGGTGCAGAACGGCAGCAATACTGAGATCCATGTTGACCTGGACGGGGCGGGCGGACAGTTCTCCTCAACCCCGCTGCTGACGCTGAACGGCGTGCAGACGGATCTGGCAACGCTGCTGGCTAATCATCAGCTGTTAATTGCGTAAAACACTGCCGCGGGGAGCGATCCTCGCGGCTTTTTGCGTTTCTTTACATCACTAGCCATAACCCTATATTTCACAAGATTATTTTGCGGGTTCGTTTAGAAAGCGTTCCGTTTTAAATCATTCCGTAAAGGTATCATTTCAGGACGAAATTACCGCCCTGAACAGGACGTAGCATTATGAAGACACATCCACAGTACGAACCCTGGTTGCAGGGCATGCTTATCATCGCGAAGTATTATCGGCTGGATTTTTCAGCAGAGCATGTTCGGGTCACGATTAACCATGAAAGTCAGTCTCCGCGCCAGCTGGTGCTGGAAGAGATGGCGCGCCAGCTTGGGCTGGGGATGCGTTGGGTGGCGGCTGAAGCCGTATCGCTCGATCCGTGGCGCTTACCGCTGCTGGCCGAGTTCACCGGCGGGCAAATCGCGGTCATCAACCGTATGGACAACGAAGGAAACGTCAGCGTGCAGTTCAGCGGCGACGGCGGCCTGGAGACGACGCTGACGCGCGACGAGCTCAGTTCGCGCTTAAATGGGCTGATGGTATTGCGTCCGCTGGAGTCCACGCCGGACGCGCGGGTAGATGATTACATCAAACCCTATGAGAAAAACTGGTTCTGGCAGCTGGCGCTGAAAGACTGGCGACGTTACGGCGACATCATGCTGGTGGCGCTGGTCGCCAACGTGCTGGCGCTTTCCGGCATGGTCTTTTCCATGCAGGTGTATGACAGGGTGGTGCCGTCCCAGTCGGAAGCCACGCTGTGGGTGCTGTTTGGCGGCGTGATGATCGCCATCGTGTTTGAATTCATCATGCGGATGCTGCGCGTGCATATTTCGGACGTGGTGGGGAAGCGCGCCGACCTGCGTATTTCCGAGCGCGTGTTTGCCCACGCGCTGCGGATCAAAAACGGCGCGCGGTCGAAATCGACCGGATCGTTTATCGCCCAGATCCGCGAGCTGGAGTCGGTGCGTGAGCTGATTACCTCCACCACCATTGCGGCCATCTCCGATCTGCCGTTCTTCCTGCTGTTTGTTTTCATTCTGTGGATGATTGGCGGCCCGCTGGTTCTGGTCGTTCTGCTGGCCGTGCCGCTGCTGCTTATTCCCGGCCTGCTGGTGCAGCGCCCGCTGGGAAAACTTTCCAGCGAAGGGATGCGAGAATCTGCCATTCGTAACGCCACGCTGGTGGAAGCGGTGCAGGGCCTTGAAGACATCAAGCTGATGCGCGCCGAGCAGCGGTTCCAGAACCAGTGGAATAACACCAATGATGTGGCCGCGAGCGTCGGCATGAAACAGCGCTGGCTGACGGGGCTGCTGCTGACCTGGACCCAGGAGGTGCAGTCTATCGTCTACGCCGTGGTGCTGCTGGTGGGCTGTTACCTGGTCATCAGCGGCGACATGACCACCGGTGCGCTGGTGGGAACCTCGATTCTGGCGTCCCGCACCATCGCGCCCCTGTCGCAGATTTCTGGTGTGCTGTCGCGCTGGCAGTCGGCAAAGGTGGCCCGAAAGGGGCTGGACGACCTGATGCAGCGCCCGATTGACGATCCCCAGCACGGGAAGAAGGTGCACAAAGCCCACCTGCGCGGGGATTACCGGCTGGAAGACGTCGGCTTCTACTATGACGAAGAAGAGAAACTCACCGTGCTGAACATCAGCAAACTGCACATTCGCGCCGGTGAGCGCGTGGCGGTGCTCGGGCGTAATGGTTCGGGGAAAAGCACCTTGCTGCATTTGCTGGCCGGCATGCAGGAGCCGCAGCAGGGCAGCATATTGCTGGACGATATTGCCCTGAATCACCTTGACCCGGCTGACGTGCGCCGCGACATGCAACTGCTCAGCCAGCAGGCGCGGCTGTTCTTCGGCTCCGTGCGTGACAATATCCTGATGGGCAATCCGCTGGCGACAGACGAGGAAATCCATCAGGCGCTGGTCAACAGCGGCGCGCTGGAGTTTGTGCGTAAGCAGAAAATGGGGCTGAACTATATCATCAACGAAGGGGGCGCTGGGCTTTCAGGCGGACAGCGTCAGGCGCTGCTGCTGGCCCGCGCGCTGATCACCTCGCCGAACATTCTGCTGCTGGATGAACCCACCGCCTGGCTGGATGAGGTCAGCGAGAAGCAGTTTATTCAGCACCTGCACCAGTGGCTGGGCAAGCGTCGGACGCTGGTGGTGGCGACGCATCGTCTGCCGATCCTGGACCTGGTTGACCGCATCATCGTCCTGGAAAACGGCAGCGTGGTGATGGACGGACCACGTGATGCCATTTTGCGCCAGCACGGAATGGCCCCGCAGCGGGCGCCGCAGCGCACCGTCAAACTGAAAACGGAGGGCGTGGCATGAATGATTTCTCCCGCTTTAACAGCCGGCTGAAGGAACCCCGCCTGCCGCGTTCGTCGCTGGTGGCATGGACGCTGTTCGCGTTGCTTGCGGTATTTATCATCTGGGCCAGCCTGTTCGAGCTGGATGAGGTCACCACGGGCAGTGGCAAGGTGATCCCGTCCTCCCACGAGCAGGTGATTCAGTCCCTGGAAGGCGGCATTATCCACAGACTGCTGGTTCGCGAAGGCGATATCGTCGAGCGCGGTCAGCAGCTTGCACAGCTCGACCGCACCAAAACCGAATCCAGCGTGCTGGAAAGTGAATCCCGGTTAAACGCCGCGCTGGCCACCGCCGCGCGCCTGAAGGCCGAAGTTAACGACACGGAGCTGACCTTCCCGGCGGAGCTGGATGATGACGTCGAACTGGTTAAGCAGGAAACGGCGCTTTATCAGTCACGCCGCGAGAGCCTGGAGAAAGGTCTGGCCGGTTTGCGTCAGGGAGCGGAGCTTGTGCAGCGCGAGCTGGCGTTGAC
Organism: Enterobacter cloacae complex sp. I2; assembly: GCF_014896205.1. Taxonomy (NCBI): domain Bacteria; kingdom Pseudomonadati; phylum Pseudomonadota; class Gammaproteobacteria; order Enterobacterales; family Enterobacteriaceae; genus Enterobacter; species Enterobacter cloacae complex sp. I2. The sequence continues at coordinate 22,621 of NZ_JADBRA010000013.1, forward strand.
CCGTCCGCTGGTGGTTCAGGGCGCAGCCAGCAAAGTGGAGGTGTTACGTCTTGAGCGCCAGAAGAACGAGCTTGAGAATAAAATTACCGAGATGAAAAACCAGTATTACGTCCGCGCGCGCGAAGAGCTGGCGAAGGCGAATGCGGAGATCGAAGCCCAGCGTTCCGTCATGAAAGGGCGCGAAGACTCGCTGACCCGCTTAACGTTCAATGCCCCGGTGCGCGGCATCGTAAAGGACATTGACGTCACGACGGTGGGCGGGGTGATCCCGCCGAACGGCAAGCTGATGAGCCTGGTGCCGCTTGACGATCGGATGGTCATCGAAGCGAAAATCTCTCCGCGCGACGTGGCGTTTATCCATCCTGGACAAAAAGCGCTGGTGAAAATTACCGCTTACGACTACTCGATCTACGGCGGGCTGGAAGGTCAGGTGACGATGATCTCCCCGGATACCCTTCAGGATGAGGTGAAACGGGATGTTTATTATTATCGCGTCTATATCCGTACAGACAGTAACCATCTGACGAACAAGCAGGGAAAAGCCTTTCCGGTTTTCCCGGGCATGATAGCCACGGTCGATATCAAAACCGGCAGTAAATCGGTCCTCGATTATCTGTTGAAACCGTTGAATAAGGCAAAAGAGGCGCTGCGCGAGAGATAAAAAAGGCGTTCAGTAAACCGAACGCCGGTCATATTAGAGTGAAGGCGTCATGTTAAGAGCATGGCGCCGTTCTTTCGGTACCACGTTGATGTAATGCGTGACGTACGCAAAATAGAGTCCGGTATAATTTTCGACAAGCTCGATAAAGGCCGGATAAACCGACATCCGGCCATCGCCGCGATCTTTAAGATAACCTGCCTCCTGCGCCGATTTGATAATCCGGTTAACATGAATACGCGAAACGAAAAATTCTTTTGCCAGCGTGCTGGCTGAATACGCTATCGTGGCGCCGTGTGCGGTTTTATTTTTAATGGCCTGCAAATAGAGATAAAGCATAATCATTCGGCCACCATCTTTATCGATGAATAAGCCTACCTCCGGAAGCACTTTTTTGAATGTTAATCCGCGGAAAAGATATTCTGCGGCGCGCCGGAAAAAGTTGTGCCTCAGAATGTCATTGTCTAAAAGATTAACATCAATATTAAATGCCGGATAAAGAATGCTTACAGGGGTAAACGCTCCAGACATATAGCGCTTAAGCTCATCCAGCCCTTTTTCTGTCGGGGCGATTTTTGTTTTTCGCCGATCTTCGGTACAACGCCAGGTCTTAATTCGCCCGGTGGTTTTAAGTATGGTGATGATCGCAATAACGCTGTTAGGGCTGGCAATATTATAACGAGAGCATAGCGACTTAATCTCGGAAACCGATTCAGCCTGATTACCAAAAACAAAACAACACATTGACAGTATTATGTTGAACCGTGATTCCTGAAGCATCGTTTTGTAGAATAAGGGCTGCTTTTTATAAATGGCGTCATTGATTCTGTAGTGTTCTCTTATAGCTTCACTAAATCGCGGGTTGTTTTTAATGACATCCCGTCGATGTAGCAAAGCTCTGGATGAGATGTGATTATCCATAGCATTTTCTCTTTTATGTCTTAGCCGATGAGATGAAGTATCCGGACTTCTTTTTCGGAATTTTCATTATACCTTGAGAAAGCCCTGGTTACTGTCGTTATATGCAAAGAAAGTAATATTTATGATGCATATGGATGAGCCGGTTGATTAACGCAAAGATGTTCCTGCGTATAACATTGATAACGGTTTATTAACCAAAGGGGGTGCGGTAACATTATTCAATGCGAAAAAAAGATGAGCTTTCATCACATGCGGGAATGGTGTTTACATTCTCAGGAGCAGGTTATGTCTCAAACTTTACCTTTTATGCAGGGTGCTTGCTACAAGCAACGATTTGTTATTTCAGCCTGCGGTTTCACCTTCGAGGGGTATAGCTTGCTCCTTAAGTCTTGTGGCGTAAACGTCACGCGACTTCATTTCGAAGAGGATGAAATATGTTCTGCGGACGTTGAAAAAATGATGGAAAATCAATCGCCTGAGGTTTCCGTTTTTCTGGGTCGTGACGTTGCTGCCTTTCTGGAAAGCCTGAAGCGGCTGGTGTCCGTTCTGAATGCACTGCCGGTTATTTGCAGCGTCACCCTGTATGGTGCAATACCTGAGCGATGGCTTTATGCAACGTTGAGAAGTCTCGTTAATAATACAAAAAAGCTTTCTACGATCCGGATAGCGAATATTACAGAAATAATGGGCTGTGTAAAAAATAATGCAGACGAGCGTGCCGACTCATTACGCTTGCTGCGTAACGTACCGGATAAAGAGGGTAAAGAAAATCTGCATGGTTTAACACATCGCGAGTTAACCGTATTGCTGAATTTTTATCGGGGCGTGTCGATAAAAGAGCAGTGTGAAAGGTTAGGGCTGTCAGATAAAACGATTTATACCCATCGGAAGGTGGGTTTAGGTAAACTGTATCTTATTCGGGTATGGTTTAGCGACGCGCGCGTATTCAGGAATGAAGTCTGTGCAGTAAAGAATAAATCACAGGCGTTTTCGGAAACGGAAATAGATGTATTGCAGGCGTTACATAAGCGGGAAATCTTTGCTGCTTATCAGATTATTACGGATGGTAATAAAAAAGGGGTTGGATTTGAAATCCTCTTGCGCTGGAATAAAAACGGTCAGATCCTGAAGCCCGCCCAATTTCTGGGAGGGATAAAAAACAGTGAAATATGGCTCAAGCTGACGGCGCTTGTTATCCATGCGGCTGTGTCGGGTATCAATAAATACAATGGGAAATATTATTTTTCAGTTAATATTCCTCCCCAGCTTGCTCCGGGAAATGCGCTGCCGGGGATGGCAAAAAAGGCCGTCGAAATGTTACTCAAACCGCAGTGGGCCGGGCAGCTGGTCTTTGAACTCGCTGAAACGATAGACGTAACAAAGGATAGACATATTCCCGAAACCCTCCAGCGCTTACGCGCCGAGGGTTGTCGGCTTTTTCTGGATGACTGTTTTTCAAAATATCATGCTATGTTGCCCATCAGACAGATTAATGTCGATGGACTGAAGCTTGACCGCGATATTGTTGAGCACTTTATGGCAAACGATAAAGACTATAGCATTATAAAAGCGATACAGGTTTATAGCGACATGACGGGAACCGAATGCATTGCGGAAGGCGTCGATAGCGAGGAAAAATTTCAAAAACTTGTCGCGTTAGGCGTTAAGCGATTTCAGGGATATTACCTTTCACGGGCAGTGAAAGAAGAGGAGCTGGATCGTATGGTACGGTTATTCAGTTAATCGCCTTACTATGCGGGTAGTACGACATACTTAAGTATTCGACCACCCGCAAAAAACAGGCACTCACCGTCGCAATATTGACTTCTCAGATATCATCGCGAGTAAAACCAACAACAATTTCAAGCGTGTTACGAATGACATCGCAGGCTTCAGGCTCTTCGGTAATTTCCAGGGCGTGAATCAGTTGCAGAATAATCTCTTTATTCGAGAGATTGTCACCGGTAAGCAGAATACAGCGTATTGCTGAGCCCAACACTTCAGCCTCACCATTGAGATGCCTTCCGGCGTTAAGGAAATGTTCTGCCAGTCCTTTATCGTGCAGTGCTTCAAAATTATACGTCTGCTGCGTCATCGCTTTACTCATGGTGGTCACCGTGTCGGTTAAAATTAGTGTTTCTTGTCTGGTGTCAGAAGCGTAGTGTGGCTGAAGAGAGAGCGCATGCGACCAATTTCATAGTCGCCCATCACTCTTCCACGATCGTGCGATACGCCGGTTACCCGCTGGCGCACTTCATCTTCAGCAGCAATCAATGCATTTTTACGTTCATCATTTGATTCAACGTTAGCCATTGCCCGCAGGCGATTAGCAAGAGACGCAAAGGTAATGGGTCCGTTCTCTTTTATGATGGATAAAACGGCCTCACCGATAAGGTCATCCTTAAGTCGTTCAAATTTAGTTCTATGCATAGCTTCAATCTCACTCTGCTACACGCGCCAGGCTGTAGCATGGGGTTAGTCATCGCATCCAGAGTCTCTATTCTCACTCAGCATGACTAACTTAGTAAGTTAAAAAACAGTGTTCAGGTTAACGCTCGAAGAAGAGGGCAATCAGACCGTTATAGTGCGCTTTTTCAACGTCAGACGTTGATTCTTCGATTCTGCGCAGCAGCTTTGTACAAATTGTCATTCTGCTCAATTGTACATTTTCTTTGATGATCTCACTGACGATGGCGCCAAGGGTTTCCTGCTGTGTTGGCACGTTATCCTTGTTAAAATACAGAGTAATAGCGCTTTCTGCTGTTGAAGGAGCATGGTTGCGACGCATAATTTTCCACCGTTGACAAACAATTTTGTAACATCACTGGCATCGAATTTATACCATTCAGTTAAATCTGTACACATAAATTGTACAAGTTTTTCGTAAGGATCGGGCTTTCGCCATGAGAACTATCAAAATTAGGGGGGGTAAGCGGTAAGAGAGGGGAAAAAAGAAGGCCCCGGAGGGCCTGAAATTATTTACGTCCCAGCAGAAGTCCCAGAACGATACCTACCGCACCCGCAGCGATTAAGCCCGTTAGCGGGTTGTTTCTGACGGCTTCAGTCACGTCCGAGACGGCGTCACTGGCCTGGGCAGCATATTTTTTCGCAGCACCCTTCACCTGGTGTTTAGGCGAATCAACGAATTCACCAAACTGCTGCTGTGCAGAGCCGGACAATTCATCAAGTTTGTTTTTGGCTTTATCGCCAGCGTATTGTGCATTTTTATCAGTGTCGAAATCAGACATTCTTACCTCCTTTTGTTGACAATCTAAGGATAGCCGCTGTTTGCGACAGTGAGAGGGAATTCACTAAAATCGGTATCCGATGACTCATTTTTAGGATATGTCTTTCTTACTTGACCACCATTACATACGAAGGGGGAAGTTGATGGATATTTCCCTCGCCGTCTTTTTATACGCAGCGGGACGAGGGATTATTTCTGGCGTTCGTTAGCGCGAAAGGTAACGTAATAGCCAAGGGATGCAGCCAGGCACAGCATATAGCCGAACGATTCCGAACCTTCCTCTACGGCGTTTTTCACGACACGAATATAGCCATGCTCCAGGATGGTGTGCCACAGCGCCTGCATGCCAAAGAGTCGCGAGAAGACCAGCACGGCCAGCAGGCCGCTCAACAAAATGCCATACCAGGGGGACTGGGTGTATTTTGCCAGCTGTTCCAGGGTAGCGCGAATATGCATAACGGGACGAATTAAGGCCAGCAGAGCGGTAATGAGGGCGAACCATACCCAGCTCCCGTGAGCAAGAAGATCAAAAAGCGCATCCAGTTCCCGAATTAACATCGTCAGGAAAAATCCGCCCACCAGAATATTGCAGTAACGCATGGATTCGTCCATTTTTGCCAGACGAAAATGGAGAAAGACGATGGTCGCTAATACGGTTTCCTGCATAATTTCCGTCAGTGATAATTCCGGAATATCATGACCAACAAACCGCATATCAACCCAAAGACACAGTATAATAAGTGCGCAAGCTGCCGCCGCGCCAACGAAGAATAAAAAGCTTTTTAGTACAATCATTAACACCACCATTTTGTTTGTAGCAGGTATGTTAGGTGACGAGAATGTTATTTCTGTTCACATCGTGCCATATAAGTGTGGATTTTTAACATTACGAGCTAAATAGGTTTCGCAGCGGCAAAAGTAAACCGTAAATATCATTTGCACCGTTTAGGCTGTTTGCTTATTTCAACGTTTTTTTCTTGTGGTTTACAGAGCAATAGCATACGAGGTACCATACCCCCCTATAGTATCAGGAGGGCGTATGCCGCATTCACCCGAAGATAAAAAACGTATTCTGACCCGCGTCCGCCGCATTCGAGGCCAGGTTGATGCCCTTGAGCGCGCGCTGGAGTCGGGCGATCCCTGTCTCGCCATTTTGCAGCAAATCGCCGCCGTGCGCGGTGCTGCCAATGGCCTGATGGGGGAAATGGTCGAAATTCACCTCAAAGATGAGCTGGTGACGGGGGAGACCACCCCGGATCAGCGGGCAGTACGGATGGCGGAAGTCGGCCATTTGCTGCGCTCTTATCTAAAATAAACCCACATACCTCACTACAAGGGAAAGACATTATGAAATCTCGCGCAGCCGTCGCGTTCGGCCCAGGCCAGCCGCTGAAAATCGTTGAAATTGATGTTGCTCCGCCGAAGAAAGGCGAAGTGCTGATCAAAATTACCCACACCGGCGTCTGCCATACCGACGCGTTTACCCTGTCCGGTGACGATCCGGAAGGCGTATTCCCGGCGGTGCTTGGCCACGAAGGGGGCGGTGTGGTGGTGGAAGTGGGTGAAGGCGTCACCAGCCTGAAGCCCGGCGACCACGTGATCCCGCTGTACACCGCAGAGTGCGGCGAGTGTAAGTTCTGCAAGTCCGGCAAAACCAACCTCTGTCAGGCCGTACGCGCCACGCAGGGCAAGGGACTTATGCCGGACGGCACCACCCGTTTCTCCTACAACGGTGAGCCTGTTTATCACTACATGGGTACCAGCACATTCAGCGAATACACGGTGTGCGCCGAGATCTCGCTGGCGAAAGTTAACCCGCAGGCCCCGCTGGATAAAGTCTGTCTGCTCGGCTGCGGCGTAACGACCGGTATCGGTGCGGTGCATAACACGGCGAAAGTGAAAGAGGGCGACACCGTGGCGGTGTTCGGCCTGGGCGGGATCGGCCTGGCGGTCATCCAGGGCGCGGTACAGGCAAAAGCCGGTCGTATTATTGCTGTGGATACCAACCCGGAGAAATTCACGCTCGCAGGTGAAATGGGGGCGACCGATTTCATCAATCCGAAAGACTACGATAAGCCGGTTCAGGACGTGATCGTTGAGCTGACCGACGGCGGCGTGGACTTCAGTTTCGAATGTATCGGCAACGTCAACGTGATGCGCTCAGCGCTGGAGTGCTGCCATAAGGGCTGGGGCGAAAGCATTATTATCGGTGTGGCCGGCGCGGGTCAGGAGATCAAAACCCGTCCGTTCCAGCTGGTGACGGGGCGAGTATGGCGTGGTTCGGCATTTGGCGGCGTGAAGGGCCGTACTCAGCTGCCTGGCATGGTAGAAGATGCGATGGTCGGCAAAATTCAACTCGACCCGTTCATTACGCACCGACTGCCGCTGGATCAGATCAACGAAGCCTTTGATCTGATGCACGAAGGAAAATCCATTCGTACCGTTATCCATTTCGGCGACAACTGATTATTCTGCCAGCGGTTTTTGCCGCTGGCATTTCTTCCCCAATCTTTTCTAAAGTGTGACCTGTCTGGCGCTTTTAGGCGTAATTTTATCCCCGTCCGTGCCGATGACTCTTTTACAGGCGTGTTTTTACGCATCTTACCTATAAGAGAGTCGACGGTCATGGACAACACAACATCGATGCAGACGCAGCATAAGCTTGGTTTCTTGCATCACATCCGGCTGGTTCCGCTGTTTTCCTCCATTCTCGGTGGCATTATTCTCCTGTTTGCATTGAGCTCGGGTCTGGCAGGGTATTTCCTGCTCCAGGCCGATAACGATCAGCAGGATGTCACGGCAGAAATCCAGGTGCGCACCGGGCTGTCAAACAGTTCGAACCATCTACGCACGGCCCGTATCAACATGATCCACGCGGGGGCCGCGAGCCGTATTGCCGAAATGGAGGCGATGAAGCAAAACATCGCTGAAGCCGAAACCCGCCTCAAACAGTCGCAGGATGGATTTGCTTCCTATATGAAGCGCTCCGTTCGCACCCCGGCTGATGAAGCGTTGGATGGCGATCTGAAAGCCCGCTACGACGCCTACATTGCCGGCATGCAGCCGATGCTGAAATATGCCAAAAACGGCATGTTTGAAGCCATAATCAACCACGAAAATGAGACCGCGCGTCCGCTGGACGATGCCTATAACGCGGTGCTGCTGAAGGCGATTAAAATCCGCACCGAACGCGCGAACGCGCTAACGGCACAGGCTCACACCCGCACCCGGCTGGGGCTGATATTTATGTTCGGCGCTTTCGGCCTGGCGCTGGCACTGGCCGTCATCACCTTCGTGGTGCTGCGCCGCACGGTGATTAGCCCGCTCCAGCGCGCCGCTGCGCGTATCGAAAATATCGCAAAAGGTGATTTGACCTTGCCGGACGAACCGACCGGGCGCAGCGAAATTGGCCGCCTGACGCGCGATCTGCAAACAATGCAGCACGCGCTGGTTACCACCGTGGGCACCGTGCGGCAGGGGGCGGAGGAGATCTACCGGGGAACCAGCGAGATTTCTGCGGGCAATACCGATCTCTCATCCCGTACCGAGCAGCAGGCGGCGGCCATTGAACAGACGGCGGCCAGCATGGAGCAGCTCACCGCAACGGTGAAACAGAACGCCGATAACGCGCATCATGCCAGTAAGCTGGCGGAAGATGCCTCCGGTAAGGCCAGCCGCGGGGGACAAATGGTCTCCGGCGTGGTGAAAACCATGGGTAATATTTCCACCAGCTCGAAGAAGATCTCCGAAATTACCGCCGTGATTAACAGCATCGCGTTCCAGACCAATATTCTGGCGCTCAACGCGGCGGTCGAGGCGGCGCGTGCGGGTGAACAGGGGCGGGGCTTTGCGGTAGTGGCGAGCGAAGTCCGCACGCTGGCAAGCCGCAGCGCGAACGCGGCAAAAGAGATTGAAAGCCTGATTAATGAATCGGTGTCGCTTATCGATCAGGGCTCCGGGGAAGTGGTTGCGGCGGGCAATACCATGAACGAGATCGTCGAGGCGGTGAAACGCGTCACCGATATCATGCTCGAGATTGCGGCGGCGTCAGATGAGCAGAGCCGCGGTATTGTTCAGGTGAGCCAGGCGATTTCCGAGATGGATAAAGTGACGCAGCAGAATGCCTCGCTGGTGGAAGAAGCCTCGGCGGCGGCGGCCTCGCTGGAAGAGCAGGGCGCACGCCTGACGGAAGCCGTCGGTGCGTTTCGTCTCAACGGGGCGCGCGCAGGACGGTCCACCGCGGCTGCATCCGCAGTCAAGCCCGCGCCCTTGACCCCGGCGGCGGCCGTTTCAGGTGATCACTGGGAAACGTTCTGAATAAAACAGACCCGCCCTCGCGGCGGGTCCTGCGTTTACGGTCAGAGAGGCATTGATTTACGAATGGCGCTCAGCAGCGCCTGGGCGCCTTCAGAGAGCGGGGCATCTACCCGCGTCAGGATCCCAATCGGTTCACCCGCCCCGGGCGATGTGACCGGCAGCGCCGTGAGCACGCCGCGTCGCAGATCGTCCTTCACCGCGCCGGACGGCACAAACCACACGTAGTCATAATCCACCGTCAGCTGGCGCGAAAGCGACGCAGAAAGCGTTTCAATACATCCTGACGGCAGCGTGCAGCCCTGCATTTGCAGCAATGCTTCCGCATTCTGACGCGGAACGGTTCCTTTCGGTGAGACCACCACCGGCCACTCCATTACGCGGCTCAGGGTGACGGTATCCTGCAACAGAGGATGATTCGGACGCACCACCAGCTTCAGTGATTCCAGGAACAACAGTTCGTAATTAAGACCGCTCATCAGTTCCGGATCGGACATTCGACCAATGCCCAGATCCAGCTCCCCTGACTTCAGGCCCGCCAGCAGCATGGTGTTGTTCATGGTCGCGACCTGAAGCGTGGCGTGCTTTTGCTGGCGGTGGAACTGGCCGATCGCCGCAGGCAGTATACCCAGCGCCGCCGTCGGCAGCGCGCCCACGCGCACGATATCGCTGGCCGGCTCCTCTTTACGATTTAACGCCTGACCAGCGGTATTGAGCGCATCAAGAACTTTAACGGCGTGCGTCAGGAACTGTTCACCCACCAGGGTAAGCTGAGCGCCCAGACGGCCGCGATCGAACAGGCGCGTTCCGGTAAGCTGTTCCAGTTCGTTCAGCGTTTTGGAGAGTGCAGGCTGACTGAGGTTAAGGGTTTCAGCCGCTCGCCCCAGCGTTCCCTGTTGAGCGACGGCCACAAAAGTATGCAAATGGCGCAAGCGTATGCGCTGACTGAACAGACCATTTTTTTCCATAGGCGATGTTAAAAACAGAGCGACGCGGGTGACAAGTTAAGATGTTTGAATTTGATAACCTGATAGCAAAATATTTTTAACATTTGATCTGTTTGAGTTACAACTGTTTTTCGAAAACGCCCACGCCTTGACCACTCGTCTGCCTGGATCACAATTTCTAAATTCTTCCCAACGAAAGGAACGGGCTTCTCTACACTCCACGTAGTATTCACTGGAGGCATGACATCATGGCGAACACCATCACGGCTGATGATATTCGGGAACACTTTTCGCAGGCTATGTCGGCGATGTACCAGCAGGAAGTTCCGCAGTACGGCACCTTGCTGGAACTGGTGGCGGACGTTAACCTGGCGGTTCTGGAAAATAACCCCCTTTTACACGAACAACTGGCAAACGCAGACGAACTGGCGCGCCTGAATGTTGAACGTCACGGTGCGATCCGCGTTGGCACCGCGCAGGAACTTTCCACCCTGCGCCGGATCTTCGCCATTATGGGCATGCACCCGGTCAGCTATTACGATCTCTCCCAGGCGGGCGTGCCTGTCCACTCGACGGCGTTTCGTCCCACGGACGATGCGGCGCTCTGCCGTAATCCGTTTCGCATTTTTACCTCGCTGCTGCGCCTGGAGCTGATTGAAAACGTTGCGCTGCGCGAAAAGGCGGCGGAGATCCTCTCACGACGCAATATCTTTACGCCGCGCTGCCTTGAACTGATTGACCTGCATGATGCGCAGGGACACTTTACCGGGGCGCAGGCGCGTGAATTTGTGCAGGAAGCCTTAGAAACCTTCCGCTGGCATCGCCATGCGACGGTGGATCGGGAAACCTATCTGGCGCTGAGCAACGAACATCGCCTGATCGCCGACGTGGTCTGTTTCCCGGGGTGCCATATTAACCATCTTACGCCGCGCACGCTGGATATCGACCGGGTGCAGGAGCTGATGCCGAAGTACGGCATTGAGCCTAAAATTCTGATAGAAGGCCCACCGCGTCGCGAGGTGCCGATCCTCCTGCGCCAGACCAGCTTCAAGGCGCTGGAAGAGCCGGTGCTTTTCGCGGGAGAAGACCAGGGCACCCATACCGCGCGTTTCGGTGAAATTGAGCAGCGCGGCGTGGCGCTTACGCCAAAAGGACGCGAGCTGTACGACAGCCTGCTAAACCAGGCCGGGACCGGCAAAGACAACCTGACCCACCAGCTTCATCTGCGCGAGATCTTCAGCGCCTTCCCGGATAGCGAAATGTTTCTCCGTCGTCAGGAGCTGGCCTATTTCCGCTACCGTCTGACCCCGACGGGAGAGGCGCATCGCCACGCGTTTCGTCCGGGCGACGATCCGCAGCCGCTGATCGAGCGCGGCTGGGTTGTGGCGCAGCCGATCACCTATGAAGATTTTCTGCCCGTCAGCGCGGCGGGGATATTCCAGTCAAATCTCGGCAATGAAACGCAGGCGCGCAGCCACGGCAATGCCAGCCGCCAGGCATTTGAAGCCGCGCTCGGCTGTGCGGTACACGACGAGTTTTCCCTTTACCACGAGGCGGAAGTGCGCAGCAAACAGCGTTGCGGTTTGCTCTGAAACCGTTACTCTGCTGGGGTGTGATGGAAAAAGAAGGTTGTTATGGAAAATCCCTCCGCCCCTGTGGTTGAAACGCGCCAGGGCGCACTGATTGGTTTTACTGAAGACGATACGCACGTGTGGTGCGGCATTCCCTATGCGGCCCCGCCGGTTGGCTCCCTGCGCTGGCGCTCCCCGCGTCCTCCCGCGCGCTGGGACGGCGTGCGCCCGGCGACGGCGTTCTCTGCCTCCAGCTGGCAGAGCGGCGAAAGCTGCCAGGAGCTGGGCGGCGGCGATCCCGGTCAGTTCTCTGAAGATTGCCTGTACCTTAACGTCTGGTCGCCGATCGCGCGCGCCGCGCCGCTTCCGGTGATGGTCTGGCTGCACGGCGGGGGATTTACCCTCGGTGCTGGCGGTCTGCCTCCGTATAACGGCAGGGCGCTGGCGAAGCGCGGCGCGGTGGTGGTGACGATAAATTACCGTCTTGGGCACCTCGGTTTTTTTGCCCATCCGGCGCTGGAGGGTGAAGAAGAGCGCGTAGTGCATAACTTTGCGTTGCTCGATCAAATCCAGGCCCTGGAATGGGTGCGCGATAATATTGCCGCGTTCGGCGGCGATCCCGATAACGTCACGGTATTTGGCGAGTCGGCCGGCGCGCGCAGCGTACTCTCGCTGATGGCGTCCCCGCTTGCGGGAGGGCTGTTCCATAAAGCCATTGTGCAAAGCGGGTACACGCTGCCGGACACCCCGCGCGAGCAGGCCATGCGTAAAGGCGAAGCGATTGCCGCGCATTTCGGCCTGGAAAACGCCACCGCAGAACAGCTTCGCGCGATCCCGCCGGAGGCGTTCTGGCCGCTGACCTCGCCGCTGAATATCGCGCCTGCGCCCATTGTGGGCGACTGCGTTTTGCCTGAAGCCATGCTCGACGTCTTCTTCGCGGCCCGTCAACATCCTGTGCCGGTGATGATTGGGTCGAACAGCGACGAAGCCAGCGTGATGTCGGTGTTCGGCGTCGATCTGGCCGGGCAGATCCAGAAGCTCCGCCGCGAGCGGCGCTTTGGTCTGGGGCTGATCAAGCTGCTTTATCCGGGCGTGAAGGGCGATGAGGAGCTCGGCAGGCAGGTGTGCCGCGACATGGCGTTTACCACCATGGGCTACGTGGTGATGCAGGCGCAGCAGCGAGCGGGCGGCCTGTGCTGGCGATACTGGTTTGATTATGTGGCCGAAGCCGAGCACGCGACGTACATCAACGGCGCATGGCACGGCAACGAAGTGCCTTACGTGTTCGATACCCTCGGACAGGTTGAGCCCTCGCGACAGTACGTGAACGAACGTGATCTGTCCTTCGCGGCTCGGGTGGCGGACTACTGGGTGAGCTTCGCTCGGGACGCGGGGAAACGTGACAGCCTGCCGGGGCCGACGCGCTGGCCCGCCTGCCGGAAAGGGCGGGACGTGCTGTTACGCATTGGTGTGAATAAACATGCAGGCTTTCGGCTTGAAAACCGCTTCATGCGTGCCCGTATGAGCCTCTTCAAACGGGTGATGAAACACCACGTCAGCCTCGACTGAGCATACAGGCGCGAAACGCATCCAGCCCGTTCCCCGGGCCGGGTGCGTCGCGGAATACCAGCCGGTAGCTCGCCCCGGTTCTTATGCTCGTATCGTAAGGCCGCATCAGCCGTCCGGCGCGCACGTCCTCCTCCACCAGCGTTTCATCCGCTATGGCGATGCCCAGCCCCTGAATAGCGGCGGTAATGGCCAAATCCATCGTTTCGAAGTGTTGATTTTTGAGCATAGCTGGCGCCGGGCGCGGCTGTTTCGCCAGCCACAGCGTCCAGTCCGTTTTGTCCCGCGTCGGGTGCAGAAAAGTGAGTGTTTCCAGCGCAGAACCGGCCCGCAGCGGGCTCATTACCGGCGTTAAGGCCTCTTCGAACAGCAGATCGCCGGCGCTCATGTGCGTCCCGAACACAATCGCCGCATCATAGGATTCGGTTTTGAAATTGACGTTATGATCGGTGGTGGTGGTCAGCGCAATTTGCAGATCCGGCTGTTCACGCTCCACCTGTAGCAGCCTCGGCACCAGCCAGCGCATCGCGCAGGTTGGCGCTTTCAGGCGGATCACGGTCTGGTGCGTCCGCGCCTGCTCGGCAACGTTCAGCAGATGCTCAAACGCAGATGGCAGCTCCGGCAGCAGGGCGCTTCCCTGTGATGAGAGACGCAGGCCACGCGCGTGGCGTTCGAACAGCGGGAAGCCGAACCAGCTTTCCAGCGCGGCGATTTTACGGCTTACCGCCCCCTGCGTCAGACAAAGCTCCTTCGCGGCATGGGTCAGATTCAGGTGACGCGCGGTCACTAAAAAAGTCTCTACGGCATTAAGCGGAAATGAACGACGCGACATATCTCACCTTAGCTATGCGTTTTTGTCATGGCTATTATGACAACAATTCGATTGTCCCGACAGCGAAGTTGTTGTTTGAATAGTTATGCATTCACCATGAGAAGGGACAGAGGATGACTTTGAAAACGCCGGTGCAGACACGCTCCAAATTGCCGGATGTGGGAACCACCATTTTTACCGTTATCGGCCAGCTTTCTGCCCAGCATAACGCGATCAACCTTTCTCAGGGTGCGCCGAATTTTTCCTGCGACCCAAAACTGATCTCCGGCGTGACCCGCGCCATGGAGGCAGGCCATAACCAGTACGCGTCCATGACCGGGCTACAGCCGCTTAAGGCGCGCATCGCGTACAAAATTGCCACACTCTACGGCACGCACTATGACCCGGCCAGTGAGGTGCTGGTGACCGCCAGCGCCAGCGAAGGGCTTTACTCGGCCATCAGCGGGCTGGTTCATCCTGGCGATGAGGTGATCTATTTCGAACCCTCCTTTGACAGCTATGCGCCGATTGTCCGTCTGCAAGGGGCGAAGCCGATCGCCATTAAGCTGACGGTACCCGATTTTGCCGTGAACTGGGACGATGTGCGGGCGGCCATCACCCCGCGCACGCGGATGATCATCGTTAATACGCCGCACAACCCGAGCGGACAGGTATTTTCGGCCGCCGATCTGCACCAGCTGGCGGCGCTGACGCGCCACACCGACATCATCATTTTGTCTGACGAAGTGTATGAGCACGTCGTTTTTGACGGCGAGCCACACCACGGGATGGCGACGCACCCGCAGCTGGCGGAGCGCAGCGTGATAATTTCTTCCTTCGGAAAAACCTATCACGTGACCGGCTGGCGCGTGGGTTATTGTGTGGCGCCCGCGGAGCTGATGGATGAGATATGTAAGGTCCATCAATTTTTAATGTTCTCTGCCGATACGCCAATGCAGTATGCGTTTGCAGAACATATGGCCGATCCGCAAACCTGGCTGTCGCTGGCGGCGTTTTATCAGCGCAAGCGCGATCTGCTGCAAAGCCTGCTGGCCGACTCGCCGTTTACGCTGCTGCCGAGCAAAGGATCGTTTTTCCTGCTGGCTGATTACAGCGGCTTCAGCGACGAGCGCGACAGCGAGATGGTGAAAAGGCTGATTGTCGAGTGCGGGGTTGCCACTATTCCGCTGTCGGCGTTTTATGCTGATGGCACGGACAATAAACTGATTCGTCTCTCTTTTGCGAAAGATGAGGCGACGTTACGGGCAGGTGCCCAGGCCCTGTGTCGGATCACACCACGTTCAGGAGTTTAAGATGAAATTACGCGCGTTAGTTGTCGGCATGGGGCTGCTGTGTTCATTTTCGTCAATCGCCGCCACCGAGTTGCGGTACGGTCTGGAGGCGGAATATCCGCCGTTTGAAAGCCGCAATGCGTCAGGGGAGCTGGAGGGCTTTGACGTAGAGCTGGGAAATGCCATCTGCAAAGCCGCCGCGCTGAAGTGCAGCTGGGTGGAAACCTCGTTTGATGCGCTGATCCCCGGTCTGGTGGCGAAAAAGTTCGACGCGATTAACTCGGCGATGAACATCACCGAGCAGCGTCGCAAGAGCATTGACTTTACTCAGCCCATCTATCGCATTCCCTCCCAGCTGGTGGGCAAAGCCGGCTCTGCGGTAGAGGCCACGCCGGAAGGGCTGAAGGGCAAAACCATCGGCGTTCTCCAGGGTTCGATTCAGGAAACCTACGCCAAAGAGCACTGGGAAAAGCACGGTGTCACCGTGGTGTCTTATAAAGATCAGAATATGGCGTGGGGAGATTTGCTGAATGGCCGCATCGACGCCTCGCTGGTGATGTCAGCGGCCGGGCAGGCGGGTTTCCTCAGCAAGCCGCAGGGTAAAGGGTTTGGCTTTATCGGCAAACCAGTGTCAGACGACACGATCCTCGGCAGTGGTATCGGCTTTGGGCTGCGTAAGGGGGATGAGGCCACCAAAAAGCAGCTTGATGCCGCCATTGATAAAGTACGTGCCGATGGCACGATCGCTAAACTGGCTGATAAGTACTTCGCGGGTATCGATGTCAGCGTAAAATAACCGCCTCGTTGGTCCCGGCTGTTGATGTCCAGCCGGGACACTTTTAAATACACTTCATCCTTCAGGCTGCCTCTGCGTTGGCTACGTCTGTTCACCCCAGTCACTTACTTGAGTAAGCTCCTGGGGACTCTCAGACTTGCCGCCTTGATCCAGCATGAATGATTTCGTGTATTTACTGTTTTTTACACCACTTTCAGGCCGTTCTGGTCGACAGAAAATATTTCCTGGTTTGTTCAGATAATCACCCGCCAACAATTGGATTCTTAACCGTTTTTGTTTAGGCTGTGCGTTCTTTCTTGCCGTCATTTCGCCGCGTGCGAAACACATTCACACGACCATAAGGACGTTTTCTCAGGCATGAATCGCAGACGTTTTCTCAAAGGTTCCCTGGCAATGGCTGCCCTGAGCGGCACTTCTGGCCTTGCTTCTCTGTTTTCCCAGGCGGCGTATGCTGCTGATTCCGATATTGCCGACGGTCAGAGCCGCCGCTTCGACTTCTCCGTTCTGCAATCCATGGCGCACGATCTGGCGAAAACCCCGTGGGGCGGCGCGCCGCGTCCGCTGCCGGAAACGCTGGCCACCATGACGCCGCAGGCGTACAACGCCATTCGTTACGATGAGAAGCAGTCGCTGTGGAATAACATTGAAGGTCGTCAGCTGGACGCCCAGTTCTTCCATATGGGGATGGGGTTCCGCCGCCGTGTGCGCATGTTCTCGCTGGATCAAACCACCTCTCAGGCGCGCGAGATCCACTTCCGACCTGAGCTGTTCAGCTATGGCGATACGGGCGTGGATACCCGCCAGCTGGAAGGGCAGAGCGACCTCGGGTTTGCTGGATTCCGCGTATTTAAAGCGCCGGAGCTGGCGCGACGCGATATCGTTTCGTTCCTGGGCGCGAGCTACTTCCGCGCGGTGGATGATACCTACCAGTACGGCCTTTCCGCGCGTGGCCTGGCGGTGGATACCTTTACCGACACCCCGGAAGAGTTCCCGGACTTCACCTCCTTCTGGTTTGAAACCGTTAAGCCGGGTGATACCACCTTTACCGTGTACGCGCTGCTGGACAGCCCGAGCATTACCGGTGCCTATAAGTTCGTGATCCATTGCGAGAAGAGCCAGGTGATCATGGACGTCGAAAACCACCTCTACGCGCGCAAAGCGATCAAGCAGCTCGGCATCGCGCCGATGACCAGCATGTTTAGCTGCGGCAACAACGAGCGCCGCATGTGCGACACCATTCATCCGCAGATCCACGACTCAGACCGTCTGGCGATGTGGCGCGGCAACGGGGAGTGGATCTGCCGACCGCTGAACAACCCGCAAAAGCTGCAATTTAACGCGTTTCAGGATAAGAACCCGAAAGGCTTTGGTTTGTTGCAGCTTGACCGTGACTTCTCCCATTATCAGGACGTCATGGGCTGGTATAACAAGCGACCAAGCCTGTGGGTCGAGCCGCGCAATAACTGGGGCAAAGGCTCCATTGCCCTGATGGAGATTCCGACAACCGGCGAGACGCTCGATAACGTGGTCTGCTTCTGGCAGCCGGAGAAGCCGGTGCAGGCGGGCGACGAACTGGACTTCAAATACCGTCTTTACTGGAGCGCGCAGCCACCGGTGCGTTCGCCGCTGGCAAACGTCTACGCGACCCGTACCGGTATGGGCGGCTTCCCGGAGGGCTGGGCGCCGGGTGAAAATTACCCGAAAGTGTGGGCCCGTCGCTTTGCCATTGACTTCGTCGGGGGCGATTTGAAGGCCGCCGCACCGAAGGGCATTGAGCCGGTGATCACGCTGTCCAGCGGTGAAGCGAAGCAGGTGGAGATCCTCTACGTCGAGCCGTTCGACGGCTATCGCATCTTGTTTGACTGGTATCCAACCTCTGACTCTACCGAGCCGGTCGATATGCGCCTGTTCCTGCGCTGTCAGGGCGACGCCATCAGCGAGACCTGGCTGTATCAATACTTCCCGCCAGCGCCGGACAAACGTAACTACGTTGACGACCGGATTATGCGCTAGTCATTTTGGGATTGTGCCGGGTAAGCGTTAGCGCCACCCGGCAATTAATAAGAGGCACTATGTCTTCAGAAATTATCCCCGTTAACCAGGATATTGAGCTTCGCGCCGTTGAAGAACGTTATACCGCCGATCTGCATAACCTCGTGATTAAAAACAAAACCTGGCTGCAAACCGCCTTTGACTGGGCGCAGCATGTCGGCAGCGAAGAGGACACGCGACGCAACGTGCAGAGCAACCAGATGCTGCACGAGCGCGGTTACGCCAAAATGTTCCTGATTTTCATGAACGACGCGCTGGTGGGCGTGCTTTCCTTTAACGCCATCGAGCCTGCGAACAAGGCCGGGTACATTGGCTACTGGCTCGACGAAGCGCATCAGGGGCAAGGCATTCTCTCTCAGGCGCTCCAGGCGTTTATGCGCTATTACGTTGAGCGCGGCGAGATCCGCCGCTTTGTCATTAAATGTCGCGTAGATAACCAGAACAGTAACCGTGTGGCTCAGCGCAACGGTTTTGCGCTGGAAGGATGCCTGCGGGAAGCGGAAATGCTCAATGGCCGCTACGATGACGTTAATCTTTACGCCAGGCTTTTCCCGCTATAGTGCCCCCAGCAGCGGCGTTCGGGTGATCCGCGTGTCGCCGTTGATCACTTTAGATCCCCGGACGTGAATGCTTTCACCCTCAAGCGCCTCAATAACCGCATCGTCTGAAATTTCCACCTGATGCTCAATCAGTACATCGCCACTGATACGCGCCCGGCCCTGAATCACGACGTGGTCGTCAATCAGGATCGGCCCGCCGCGCAACCACGCCTCGCCGCCTATCAGCACGTGATGTTTAATAACGCAGTTGCCTTCGACGAGGGCGTTTTCCGCAACCTGTGAACTGTACCGCAACGTCGGGATTGCATCGTCCTCTGAGCCGGCCAGCAGGCGGGCGTTGCCGTACACTTTGGCGCAGTCGCACACCCAGACGTTATTAAGCGCGTTGCCCTCAAGAATGGCGCGATCGAACACCTCCGCGCGATGCTCTACAAAGGCCCAGGTCACCATGGCATCGCCGTAAATTTGCGCCTGATGCACAATACGCGACTGGCTGACCGTGGCGCTGTCGTAGATTTGCAGGATCTGTTCGCGGTCGGGCGTAAGCCCTTTGGCTGCGATCACCATGCTGTTATGCAGCACCCGCGCATCACCTGCGATGCGGCATTCCCCGCGCACCGTAGAGTGCTGGATGGTGACGTTGTCACTTATTATCGCGCCGTGACTCACCTCGGCGGCGTCCAGCCAGCTGTTGCCGCTAACGTGTGCGCGGTGGCTTACGATGCAGGGCTGGGTAAGACGGGCATTACCGGATACCCGGGCATCGGCAAACACCACGCTGTTTTCATCGTAAATCCAGCAATCCCCGTCCTGTGCGAGGGCGTTCTCATCTTCAACCCAACCGCCTTTTGTCCCGCGGGCAACATCGTTAAAATCGTCCACGGCAACAATCTGTCTGAGGGGCGTTGTGCACGGCGTGGTCCCGTCCTGCCAGCGCCACAGACGCGTTTCATTGCTAAGCCGATATTTTGTCATCGTCTGATCCCTGAAAAGCCTTTCACTAAACGTAGCAAACTTTTGGCTTGTCGAAGTGCTGGCGTCGGTACGGGAAACCCCTTAAAATGGCATTTCAAATACATTTTAAAGTTTAAAAAAAATGCATAATGAAAACCAACGCGTTCTTAACTTGCCCGCCGGGTACTTTGGCATGGTATTGGGTACCATTGGCATGGGGTTCGCCTGGCGTTATGCCAGCTCTGTCTGGCCGGTTACGCGCTGGCCGGGAGAGATCCTGGTGGCGCTGGCGGTGACGATCTGGTTCTTTTTGAGCGTAGCGTTTCTCACCCGTGCGGTACGGTTTCCACGCAGCGTGCTGGCAGAGATGCGACATCCGGTGATGAGCAGTTTTGTCAGCCTGTTTCCCGCCACAACGATGCTGGTGGCCATCGGCTTCGTGCCGTGGTACCGCCCGATGTCGCTGGTATTATTTAGTGTGGGCGTGGTGATCCAGCTTGCGTATGCCGCCTGGCAAAGCGCCGGGCTGTGGCGCGGTAAGCACCCGGGAGAGGCGACAACGCCGGGCCTCTATCTGCCGACGGTGGCGAACAATTTTATTAGCGCGATGGCCTGCGGCGCGCTGGGTTTCCACGATGCCGGACTGGTGTTCCTTGGCGCCGGCGTCTTTTCCTGGCTGAGCCTGGAGCCGGTCATTTTGCAGCGCCTGCGCAGCGCTGGCGAACTGCCCGCAGCGCTTCGTACCTCGCTCGGGATACAGCTTGCGCCAGCCCTGGTGGCCTGTAGCGCCTGGCTTAGCGTCAACGGCGGCGAAGCGGACACCTTCGCCAAAATGCTGTTTGGCTATGGCCTGTTGCAGCTGCTGTTTATGCTGCGTCTGATGCCGTGGTATCTGTCGCAGCCGTTCAACGCGTCGTTCTGGAGCTTCTCGTTCGGGGTCTCGGCGCTGGCGACTACCGGTTTGCATCTTGGGCAAAGCAGCCCGTCAGGGTTCTTTCACGCCCTTGCTGTTCCACTGTTTATTTTCACCAACGTCATCATCGCGATGCTGCTGGTCCGTACTTTTATCTTGCTGATGCAGGGCAAACTTCTGGTGCGCGCTGATAAGGCACTGCTTATGCAATCTGAGGAAAAACAATGACTGTCGATGAAAACTACTTTACCGAGAAATATGGTCTGACCCGTACGCACTCAGAGGTGCTACATAGCGCGAATATTGTTAAGCCGGGTAAAACGCTCGATCTCGGTTGCGGAAATGGCCGTAACAGCCTTTACCTGGCGGCCAACGGCTATGACGTGACGGCGTGGGATAAAAACCCGATGAGCATCGATAACATCGAGCGCATTAAGGCGGCGGAAGGGATTACGAATCTGCAAACGGCGATTCAGGATCTGAACAGCCTGACCTTTGACGGCGAATATGACTTTATTCTTTCTACCGTCGTATTGATGTTCCTTGAGGCGAAAACCATCCCTGGTCTTATCGCCAATATGCAGCGCTGCACCAGGCCGGGCGGCTATAACCTGATCGTTGCGGCGATGGATACCGAGGATTATCCGTGTACCGTTGGTTTCCCGTTTGCGTTCAAAACCGGTGAACTGAGCAACTATTACCAAGGCTGGGAGCTGCTCAAGTACAACGAAGAGGTGGGTGAACTCCACCGTACCGATGCCAACGGGAACCGTATCAAGCTGCGCTTCGCCACCCTGCTTGCACGCAAGCCCGCTTAACGCGCGGCCAGCAGACAGAGTTGCAGGGCGGTGCGGTAGGACGCCTCGAACGACGACAGCGGTAAAAACTCAAACTTTGAATGGAAGTTATGGGCGCCGGTGAAGAAGTTCGGGGTGAGCAAGCCTTTGGCTGACAGCGCTGCGCCGTCCGTGCCGCCGCGCATCGGCGTTGGCTTGGGCGCGATACCGAGCGATTTCATTGCCTCGAACATCAGGTCGATGGCGCGGCGATCTTCACCAATCGCGTTGCTGATATTGCTGTAGGTGTCCTCAATGCGGACTTCCACATTTGCCGTAGGGTGCTGCGCGGCTATTTGCGCCGCCACATCGGCAATTTGCTGCTTGCGGGCGGCAAAACCCTCTTTGTCGAAATCACGGATGTTGGCTTTCAGCACCGCTTCGTTTTGCCCGGCCTGGATGCCGTTAAACCAGATGTAGCCCTCGCGCCCTTCGGTGCATTCCGGAGTTTGCTGGCGATCGAACTGGTTGATGAAGTCCGTGGCCATCAGGAGCGGGTTGACCAGCACCCCTTTGGCGGAGATCGGGTGAGCGGTTACGCCGGTAAAGCGAATGTCTGCCGCTGCCGCGTTGAAGTTCTCATAAACAATTTCCCCCAGTTCGCAGCAGTCGATGGTCCAGGCAAAATCGACGTCGAAGCGCTTCAAATCCAGCGCTTTCGCACCGCACAGGCCAATCTCCTCGTCAGGCACAAACGCCACCACAATATCGCCATGCTTATGCTCTGGCGTCAGGTTTTCCAGTACCGTCATAACCACGGTGACGGCCGCTTTATTATCTGCGCCTAATACGCTGGTTCCGTCGCTGAAAATAATCTCTTCATTAGGGTAAGCCAGAATTTCCGGATGCTCTTTGACGCGCAGCCAGATCCCTTTCTCTTTATTCAGGCAGAGATCTTCACCCCTAAACGTTAATATTTGCGGATGAATATCCGGAGATAAACCGACGTCTACCGTGTCGATATGGGTAATAAAACCAATGCGCGGCGCACCCGCGACATTGCCTTTTTTCACGGCGGTAACGGTAGCGAATTCATCAATCACAATGTCGTCCAACCCCAGCTTTTCCAGCTCGTTCGCCAGTTCCCGCGCCATGTCGTGCTGGCCCGGCGTGGAGGGCAACGTTTTCACTTTTGGATCGCTCTGGCTGGTAATGGCGAGATAACGAAAAAAGCGACGGGTTAATTGTCTGGAGAGTTCAGAGCCCATAGTGTTTCCTTCTGTATTTATTTTTCATGTGTTTGCGCCTTCACTTTAATGTTATTTATGGAACGGCAAAAGAAGTAATTAGCCGTCGAATTAAAAAGACAGGAAATAATGATGAAAAGCACATTCACAACGATAACGCTGGCGCTCGCTGCGCTGACGGTCAGTTCCACCGTCGCGGCAAAAACGCTGGTGTACTGCTCTGAAGGATCGCCGGAAAACTTCAATCCTCAGCTATACACCTCGGGAACCAGCGTGGATGCCAGCGCCGTACCGGTTTATAACCGTCTGGTCGATTTCACACCCGGCACCACCGAACTGGTGCCGAGCCTGGCCGAAAGCTGGGAGGTGAGCGAGGATGGCAAGATCTACACCTTCCACCTGCGCAAAGGGGTGAAATTCCACAGTAATAAGCTGTTTACGCCGACGCGCGACTTCAACGCGGATGACGTGATTTTCTCGTTTATGCGCCAGAAGGATGTGAATCATCCTTACCATAACGTCTCGAACGGCAGCTATTCCAACTTTGAAAGCCTGGAGTTTGGCAGCCTGATAACGGCCATCGACAAGGTTGACGAGCACACCGTGCGCTTCACCCTGGCGCACCCGGAAGCGCCGTTTGTCGCTGACCTGGCGTGGTATTTTGCCTCCATTCTGTCGGCGGAATATGCCGATGCCATGCTGAAAGCGGGCACGCCAGAAAAGGTCGATATGCAGCCGATTGGCACCGGTCCGTTTAAGCTGGCGCAGTACCAGAAGGATTCCCGCATCCTCTTTACCGCCTTCCCGCAATACTGGCAGGGGAAATCGAAGCTGGATCGTCTGGTGTTCACCATCACGCCGGACGCCTCGGTGCGTTTTGCCAAAGTTGAGAAGAACGAGTGCCAGGTGATGCCGTTCCCGAACCCGGCGGATCTGCCGCGTATGAAGGCCAACAAAGACATCAATCTGATGAGCAAGGCCGGCCTGAATACCGGTTTCCTGGCGTTTAACACGCAAAAGCCGCCGCTGGATAATCTGAAGGTGCGCCAGGCGCTGGCGATGGCGATTAATAAACCCGCCATCATTGACGCGGTGTTCCACGGAACCGGCACGGCGGCGAAAAACCTGCTGCCGCCTGGCGTCTGGAGTGCCGACAGCACGCTGAAAGACTACGATTACGATCCTGAAAAAGCGAAAGCGCTGCTAAAGGCGGCGGGATTTGCCAACGGCGTCAGCATCGAACTGTGGGCCATGCCGGTGCAGCGGCCCTATAACCCGAACGCGAAACGGATGGCTGAAATGATCCAGGCGGACTGGGCGAAAGTAGGCGTACAGACCAAGATCGTGACCTATGAATGGGGCGAATACCTGAAGCGCGTGAAAGGAGGGGAACATCAGGCCGCGCTGATGGGCTGGACAACGGCGACAGGCGATCCGGATAACTTCTTCGGGCCGCTGTTTACCTGTACGTCCGCCAACGGTGGGTCGAACTCGGCAAAATGGTGTTATAAGCCCTTTGATAACCTGATTGCCGAAGCCAAATCGATAACAGATCGCGAAAAACGCGTGGCGCTGTACAAGCAGGCGCAGCAGATGATGCACGATCAAATGCCGGCGGTGATGATTGCCCACTCGACCATTTTTGAGCCGGTCCGTAAAGAGGTCACGGGTTATGAAATCGATCCCTTCGGCAAGCACCTGTTCTGGCAAGTGGATCTGAAAGAGTAATAGTTATACTGCCCGGTTTCGTCCGGGCACTATTTTCGCTATTTGTGCTGTCTTCGTCATTTTTTGCCACACCACATCTCCCCATTTTTTGTTATAACTTCAAGTGCATACTTGCAGATAACATGGAATACCATCATGCGTACTCAGACTTTTTTTAAAGTTGCAGTGCTTTCTGGCCTGTTGGCCCTTTCAGGCTGCGCGTCAAAAGTCGCAGCCCCCGAGCAGTATTCAGGCTTTTTAAAAGATTACTCAGGCTTGCAGGAGATGACATCTGCAACCGGGAAGCCAACCCTGCGTTGGGTTGATCCTTCCTACAATGAGGCGAATTACGACAGCATTATCTGGACGCCGATTACCTATTACCCGGCGCCAAAACCGACCACTCAGCTTGGGCAAAAAACGCTTGATGAGGTGTTGAGTTA
Source organism: Enterobacter cloacae complex sp. I2 (assembly GCF_014896205.1). Lineage (NCBI taxonomy): Bacteria > Pseudomonadati > Pseudomonadota > Gammaproteobacteria > Enterobacterales > Enterobacteriaceae > Enterobacter > Enterobacter cloacae complex sp. I2. The sequence goes on from NZ_JADBRA010000013.1 coordinate 47,396, forward strand.
TACCAATACCAAACTGAAAACCGCGATTGGCCAGCGTAAGCCGATTGTGACGACGCCAGGCAAACATAGCCTGATCTTCCGTGGCGCCATCACCGGTGTGAGCTCGGACAAAGAAGGTTTGCAGTTCTATGAAGTGATTCCTGTCGCGCTGCTGGTTGCGGGAACGCAGATGGCAACTGGCCATCGCACCATGGATACGCATCTGTTCTTTGAAGGCGAGCTGATCGATGCGGCCACGAACAAGCCGGTAATTAAAGTTGTTCGTAAAGGTGAAGGTGAAGAGCTGGCAAATGAAAATACGCCGATAGGCTTCGCCACGCTGAAACAGGTTGTGGATGACATGGCGACGGATGCCACCATGTTTGATGTTCATCAGACTGCAAAATAATCAACACGGCCTGCACCTTCGCAGGCCGTTTTTCTATGCCGTCCGCAGGCGTCGGAACCAGGTTTCCGGCTTGGTAAACATCACCATATTTCCCCCCAGTATCAGCAGTAAGCCTGCGATTCCGTTGAGATGCCACACGTAGCCCTCGTAGATTGTTGAAATTGACAGGGCCACCAGCGGGAACAGCAGGGTGCTGTACGCGGCTTTACCGGGACCAATGCGGCCCACCAGCGTAAAGTAAGCCCCGAAGGCAATCACCGAGCCAAACAGCGCAAGATACAGCAGCGCCCCCATATAGCTCACCGTCCATTCCGGCATAAAGCTATCGCCCCTGAAGAGGGCGATAAGGCCCATCACAACGGTGCCATACAGCATCGCCCAGGCATTGGTGGTCATCGTTTCCAGCCCGTTGCGCTGATGGCGCATGCTGATCATATTCCCCAGCGAGAAGCCGTAGGTGCCGAGGGCAGAAAGCCCAATGCCGGTAAGCAACGACGCGCTCCAGCCGCTGGCGAGCAGATCGTTCCAGAACAGGGTAATGATCCCGATAAGCCCCAGCGCTGCCGCCGTCCAGAAGCGTGCGGGCGGGCGCTGGCCGAAGAAGATAAAGCTGTTGATGGCGTTATACAGCACGGCCATCGAGAAGATCACCGACTCAAGGCCGGTATTGATATGGGCGGCGGCGGTGTAAAAGCACCAGAAGTTAAAGCAGAATACGCAGCAGCCCTGAAGCAGGCAGTAGAGGTGATCCCGCAGTGCCAGCCTGCGCAGGCGGCGAAGGGCGAGGAGGACAATCATCATCGTGGCGCTGGCCACGGCAAAGCGCCAGAAAATGGAAACCGGGGCGGGAACCGGCCCCTGTTGCAGAAAAATGGCGATCCAGGTGGTGCCCCAGATAACAACGACCAGCCCATAGAGTAATGCGTTCATGGTTTCTCTCTTCTCATACCGCGAAAAACACCAGTGTGACGAAAGCGCGGGCGGGCGGCTTTCATCGGCTTGCGCCGGACTTGCACATTCTTGCGCTTTTTTCTCACGCGAACGCTGGTAACAGGCTGCAACACTTCATAGACTGACAGTCTGATTAATCACCTGTTTACGGCCATGTCTCTCGTTTACGACACCTTTGAAACGTTACGCCAACAAAATGCGGTGCTGCGGGAAACCGTCGCGCTCAATTCTGGCATTCAACTGGCGGCGTGGTACAACAAGCACGATACGATCACCGTAAAAAGCAACCACCATACGCTCAGCCTGTACGTGGCGGATGGCTATGAAAGCTATCAAAAAACCCCCGGAGGCTGGAAAAATGGCGGCGGGCCGGATCGTTTTTGCCTGATGCCTGAAGAGAGCGAATCGACGTGGGATATTCGTGACGACCTGTCGTTCGTCCACCTTTACTGCACCGATGAACATCTGCGGGACGTGGGGGAGAAAATCTGGGATAAACGACCGCTATCGCTGACGCTGGATGAAAAAATCTTTGGCAGCGATCCGAAAATCACCGCCCTCTATCGTCAGTTTTTGCTGGGCTGCGACTGGCAGCAAAACGCCAATCAGCTCACCCTGAGCACCGCGTCGACCTTACTGCTGACGCATTTAGTCCAGCATTATTCCAGCGTACAGTGGAAGTTACCGGTGGTCACCGGCGGGTTATCGCCGTTTGTGCTGCGTAACGTAGTGGCCTTTATCGAGGAAAATCTGGCGCAACCCTTAACGCTGGCGGAGCTGGCGGGTCAGGCCGCACTCAGCGAGTATCACTTCGCCAGAATGTTCCGCCAGTCGATGGGGCTGGCGCCGCATCAGTACGTCATGCAGCGCCGCATGGAGAAGGCCAAAGCGCTGGTGCAGCACACCACCACGCCGCTCACCGACATCGCGCTGGCCTGCGGATTCAACTCCGCCAGCCACTTCAGTAACCGTTTTCGCAGCATGACGGGGATGACGCCGTCCCAGTTACGCGCGACGAAGGCGTGAAAAGACCGCGTAACATAACCCACCCAGTACCAGCCCCCAGAAGGCGGAGCCAATCCCCAGGATCGTGACGCCGCTGGCGGCCATCAGGAAGGTGACGATCGCCGCGTCGCGCTCCGCTTCATGATTCAGCGCCTGATACAGACTGCCGCTAATCGTACCGAGCAGGGCCAGCCCGGCCAGCGTCTGGATCCCGCTCAGCGGCAGGGCGGCCATCAGCCCGGAAATCGAGCCGCCAAAAACCCCCGCCAGCAGATAAAACCCGCCTGCCGCCGCCGCGGCCAGCCAGCGCTTACCGGCATCCGGGTGGGCGTCCGGGCTCTGACAAATGGCGGCGGTGATGGCGGCGATGCAGATGGAATAGACGCCGAAGGGGGATAACACCAGCGCCAGCCCGCCGGTCGCAACGATAAGCGGTGAGACCGCCAGCGCATAGCCCGAAGCCTGCATGGTGGCGAAGCCGGGCGCATTCTGCGACGCCATGGTCACCAGAAAGAAGGGCAAGCCGATGCTTAGCAGGCTGGTAAACGTGAACGCAGGGGCAACAAATTCAGGCATGATAACCGATAACGTCATTTTATTCGTGACAACGTCACCTCCAGCCCAGGCCGCGAGAATGCCCACCAGCAGCGTGACGACAATGGCGTAACGGGGAGCCACGGCTTTGGCCACCAGCCAGGCGGCCAGCATACTGCCGCAAAGAAAAAGGTGCCCCTCAAGGTTGCTGAATGCCTTCAGGCCGAACTGTAACAGCACGCCCGCGAGCATAGCGGCGGCAAGCGAGTGCGGGATCAGCTTCATCAGCCGGGCAAACAGGCTGGTCACGCCGCACAGCAGGATCAGCGCATTTGCAAACATAAATACCCCGATGGTTTCCGCCAGCGTGACGCCATGCAGGCTGGTGGCGAGCAGCGCCGCGCCGGGCGTTGACCAGGCGGTCAGCACCGGCGCCTTGTACCACCACGATAATGCTAGCGTGCTGATCCCCATCCCGAGGCCCAGCGCGGTCATCCATCCGCCGATTTGCTGTGGGGTTGCGCCTGCCGCCGCGGCGGCCTGCCAGATAATAGCGGCAGAGCTGGCATAGCCCACCAGGACGGCAACAAAACCGGCCAGTACGGCAGGAAAGAGAGGGGCAGTCGATCGCATGGGAACTCCGTTGTGCGTTATAACGTCCGGCGTAAGGTATCACTGTGCGCTATAGCGTACAAGTGGTATGCTTCGCACAACGGGAGGAACCATGGATATTACGCAACACCTTGCCACTACACTGAAAGCGCTGCGTCAGGCGCGGGGCTGGAGCCTGTCGAAGCTGGCCGAAGAGACGGGCGTGTCGAAAGCGATGCTTGGGCAAATCGAACGCAACGAGTCCAGCCCGACGGTCTCCACCCTGTGGAAAATCGCCACCGGGCTGAACGTGCCTTTTTCGGCGTTTATTACCCCAGAGAGCGACCCGCAGGCGGTATTTGATCCGCAGCAGCAGGCGATGGTGGTGAAGCCGCTTTTCCCCTGGGACGACCAGCTCAGGTTTGACCATTTCTCCATCACGCTGTCGCCCGGCGCGCTGAGCGAGTCCACCCCGCACGAAGCCGGGGTGATTGAACACGTGGTGGTGATAAGCGGTGAACTGGAGATGCAGATCGACGGCATCTGGCGGACGATTTATGCTGATTCTGGGGTGCGTTTTGCCGGCGACAAACCGCACGCGTACCGCAACAGCAGCGCCCGGACGGTCCATTTTCACTCTCTGATCCATTATCCCCGCTAAAGCGTCGCAAAACGGTTTCACTGACACAGACTTCTGACTACAATAGCCGCCATTTTGACCATAACGGATAACGACGAAGTATGCGCCTGCACTCCCATCATCTTGAACTGCTCAGCCCGGCCCGCGACGCCGCCATTGCCCGTGAAGCCATTCTTCACGGTGCGGATGCCGTCTACATTGGCGGCCCTGGCTTCGGTGCCCGTCATAACGCCAGCAATAGCCTGCGCGATATTGCCGAACTGGTGCCGTTCGCCCACCGTTTCGGGGCGAAGGTGTTCGTGACCCTGAACACCATTCTTCATGATGATGAGCTTGAGCCTGCGCAGCGTCTGATCACCGATCTCTACCAGACCGGCGTTGACGCGCTGATCGTTCAGGATATGGGCGTGCTGGAACTGGATATCCCGCCGATTGAGCTGCACGCCAGCACCCAGTGCGATATCCGCACCGTTGAGAAGGCAAAGTTCCTTTCGGACGTTGGGTTCACACAGATTGTTCTGGCGCGCGAGCTGAACCTGAACCAGATCCGCGATATTCACCAGGCGACCGACGCCACTATTGAATTCTTTATCCACGGTGCGCTGTGCGTGGCGTATTCCGGGCAGTGTAATATCTCTCACGCCCAGACGGGGCGCAGCGCTAACCGGGGCGACTGCTCTCAGGCCTGCCGTTTGCCGTATACCCTGAAAGACGATCAGGGCCGTGTGGTGGCGTTCGAAAAACACCTGCTGTCGATGAAAGACAACGATCAGACGGCGAACCTCGGCGCGCTGATCGACGCCGGGGTGCGCTCCTTCAAAATTGAAGGGCGCTACAAGGACATGAGCTACGTGAAAAATATCACCGCCCATTATCGTCAGATGCTGGATGCCATCATCGACGATCGCGGTGATCTGGCCCGCGCCTCCGCCGGACGTACGGAGCATTTCTTTATTCCGTCCACGGACAAAACCTTCCACCGCGGCAGCACGGATTACTTTGTGAATGCGCGCAAAGGGGACATCGGCGCGTTTGACTCACCGAAATTTATCGGCCTGCCGGTGGGTGAAGTGCTGAAGGTGGCGAAGGACCATCTCGACGTTCAGGTTACAGAGCCGCTGGCGAACGGCGACGGTCTCAACGTGATGATCAAACGTGAAGTGGTCGGTTTTCGCGCCAACACCGTGGAGAAAACCGGCGAAAACCGCTATCGGGTCTGGCCAAACGAAATGCCTGCCGATCTCTACAAAGCCCGTCCCAACGCGGCGCTGAACCGTAACCTGGACCACAACTGGCAGCAGGCGTTGCTCAAGACCTCCAGCGAGCGCCGCATTGCGGTGGATATCGCGCTGGGGGGCTGGGAAGAGCAGCTGATCCTGACCATGACCTGTGAAGACGGTATCAGCGTGACGCATACCCTCGACGGCATGTTCGAGGTAGCGAACAACGCGGAGAAAGCGCTGAACAACCTGAAGGACGGCGTGGCGAAGCTGGGTCAGACCATTTATTACGCGCGCAATATTGAGGTGAATCTGCCGGATGCGCTCTTCGTGCCGAACAGCCTGCTGAATCAGTTCCGTCGTGAAACGGCTGAGATGCTGGATGACGCCCGCCTGGCAAACTATCCGCGCGGCAGCCGTAAGGCCGAAGCGGTGCCTGCGCCGGTTTACCCGGACACGCATCTCTCCTTCCTGGCGAACGTTTATAACCATAAAGCGCGTGCGTTTTATCATCGACACGGCGTGCAGCTGATTGACGCCGCGTATGAAGCCCATGAAGAGAAGGGCGACGTGCCGGTGATGATCACCAAACACTGCCTGCGGTTTGCCTTTAACCTCTGCCCGAAGCAGGCGAAAGGCAATATCAAAAGCTGGAAAGCAACGCCGATGCAGCTGGTGAATGGCGACGAAGTGCTGACGCTGAAATTCGACTGCCGTCCGTGTGAAATGCACGTTATCGGTAAGATGAAGAATCACATCTTCAAAATGCCGTCGCCTGGCAGCATTGTGGCCTCCGTCAGCCCTGACGACTTGATGAAAACCCTGCCGAAGCGTAAAGGCAGCTAACCCGGAAAGTGGGTATCGGGTTTGCGCGATTTCTGCCAGGCATGGCGCTCGCGCAACCCCTCCGCAGATTCCTCTGCCTCGCTGCGTAACGCGTCGCTGTCAGCTTCATGACGAAGCTGATGGTCGGCGTTTTTCACATACAAAAATACATGTCCTTTGTGCTCCGCCATAATCTGCCCTGAGAACAGGGCGCTTATCAGCAGCAGTAGCGACAACCCTTTTCTGACCATCCTTCATCCCCCAAATATACGCCAGGGTTATCGTAGGGATAATTTCATAGAGTAATTATTTGACTGTTCAAATTTGAGAAAAAAGACTGTCAAAATTTGTGATCGCAATACAGCGCATCTGAGACTATTCTTAAAAGCATTCTTGTCTTTGTAAACTCCCATTTCTGGTATGAAAAGAGCAGCTAGATTTATGGGGAAATCATTTACAATAAGATTTTTCTGGCTAAGGATTGGATCTAATAAATGAAAAAAATAATCGTGCTATCACTTCTGGGCGTAGTGGTTGCTGTGGGTGCTGCTGCCAGCATCTATTCAAACGAAGAACCAGAATATATTCAGTCAGCGAAAAGCCGCGTCGGATCGTATTTAACCAGTGATTACGGCCGCGTCGAATGTAATAGCACCCAGGTAAGTGAAGATCGCTGGGAGCTGGGCTGCACCAACAAGGCGAGGGGGAAAACCTTTCAGTTTGCCGTTTACCCATCCGAGCAGGCACCGTACGGAGTCTCTCGCGCGTTCTATCTCGAAGCGATTAATGATGATGCCCGCCAGAGCGCCGAGCAGGGGCTGATGCGTTATCTGCAAATTAATACCAAAGCGGGTTAATCGATTCGTTTATGCTTCGTTGAGGCTCACGGTGGTAGATTGCAGGTGATCCACATCCCGGTATGGAATACCGGAGCGTAGATACCAAAATACAAATCTATCCATGCAAGCATTTACCGCCAGAATATGGCGGTTTTTTTTTGCCTTTTTATCGGGTCGGCTGCAAAAACTGCTTTCGATATTGCGTCGGGGAAAGGGCATATTGCTGGCGGAAATGGTGGCGCAGCGTGGCGCTGAGTCCAAAACCGGTTTGTTCGGCAATATTGTCGATGCTGAGTCGGCTATTTTCGAGATAATCCTTCGCCCGCTGCAATCTCGCCGTCAATAACCAGCGCGCGGGCGTGGTTCCGGTCGCGTCCTGGAAACGGCGCAGAAAGGTACGCTGACTCATGCCAACCCGCAGGGCCAGCGACCCGACGGTATGTGGCACGGCAAGATGCTGATGAAGATAATCAAACAGCTGACCCAGGCGCTGACTTTCCCGTAGCTGAGCCACCGGCCGGCTTAGCTGCTGGGTTTGCGAGCCGTCTCTGTGGGGCGGGATCACCAGCCGATGCGCCACGCGGTTTGCCGCCTCCATACCGTAATCCCGGCGCACCACGTGCAGGCACAGATCGATCCCCGCCGCGCTGCCGGCGGAGGTAAAAATATCCCCCTCGTCCTGATACAGCACATCCTCAACCACGGTGACGGCGGGAAAACGTGATTTCAGCGCGTGCGTGTAACGCCAGTGGGTGGTCGCCTTGCGCCCGTTGAGCAGGCCCGTGGCTGCCAGCACAAAAACGCCAGAACAGATTGAGAGCAGCTGACAGCCGCGGGCGTGCGCCGCGCGTAACGCCTGACAAAGCGCCTCGGGTACGGGGGCGTCCAGCCCTCGCCAGCCGGGTACAACAATCAGATCCGCCGTCTCCAGCAGGTGCAGATCGCCATCGGCCAGAATGCGTATCCCGCCCGTTGCCCGGAGTTCGCCTTCATCCACGCTCGCCACGGCGAACCGATACCAGTCGTCGCCCATCTCCGGGCGCGGCAAGCCAAAGATTTCTACCGCCACGCCAAACTCAAAGGTGCACAAACCGTCATACGCCAGCACGACCGCGCGCGGAGGAGTGTGTCGTAAATTTGTCATCTTTTTGCTGTTTTCTGGCATAGGCGGAGGCATTCATGGGCTGTATTAAGGGATAGAGTAGTGTTAACACAAACACCATAAATGAGGAAGATTCATGAGCTATGTTACTGAATTTCCGGCTGCCGAGCCGCAGGAAGCCGTGGGGCATTTTCTGCGACGCTTAAGCGTAGAGACGGACTGCGCCGATGTGCAACACGCTATATCCAGCGGTGAGCAGGACTTCGCTCTGCTGCACGTGGTCGGGAAGCCCGAGCATTTTGCCCGGCGTCATCTGCCCGGCGCGCAGCATTTACCCTGGAGCCAGATTACCGCAGAGCGGATGAACGCGTGGCCGGCGGGCACGCTATTTGTCGTCTATTGTGCAGGCCCGCACTGCAACGGCGCGGACAGGGCGGCGCTGAAGCTGGCGCGTCTCGGTCTGCCGGTCAAGATTATGCTCGGGGGCATGACCGGCTGGGAGGATGAGCAGTTCGCGTTTGCAGGATCGTCATCATCCGGCTCTGGAACATGAATTTTTTTCAACACCGATGAAATTTTCTCGTTTGTCGGGAGGCAGGGGGTGTGACATTTTCTTAAGACGTTTAGACATCCAGAAGTCTAAAGGTTCAAGAGATGAATTATCACTGTGGGCAATTAACGCCGACAGACAAAGGAGATTTCCATGCAGCGACACCACGCCCCGTTCCGCGCCGATGTAGTCGGCAGCTTTTTACGCCCGGATTCCATTAAACAGGCGCGCCTGCAATTTGCCAGCGGTGAGATCGATGCCGGGCAGCTTCGCGCGGTCGAGGACGAGGCCATTCGCCACGTCGTTGAGCAGCAGTGCGCCTGCGGCCTGCACGTGGTGACGGACGGTGAGTTCCGCCGCGCCTGGTGGCACTTCGACTTCTTTGACGGGCTTCAGGGCGTGGAGCGTTATGACGCTCAGCAGGGCATTCAGTTCAACGGGGTGCAGACCAAAGCCCACGGCGTGCGCGTCACGGGCAAGCTGGGCTTTGGCGATCATCCTATGCTGGAAGACTTCCGCTACCTTAAAAGCATCAGCGGTAACGCGCAGCCGAAAATGACCATTCCGAGCCCGAGCGTGCTGCACTTCCGCGGTGGCCGCAAGGATATTGATGCCACCGTCTATCCGGACCTGAACGACTACTTTGACGATCTGGCGACCACCTGGCGCGACGCCATTCGGGCATTCTACGACGCGGGCTGCCGCTATCTGCAACTGGACGACACCGTATGGGCCTATCTCTGCTCGGAAGATCAGCGCCGCCAGATCCGGGAGCGGGGGGATGACGCCGACGAACTGGCCCGCATCTATGCCAACGTGCTGAACAAAGCGCTGGAAGGCAAGCCGGACGACCTGACCGTCGGGCTGCACGTCTGCCGCGGCAATTTCCGCTCAACGTGGATTTCAGAGGGCGGCTATGAGCCGGTGGCAGAGGTGCTGTTCGGCACGGTTAACGTCGACGCGTTCTTCCTGGAGTACGACAACGATCGTAGCGGCGACTTCGCGCCACTGCGTTTTGTGCGCCCGGGCAAACAGCAGGTGGTTCTGGGGCTCATTACCACTAAGCACGGCGAACTGGAGAACCCTGAAGGGGTGAAAGCGCGTCTGGAAGAGGCCGCGCAATACGTCGCGAAAGAGCAGATTTGCCTCAGTCCGCAGTGCGGATTTGCCTCCACGGAAGAGGGTAACAGCCTGAGCGAAGCCCAGCAGTGGGACAAAGTTCGCCTGGTGACGCAAATCGCCAGCGACGTCTGGTAACACCCTCCACAGCGCTGCATTAATACAGTGCAGCGCTGTACCATTCTGAGTCGTTTCCCGTCATCCTTCTCTCGCATCCCTTTAAAATCTAGCCTCTGCAACCTGGCACTCTTTTTGCTCTCCTGAAACTGACGTTACTTTTTCTGCGTCCAGGCGGTAACGGACGTCTTCGCACAGCTTTCTTTTTCAGGAGTGAAAATATGCACCGTCGTACCCTTATTAAAGCGTTCGCCCTGTCCGCATCCGTCGTCGCCATGGGCATGAGCTTTGGCGTCCAGGCCGCAGACACCATCAAAGTTGGGATTATGCACTCTCTGTCCGGCACGATGGCCATCTCAGAAACACCCCTGAAAGATGTCGCCCTGATGACCATCGATGAAATCAACGCCAAAGGCGGCGTGCTGGGGAAAAAGCTGGAACCGGTGGTGGTCGATCCGGCATCCAACTGGCCGCTGTTTGCCGAAAAAGCCCGCCAGCTTCTGAGTCAGGATAAGGTCGCGGTGGTGTTTGGCTGCTGGACGTCGGTTTCGCGTAAATCGGTTCTGCCGGTCTTTGAAGAGCTGAACGGTTTGCTGTTCTATCCTGTGCAGTACGAAGGTGAAGAGATGTCGCCTAACGTCTTTTATACCGGCGCGGCACCCAACCAGCAGGCGATCCCTGCGGTGGAGTACCTGATGAGCGAAGACGGCGGCAGCGCAAAGCGCTTCTTCCTGCTGGGTACGGACTACGTTTACCCGCGCACGACTAACAAGATCCTGCGTGCCTTCCTGCACTCGAAGGGCGTGGAAGATAAAGATATTGAAGAGGTCTACACCCCGTTTGGTCACAGCGATTACCAGACCATCGTTGCCAATATCAAGAAATTCTCCGCGGGCGGCAAAACGGCGGTGGTCTCCACCATCAACGGTGATTCCAACGTGCCTTTCTACAAAGAGCTGGCGAACCAGGGGCTGAAAGCTACTGACGTGCCGGTGGTGGCGTTCTCGGTCGGCGAGGAAGAGCTGCGCGGTATTGATACCAAACCGCTGGTGGGTAACCTTGCGGCGTGGAACTACTTTGAATCCGTTGATAACCCGACCAACCAGACCTTCGTCGCGGCCTACAAAGCCTACGCGAAAGCGCACAAGCTGCCGAATGCCGACACCGTGGTCACCAACGATCCGATGGAAGCGACCTACGTTGGCCTCCATATGTGGGCGCAGGCGGTTGAGAAAGCCGGTACGACCGACGTGGATAAAGTGCGCGCGGCAATGGCGGGCCAGTCCTTCAGCGCGCCGTCCGGCTTTACGCTGACCATGGATGCCACCAACCACCACCTGCATAAGCCCGTCATGATCGGCGAAATCGAAGGTAACGGCCAGTTCAACGTCGTCTGGCAGACCGAACAGCCGGTACGCGCTCAGCCGTGGAGCCCGTTTATCGCCGGGAACGACAAAAAGCCTGACCAGCCGATGAAAACCGCCAGCAACTAAGCCAACACCCAGGGAGAGACGTCATGAACGCCATGCGCATCATTATTGCGATTGTGTGGCTTACCGGACTGCTGCCAGGGATGGCGCAGGCATCGGATGCCGATGATTTCGTTGCCGCCACCCGGAGCCAGCAGACCGCTATGCTGACCCGGTGGGCGGCCGCGCCGGAACCTGCACGTTTGCCGCTGCTTAAGGCGCTGCAAACCGAGAATCTTTATACCGACAGCCAGAAGCATGCTTTTACCCGCATCGACGGCGGCATGGTTGCACTGGGGGCATCAAAAACCGCCGAAGGGGCAACCAAAGCCGTGCGCCTCACCAACCGGCTGCGCGTATTGACCCTCACGGCGCTGGCGACCCATCAGCTTGTAAGTGACAGTGTCACGGAAAGGCGGCATGCCGCGCGGCAGCTTCAGCGTGATGCCCAGCCGGAGATGCTCGGCTTCCTGCAACAGCGAGCCGGTCGCGAAACGGACGATGTCACCCGGCAGTCTCTGATGCTGGCGCTGGCAAACCTTCAGCTGACGAGCCCACAGGCGGAAATACGGCTGAAGGCGGTTGAGCTGCTGGGACAGTCTGACGATCCGGACGTGCAGGCCACGCTGGCACCGCTTACCCAGGCGCAAACCGAACCGGATGCGCGGGTACGTGCCGCAGCTACCGAAAGCCTGGACCGTATCCAGCACCGTTTAATGTGGGGCGAACTGCTGGGGCAGGCCTTTATGGGCCTGTCGTTGGGATCGGTGCTGCTGCTGGCCGCCCTCGGGCTGGCTATCACCTATGGTCTGCTGGGCGTGATCAACATGGCGCACGGCGAGATGCTGATGCTCGGCGCATATGCCACCTGGATGGTGCAGCAGATGATGGCGCAGTGGATGCCTCAGTGGCTGGCGCTCTATCCGGTGATAGCGCTGCCGGTGGCGTTTTGCCTGACGGCAGGTATCGGCATGGTGCTGGAGCGCACGGTGATCCGCCATCTGTATGGCCGCCCGCTGGAAACGCTGCTCGCCACCTGGGGGATCAGCCTGATGCTCATCCAGCTGGTGCGCATGACCTTTGGCGCACAGAACCTTGAGGTCGCGAACCCGGCCTGGCTGTCCGGCGGCGTGCAGGTTTTCGCCAACCTGACGCTACCGTGGAACCGCATTGTGGTGCTCGGCTTTGTGCTGCTGGTGCTGTTTTTCACCTGGCTGATTCTGAACAAAACGCGTCTGGGTCTTAACGTGCGGGCGGTGACGCAAAACCGCAGCATGGCGGCCTGCTGCGGCGTGCCGACCGGACGGGTTGATATGCTGGCGTTTGGCCTCGGGTCCGGCATCGCCGGGCTGGGCGGCGTGGCATTGTCCCAGCTGGGGAACGTGGGGCCGGAGCTGGGTCAGGGGTACATCATTGATTCGTTCCTGGTGGTGGTGCTGGGCGGCGTCGGTCAGCTGGCCGGTAGCGTGGCGGCGGCCTTTGGACTTGGCATCTTCAATAAAATTCTTGAACCGCATATGGGCGCGGTGCTGGGCAAAATCCTGATTCTGGTGGCGATTATTCTCTTTATCCAGAAGCGTCCGCAGGGGTTATTCGCACTGAAAGGGAGGGTGACAGACTGATGAGCCAGCCAATGACCTTAACACTGGCGCGCAGCGCACCGCGTACCACGCAGATTGTCGGCAGCCTGCTGATTGCGGCGCTGCTGGTGCTGCCTTTTCTCGCGCTGTTGCCTTCCACGCATCCGCTGGCTGTCTCCACGTGGATGCTGACGCTCGTCGGCAAAATCCTCTGCTACGCGATTGTCGCCGTGGCCCTCGATCTGGTGTGGGGCTATGCAGGCATGCTCTCGCTGGGGCACGGCATATTCTTCGCCCTGGGCGGGTATGCGATGGGCATGTACCTGATGCGCCAGGCGGCTGGCGACGGCCTGCCCGCGTTTATGTCGTTTCTGTCGTGGAGCGAGCTGCCGTGGTTCTGGTGGGGAACGCAGCATTTCGCCTGGGCGCTGGTTTTAATCGTGACGGTCCCCGGCCTGCTGGCGCTGGTCTTCGGCTGGTTTGCTTTCCGCTCGAAGATCAAAGGGGTCTATTTCTCGATTATGACCCAGGCGCTGACGTATGCGGGGATGCTGCTTTTCTTTCGCAATGAAACCGGCTTTGGCGGCAATAACGGCTTCACCGGCTTCACCACGCTGCTCGGGTTTTCCGTCACGGCGACCACGACGCGGATCGCGCTGTTTATCGCGACCGTAATGCTGCTGCTTCTGGCTCTGGGCACAGGCTACGCGCTGGCGAAGAGTAAGTTTGGCCGCATTTTGACGGCGGTACGCGATGCGGAAAACCGCCTGACGTTTTGCGGCTACGATCCGCGCGGCTTCAAGCTGCTGGTCTGGACGCTCTCTGCCGTGCTGTGCGGCCTGGCGGGGGCGCTGTACGTTCCGCAGGTGGGCATTATCAACCCGGGCGAGATGTCGCCAACCAACTCCATTGAAGCGGCCATCTGGGTCGCGCTGGGGGGCCGCGGCACGCTGGTGGGCCCGGTGATCGGCGCGGCGCTGGTCAACGGTGCGAAGAGCTTTTTCACCGTGGCGATGCCGGAGTACTGGCAGCTGTTTCTGGGGCTGATTTTCATTGCCGTCACGCTGTTTTTACCGCGTGGCGTGTTCGGTCTGTTGCGTAAGGGAGAGAAATAATGCAGCCCTCTGAAGGACTCTTTACCCGCCAGCTGCCGGGCGATCGTTACCGCGAGCAGACCGATCCGGTATTGCAGCTTGAGGCCATTAACGTCAGCTTCGACGGCTTTAAAGCGTTGACCGATCTCTCGCTGAATATCGGCGTCGGGGAGCTGCGCTGCATCATTGGGCCTAACGGTGCGGGCAAAACCACGCTGATGGATGTGATCACCGGCAAAACCCGGCCAAAAAGTGGTAAAGCCATTTACGATCAGTCCATCGACCTGACAACCCTTGAACCGGCGGCTATTGCCCGGCAGGGGATTGGGCGTAAGTTCCAGAAGCCGACGGTGTTTGAAGCGCTGACCGTATGGGAAAACCTCGAAATCGCCATGAAGGCCGACAGGTCCGTCTGGGCGAGCCTGCGGGCCACGCTCAGCGGCGAACAGCGCGACCGCATTGACGAAATGCTGTTATTGCTGCGGCTTGGCAGCGAGCGCGATCGCCGCGCCGGGCTGCTTTCCCACGGGCAGAAGCAGTTTCTGGAGATTGGCATGCTACTCGTGCAGGACCCGCATCTGCTGCTGCTGGACGAACCCGCCGCCGGCATGACCGACGCCGAGACGGAATACACCGCCGAACTGTTCCGCACCCTGGCAGGTAAACATTCGTTGATGGTGGTTGAGCACGATATGGGCTTCGTTGAGACCATCGCCGACCACGTCACGGTGCTGCATCAGGGACGCGTGCTGGCAGAAGGCTCGCTTCGCGAGGTACAGGCCAATGAACAGGTGATTGACGTCTATCTGGGACGCTAAGGAGAACGCATGTTGCAGGTTAACGAGCTGAATCAGTACTACGGCGGAAGCCATATACTGCGCGGAGTGAACTTTGAAGCGGCCGTCGGGGAAGTCACCTGCCTTTTGGGGCGCAACGGGGTGGGCAAAACCACCCTGCTGAGGTGCCTGATGGGGCTGATCCCGGTGAAAACCGGGGAAGTGGTCTGGCAGGGGAAAACCATCACCCACAGTAAGCCGCACCAGCGGGTGCAGTCCGGCGTGGCATATGTTCCGCAGGGACGCGAGATTTTTCCGCGTCTTACCGTTGAGGAAAATCTGCTGATGGGGCTGTCGCGCTTTTCCGCCCGCAGTGCAAAAGGCGTACCGGAGGAGATATGGCAGCTTTTCCCGGTGCTGAAAGAGATGAAGCACCGTCGCGGAGGCGATCTTTCCGGTGGTCAGCAGCAGCAGCTGGCGATTGGGCGGGCGCTGGCGAGCCGTCCACGGTTGCTGATCCTGGATGAGCCTACGGAAGGTATTCAGCCGTCGGTCATTAAAGAGATCGGCCAGGTGATCCGTAGCCTGGCAAACCGGGGGGATATGGCGATCCTGCTGGTGGAGCAGTTTTACGATTTTGCAGCGGAGCTGGCCGACAGCTATCTGGTGATGTCGCGCGGCAGTATTGTCCAGCACGGGCGCGGGGAAAATATGGAGCGGGAGGGCGTTCGCGGACTGGTTGCGATCTGAGATGTTATATTATAACATCCTCATTCTTATAACACGGAATGAGGGTTTTGCTTTGGCTGCACATGCTGGAAAAATTGCGCTGACTCTGGGAACGCTGCTGGTAAGCGGCTCGCTTTTTGCCCATTCGCACGGTCATCAGATGACGGAGGCGGAACAGAAGGCGGCGAACGGCGTCTTTGAGGATAAAGACGTCAGGGACAGAAAATTGTCTGACTGGGACGGGACCTGGCAGTCTGTTTATCCGTTCCTGCTTGATGGTTCACTGGATCCGGTTTTCCAAAAGAAAGCAGAGAAGGGTGACAAATCCGCTGACGAGGTGAAAGCCTACTACCGCAAGGGTTACGCCACGGACGTGGACGCCATTGGTATTGAAAACAACGTGATGGCGTTCCACCGAGGTAAGACGGTGAGCAGCTGCCGCTACGACTACAGCGGCTACAAAATTTTGACCTATGCTTCGGGGAAAAAGGGCGTTCGCTACCTGTTTGAGTGTAAGGATAACGCGAGTCAGGCGCCGAAATTTGTGCAGTTCAGCGACCATACCATCGGGCCGAAAGCCTCTTCACACTTCCATATCTTCATGGGCAACACCTCCCACGAGGCGCTGCTGAAGGAGATGGATAACTGGCCGACCTATTACCCGAATGAGATGTACAAAGAGCAGGTGGTGGAAGAGATGTTGCACCACTAGGATGCTGATTTTGCCGGGTGGCGGCTTCGCCTTACCCGGCCTACGATTAGGGTTTTCCAGGTCGGGTAAGCGCAGCGCCACCCGACACGCTATTTTCACTTTTCACGCGCATCCCGCGCAAAATCATCAGCCACGCCGCGACGATGGCGGCCATCATAATAATAAATAACGACCAGTGCGGCAGATGCGTCAGGATCAGCCCGGTGATCATCGGGTTCGCCGCTGCTCCCAGCCAGCCCAGCGCCTGCGCGGAGAAGTAGCTCGCCTTCATGCCCGGCGGGGCGATATTGTCGATCAGCATGTATTCACCCGGCGCATAGATAATTTCACCCAGGGTGAAAATCGCCGCCGCGATCCCCCAGTAAATCAGGTTCTCGCCGGAGAGCATAAACCCACCCAGCCCGAGGATGAAAAAGAGCGTCGCGGCAGTCATTAGCGGGCGGATATTGCTGGCGGAGATCTTGCGGCCAAGCGCGTATTGCAGGGTGACTACCACCACCGCGTTGACGGGCAGCACAACGGCCACCACCTTTTCTGCGAAATCGCTGTCCGCATACGCGGCGAGGACATACTGTGAAATGCAGGTGGCGAACGATCCGCCCACGTAGGACGCCAGCAGACCGGAGAGCGTGTACCAGAACAGCGCCCGGTCCTTCAGCAGCACCGAGGGCTGCCACGGCGCTTTTTCTTCCACGCTGTCAGACGCTACGCTTTTCTGCACAAAGAAATGGATAAACCCGAGAGGCAGCGCGGCGCAGAAGGCCGCCAGCCAGAACGGCAGTTGCAGGCTGTACATCACCAGCAGGGTGCCCATCGGCGGCCCGATGGTCCAGCCGATATTCAGAAAACTGTAGTTGAGCGAGAACACGCGCGCCTTTTCGCTGGTGGTCAGCACGTCGGCAAACCACGCTTTCAGCACCGTTGAGAATACGGAATAGGCGCAGTTAATAAGGGCAAAGAACAGCACCACCAGCGTAACGTTATTCACCAGCGGAATGGCCACAAACCCGGCAATAAAGGCCACGATGGCGATCAGCATATAGCGTTTTTTGTCGAACTTATCCGCCAGGATGCCAAACCCCAGGCTAAACACCACGCCTATGGTCAACGCCACGGTAAGGGCGTAGCCAATATTCTCCACGCTCATGTTGTACACGCGCGTGAGATAAATGGTCATAAAGGGCAGCGTTGCCCCGCGGCCAATTGTTAATAACAATGACGACGCCAGCAGCGCTGCGGTTGAGCGCCTGAGAGATGGTTTCATTTTCCTGCCCGACAAATGCTTATGCTTTTTTTGTTGTGTTATTACAGGATTATCACGGGATCGGCAGCTTGTATAGCACCCAATTTATCCGCAAGTGCTTCGCCTCAGTACCAGAATTAATGATCTTCTCGCGGGACTATTTTTTCTGTTACCTTGAAGTGTTTACAAAAATTTAATAATTCAGGGGCGGAAGATGACGCGTAAAGACGGGCTGTTGGCGTTGCTGGTTGTGGTGGTGTGGGGACTCAATTTTGTGGTCATCAAAATGGGGTTGCACAACATGCCTCCGCTGATGCTGGCCGGTCTGCGCTTCCTGCTGGTGGCGTTCCCGGCGCTGCTGTTCGTTGCCCGTCCGAAAATTCCCCTTAAGCTTCTGCTGGGCTACGGCCTGACCATCAGTTTTGGTCAGTTTGCGTTTCTCTTTTGCGCCATTAAATTCGGTATGCCTGCGGGTCTGGCTTCGCTGGTGCTCCAGGTGCAGGCGTTCTTTACCATTATTCTCGGCGCGTTTGTCTTTGGCGAGCGCTTGCAGGGCAAACAGCTGGCGGGCATTAGCCTTGCGGTCTTTGGCGTGCTGGTGCTGATAGAAGGCAGCCTTAACGGTCAGCATGTCGCCCTGCTGGGCTTTATGCTGACCCTGGCGGCGGGGCTAAGCTGGGCGTGCGGCAACATCTTCAACAAGCTGATAATGCAGCACGAGGCGCGTCCGGCGGTGATGTCGCTGGTGGTCTGGAGCGCGTTGATCCCCATTGTGCCGTTTATGGCCGCGTCGTTTATTCTGGATGGTCCGCAGGTGATGCTGAAAAGCCTGGTGGAGATCGACCTGACGACCATTTTGTCGCTGGTCTATCTGGCGTTAGTCGCCTCAATCATTGGCTACGGCATCTGGGGATCGCTGCTCGGGCGCTATGAAACCTGGCGCGTGGCGCCGTTATCGCTGCTGGTGCCGGTGGTCGGGCTTGCCAGTTCCGCACTTTTACTGGACGAAACGCTCAGCGCGCTGCAACTGTCTGGCGCGGGGTTGATTATGGCCGGGCTGTATATCAACGTCTTTGGCTTACGGGTGCGTCGGGCGACGCGAGTGCGGGGTTAAGGTAGAAAAAAGCCCCGCCATAGCGGGGCAAAAACGAATTACAGGTCGTGGTTGTAATACGGCACGCCTAATTCGTCGGATTTGTCGCTGCCAGCGCCCATGTGATTGAAGTCATAGGGAGACTGGCTTTGCGTGGACGGCATAATCATGGTGTCACGATTATTTTGCTGCCCCGCACTGGGGGTTTGCTCCGCGAAACTCTGGCCGGAAACCAGCACCAGCAAGGTGAGGGCGGCGGAGACGATAAATTTCATGATTTCCTCGGTTACGTCTTAACAGGCGATGATTAACTGCAATGTTTTAGCGGATACAGATAACGGGATTCACCCGGCATACTGGTAATACGGTACTTATGAGGCGGCACGTCAAAGTAGTTCTTGAACGTACGCGTCAGGGTTTGCTGCGATTCAAAACCATAACGCTCTGCCAGATAAAGGATCGGCTCATTGCTTTCTTTCAGCTTCTGGGCAATCTCCGTCAGCTTGCGGCTGCGAATATATTGACCTAATGAATGACCGGTCTCTTTTTTGAACATCCGTTGCAGGTGCCATTTTGAATAACCTGAACGCTCAGACACTTTTTCAAGAGAGAGCGGAGATTCCAGGTTATCTTCGATCCAGTCCAAAATGCTATGAATGGTGATAGCGTCAGTATTGCGTCTGGACATCGTCATACCTCTTTTTCTGTTTACGGCAGGATTTTCTTGAGTAAAAGCTCAAGCGTTGCCACTTCATCTGCCGTTAAGTTTTTTGTTAGTTCCTGGTGCAGTGTTTGTCCTACTAATTGATGACATTGCTCACACATGGCCGCGCCATCGCTGGTCAGTTTCACCAGTACGCCACGTTTGTCATTCGGGTTAGGGCTTCGTTCGACCCATCCTTTACAGACGAGACGATCCAGCATGCGGGTTAACGCACCCAGATCGACAGAGAGCACCTTTTTCAGCTCAACCGGCGTGATACACACTTCGCAGCGAATGGAACACAGCACTTTGAACTGTGTTGCGGTGATATCCAGCGGTGACAGGTAGTCATTGAGCAGGCGATCTTTTTTCTGGTTAACCATATGAATAAGACGACCCAGTGGGATTATGTCGTTAAAGAGGTCACTGGTGCTTTTCACAATGGTTGCCCTGGCAAGTAGTTTAGTCACGGCAGATATTATTGCTCAGGCAAGTATAAGTCAACTGAATGAATCAGCCGATGCCACGAATTGCTAAAACGCTTCAGGAACTATTTCAGTACGCTTTTAAATCAGTTACATAATCTGAGGTTATTGGTTGCGCGGGACAATGAGAGTAACGTTACGCGGATGGCTCCGGACGAGGGTTCCCCCTATAATTGCGATGTTGAATAAGGATAAGGACTGCGGTGCACTATGTTGGATTTGATTAAGGCTGTGGGGCTTGGGCTGGTGGTGTTGCTGCCGCTGGCGAACCCGTTAACGACGGTAGCACTCTTTCTGGGGCTGGCGGGGAACATGAATAGCGCGGAGCGCAATCAGCAGTCGATGATGGCCTCCGTATACGTTTTTGCCATCATGGTGGTGGCTTATTATGCCGGGCAGCTGGTGATGAATACCTTCGGCATCTCCATTCCGGGCCTGCGTATTGCCGGCGGGCTGATCGTGGCCTTTATTGGTTTCCGGATGCTGTTCCCGGCGCAAAAAGCGCACGAATCACCGGAAGCGAAAAGCAAATCGGAGGAGCTTGAAAGCGAACCGAGCGCCAATATCGCCTTTGTGCCGTTAGCCATGCCGAGCACGGCGGGGCCGGGGACGATTGCGATGATCATCAGTTCTGCCTCAACGGTGCGTGATGGTTCGACTTTCCCGGACTGGGTTATCACCGTTGCGCCGCCGCTCATTTTTGGGCTTATCGCTCTTATCGTCTGGGGATCGTTACGCAGTTCCGGGGCGATTATGCGCTGGGTAGGCAAGGGGGGGATTGAAGCTATCTCCCGTCTGATGGGCTTCCTGCTGGTCTGTATGGGCGTGCAGTTTATTATTAATGGCGTGCTGGAGATTGTGAAGACGTACCATTGAGAACAGTGCCGGGTGGCGGCTTCGCCTTACCCGGCAAACTCAACGTCAACCGTGGTTGGTCTGTTCTTCCATCGCGACCGGCCATTTACGGAAGATCAGCACCGACCAGATCAGTGCGATCAGCGCCGGAACAGCCCCAAGATAGCCAATGGCCGACATCGACACATGCAGGCTGATCTGATTACCCACCAGCGCGCCGGCCCCAATTCCCAGATTAAAAATTCCGGAGAAGAGCGACATCGCCACGTCCGTGGCATCCGGTGCCAGTGCCAGCACTTTGACCTGCATTCCCAGACCGATAATCATGATCGCCACGCCCCAAAACAGGCTGAGGATCGCCAGATGGCTTTCGCTACCCGCCGCAGGCATCAGTAAAAGCAGGCACGCCAGCAGCAGGCCAATCGCACCGCTTACAAGCGCAGACGCGTGTCGATTGCCCAGCTTCCCAAACAGGACACTGCCGATAATCCCCGCGCCGCCCAGGATCAGCAGCAGAACGGTGGCGAAGTTGGCGCTGAAGCCCGCGACAACCTGTACGAACGGCTCAATATAGCTATAGGCCGTATAGTGGGCAGTCACCACAATCACGGTCAGCAGATAGATGCTCATCAGCGCCGGACGACGCACCAGCAGCGGCAGACTTTTCAGCGAGCCGGAGTGTTCGCTCGGCAGTTTTGGCAGCAGTTTAACCAGACACACCAGCGTGATCAGCGCCCCCATGCCGATGGCAAAGAAGGTGGTGCGCCAGCCAAAGTATTGACCCACGATACGCCCGATGGGCAAGCCTAACACCATCGCCAGCGCCGTTCCGGTGGCAATCAGGCTCAGCGCCTGGGCGCGTTTCCCCGCGGGCGCCAGGCGAATGGCGAGCGACGCGGTAATCGACCAGAAAACGGCATGGGCAAAGGCGATACCCGTGCGGCTGATGACCAGCACCGTAAAGTTCCACGCCATAAACGACAGCACATGGCTGGCAATGAACACCACAAACAGCCCAATCAGCAGCTTACGGCGTTCCATCTGGCTGGTCAGCAGCATAAACGGCAGCGACATCAGCGCCACGACCCATGCATAGATGGTCAGCATGATGCCTGCCTGTGCCGTCTCCATGTTGAAGCTGGCTGCGATGTCAGACAGCAGTCCAACCGGAACAAATTCCGTGGTGTTGAAAATAAACGCTGCGATGGCGAGCGTGACCACGCGTAGCCACGCGACCCTGCGGGAAACCGTGTGTGTTGTCATAGGGATATCTGGGATTCGTTGCCTGAAAGATGAGGTGACGATCTTAAAGCGTTAAACGGCGAAAACTCAACCGTTATGTGACGTGAATCACAAAATTTACCTTCATGCAGCGGTAGCGAGCGCGGGGGATTTCATTGAAGATAGAGAACAACACAACAAAAACGGGCGGTAACTCGATGCAGGAGATTGATTTTTATCTGGTAGATGCGTTCAGCGCGTCCTCCTTTGGCGGCAACCCGGCGGCGGTATGCCCGCTAAAAGCGTGGCTGCCGGATGAGACGTTACTGCGTATGGCGCAACAGCATAACCAGTCGGAAACCGCGTTTTTTGTCTGCACCGAAGGGGGGATTGAGCTGCGCTGGTTCACCACGCTTACCGAGGTTAATCTCTGCGGTCACGCGACCCTTGCCGCAGCGTATGTTCTGTTCAACGAGCTGGACTATCCGGACTCGCGCATTCATTTTGATACCGCTTCCGGCCGCCTGACCGTCAGCCGGGAGGGTGACTGGATGACGCTGGATTTCCCCGCCTGCCCGACGCAGGCGCAGATGCCGCCACCGGAGATGCTCTCCGCGCTCGGTATCAGCCGCTATGTCGACGCCCGCAAAGGCCGTGCCTGGGTGCTGGTGCTGGAAAACCGCGAGCAGGTGGAAGCCGTTACGCCGGACTTCTCCGCGATGTTGCCGGGCGTTCATAAGGTGGCTGTGACCGCCCGGGATGAAGGGGAGTATGTCTTTGTCAGCCGTTTCTTTTCGCCGGGCGTGGCCGTGCCGGAAGATCCGGTCACCGGCTCCGCACACACCATGTTGATCCCATACTGGAGTGAGAAACTCGGTAAAACAAAGATGTTTGCGCGTCAGGTTTCTGCCCGCGGTGGGGACGTCCGCTGCGAACTTAAGGGCGACCGCGTGCTGATGGGCGGGCAGGCGTCACTGTATCTCAAGGGCACAGTTTTTCTGCGCTGACTAAATGGATAAGAGGAATAAACGATGCAGGAAATTGATTTTTATCTGGTAGATGCCTTCAGCGACAGGGCGTTCGGCGGCAACGCAGCGGCAGTGTGTCCGCTGGAGTCCTGGCTTGCGGACGAGACGTTGCTCAGCATGGCGAAACAGCATAACCAGTCGGAGACGGCGTTCTTCGTGCGCACGGACGAAGGCTTTGAGCTGCGCTGGTTTACCACGCAGGATGAAATTAACCTGTGCGGCCACGCGACCCTGGCCGCCGCGCACGTTATTTTTGAATACCTGGACTATCCGCACACGGAGATTACCTTTAGCACGCGCTTCGTGGGGGATCTGACGGTAACTCGCAGCGGCGACTGGCTGACGCTGAATTTCCCGGCCTGGTCAACCGAGGCCGTCGACAACCCGCCGCCGGCGCTGTTCAGCGCGCTGGGTATTAGCGCGGCGAAAGAGGTGCGCGTCGGTCGTGACTATATGGTCGTGCTCGACAGCCAGCAGCAGGTGGAGGCCCTGACGCCGGACATTGCGGCGATGACCCCGCTGGGGAAAATGGTCTGCATCACGGCGCCAGGGGACGCGTATGATTTCGTCAGCCGCTTCTTCTGTCCGGGTGAAGGGGTGCCGGAAGATCCGGTCACGGGCTCAACCCACAGCATGCTGATCCCGTACTGGAGCGAAAAGCTCGGTAAAACGCAGATGGTTGCCCGCCAGGTGTCCCTGCGCGGCGGCGATTTGCGCTGCGCGCTGAAGGGCGACCGCGTATTGATTGGCGGTCAGGCCACGCTGTATATGAAGGGGAAAGTTTACCTTCGCCTCCAGGATTACGGACAACGTTAATTGCCCGTACGCTGATGCTGTTATGCAGAAGGCGCTGATGGCTGACGTTCGTTCAGCAACGCGATAAATGCCTCGAGCTGGCGCGTCAGCGCCCCGCGTCGCCACACCAGCCAGGTGGTGAGCCAGCGCCAATTCTCCGCCAGCGGCCACGCCGCTACCTGGTGGTGCCCCGGCATGCTCTCCAGCATGGAGCGGGGCATCAGCGCAATGCCTGCTCCCGCGATCACGCAGGCGAGCATCCCGTGATAGGACTCCATCTCATGGATCCGTCCCGGCGTGACGCGGTCAGCATGAAACCAGCTCTCCAGATGACGCCGGTACGAGCAGTTGGCGCGAAAGGCGTAAACGTCGCTGCCGCTTACCTGCGCGGCTTTTGATACTTCCGCGTGCCCCGCAGGGGTGACCAGCATCATCTCTTCCTGGTAAACAGGCATGCCTTCCAGCTCCGGGTGCGAGAGCGGCCCGTCGACAAAGGCCGCGCTGAGCGTGCCCTCAAGCACGCCGTCAATCATCGTGCCGGAAGGCCCGGTAGACAGCGCAAACTGAATGCGCGGATAGCGCTGGTTAAACAGCGCCAGGCTTTCCGGAATGCGCACGGCGGCGGTACTTTCCAGCGCGCCAAGTGAGAATAATCCCTGCGGTTCATCCCCGGCGACCACCATTCGGGCTTCGTCGACCAGCGCCAGGACCTGCTTGCTGTAACGTAAAAAATTGTGCCCGGCGGGGGAAAGCCGCAGGCGCTGATTCTCGCGAATAAACAGCTCCACGCCCAGATCTGCCTCAAGCTGACGGATGCGGGTGGTGAGGTTTGAAGGCACCCGGTGCACCTTCTGCGCCGCCTGGGTAATGCTGCCGGTCAGCGCGACGGCGTTAAACATCTCAAGCTGTGTTAAGTCCATATCATTCTCGATTCGTGAATAAGGTGGTGAGTATTATTCATTTTTAAGAAATACCAGAGTGGGCCACAATGAATCAACCGTTATTACGTGGAGAACATCATGACCTATTCATCTGCAACCCATGCTCTCTCTGTCAACCCGGCGACCGGCGAAACGCTGTCCGCCTGGCCGTGGGCAACGTCTCAGGACGTGGAGCGAGCCATTGCGCTGGCCGATGCCGGTTTTCGCCAGTGGCGACGCGAAGGCATAGCGCACCGGGCACAGAAACTTCGCGATCTGGGTACGGCGCTGCGCAGCCGTGCGGAAGAGATGGCGCAGACTATCTCCCGCGAGATGGGCAAGCCCATTGTCCAGGCGCGTGCGGAAGTGGCGAAATCAGCCAGCCTTTGCGACTGGTACGCCGAACACGGCCCGGCGATGTTGCGCGCGGAATCCACCCAGGTCGAAAATGCGGTCATTGAGTATCGTCCGCTGGGGCCGATCCTGGCGGTGATGCCATGGAACTTCCCGCTCTGGCAAGTGTTGCGCGGCGCGGTGCCGATCCTGCTGGCGGGGAACAGCTATCTGCTTAAGCATGCGCCAAACGTGCTCGGCTCGGCGGACCTGATTGGGCAAGTGTTCGCGGATGCCGGCTTCCCGGAGGGTGTCTTTGGCTGGGTAAACGCGACGAATGACGGCGTCAGCCAGGCGATTAACGATCGTCGTATTGCGGCGGTGACGGTGACCGGCAGCGTTCGGGCAGGCGCGGCGATTGGCGCGCAGGCAGGTGCGGCGCTGAAGAAATGCGTGCTGGAGCTGGGAGGTTCCGATCCGTTTATCGTCCTGAACGATGCCGATCTGGATCTGGCCGTCAGCGCGGCCGTGGCCGGGCGTTATCAGAATACCGGGCAGGTTTGTGCGGCGGCGAAACGCTTTATCGTGGAAGCGGGCGTGGCAGAAGCTTTTACCCAACGCTTTGTAGACGCGGTTGCGGCGCTGAAGATGGGCGCACCGGATGAAGAAGAGCACTACATTGGCCCAATGGCGAGATTTGACCTTCGCGATGAGCTGCATCAGCAGGTGCAGGCTACGCTGGCGGAAGGGGCGACCCTGCTACTGGGCGGAGAGAAGATGTCCGGGACCGGTAACTATTACGCACCAACCGTACTCGGCGGCGTCACCCCGGAGATGACGGCCTTCCGTCAGGAGCTGTTTGGCCCGGTAGCGGCAATTACCGTTGCGAACGATGCGGCGCATGCCTTGCAGCTGGCTAACGACAGCGACTTTGGCTTATCTGCGACGGTCTTTACCGCGAACGACGCGCAGGCTGAAACCTTCTCTCGCGAACTGGAGTGCGGCGGCGTGTTTATCAACGGCTACAGCGCCAGCGATGCGCGTGTCGCCTTTGGCGGCGTGAAGAAGAGTGGCTTCGGGCGAGAGCTTTCTCATTTCGGTCTGCACGAGTTCTGTAACGTTCAGACCGTGTGGAAGGAGCGCGTGTAATGTTGTTGCCGGGTAGGGCAAGGCCGCTACCCGGCAGTTCATGTTTCCTGTCATTATTCTGCAATGGTTCTGTCATTTTCGTTTCGTAGACTCGCTCGCGTCTAACGTATTGTTACAGAAGAAAATTATGAACCTAACGCAAATTTTTCGCCGTCTTGCGCAGCGCATTATTCCCCGTCAGTTTGGCCTGCTGACCGGCATCTTTTGTATTATTGGCCTTTTCTCCGCCCTGCAACTCTCTTCCTCCTTCCTGCTGACCGCCTCCCTCAATGAAGCCCAGCGTAACGAACAGCGCAATCAACTGGCCTGGCAGCAGCAGAGTAAGCTGGATCAGGCACGCGTTTCCCTGCTGGCCGCCAGCGATCTGCTCAATCGCTCCGGCGTTTACTTTATGCAGGATAAAGAGACCGGCTCAGAAGGGAGCTGGCATAGCCTGATGGACGAGGCGCAAAAATCCCTGGCGGCGTCTCAGCAGGCATGGCAAGCCTGGCTCGCGCTTAATCCGCCGAAAGACGAGGGGCTGGTTAATAGCTATCAGCTTTTCTTCGGCGCCATCAGAGAGCAGGCGGAAGGGCTGGTGAAAACCAACAGTATCGATCTCTTTTTTGCCGTACCTGCCCAGGCGTTTCAGACCGATTTTAATGACAACTTTGCGCGCTATCAGCAACGGAGCGAGAAGCAGGCGATACAGGGGCGTCAGTCGTTAATGGAACAACTCTCAGGCCTGCAACGGCTGTTCCTGTTTGCGCCGCTGGTGCTGCTCGCCATTGCCATTGCCGTCTGGTTCGGAATGGCGAAATGGGTGATATCTCCGCTACGCCGTCTGATTGCCCATATCAACCAGCTTGCGGCAGGGGACCTGTCGGGCACGCCGCCTGACGTTATGCGCTTTAACCGGGAAATCAGCCAGCTCAGCAACAGTATTACCGCCATGCAGCGCGGGCTACAGCAGCTGGTGACTCAGGTCAGCGAGGCCACCACCTCCATGGTTGAGAATATCGGGTCACTTGTGCAGGGAAATCAGAAGCTTTATCAGCAGTCTACGCGTCAGGCAAAAGAGCTGGAGGAGGTAACGGCGCATATTGCCGACCTCGAAACCCACGTTGAGGGCAATACGGGTTATGCAAAGCTCGCCCGCTCGCGTGCCGATGAGGCCCGACAGGCTGCCGCCGGCGGGGAGCAAATGATGTCTGCGGTGAATGGCTCAATGCAGACGATCGTTGACCGATCCTCAGAAATGCGCGGGATCGTCGCAATGATCGACAGCGTGGCGTTTCAGACCAACATTCTGGCCCTTAACGCCGCCATTGAAGCCGCCCATGCGGGGGAACAGGGGCGCGGGTTTGCGGTGGTCGCCCGGGAAGTGGGGCTGCTGGCTCGAAAAAGCAGTCACTCCACGCAAACCATCCAGGCGCTGATCAACCACTCGCTTCAGGGCATTGAGGAAGGTTCTCAGGTGGTCAACCGTCTGGAGGATAATCTGCAACAGGTCACCGGGCTGGTGGCGAATCTGAGCAGCCTGCTGAACGATATTTCGCTGGCTACCCTGAATCAGGGGGAAAGTATCCATCAGATGACCCGTCAGCTTCAGGCGCTGAATCAGGTATCGCGTCAGACGGACGTGCTGGTCAGCGAAGCGTCGAAGGCCTCTGAACGCCTGCATCAGGAGTCCGATCTTTTGATGCAGGCCGTCTCGCGTTTTCGTCTCCCTGCCTGACGTGACGTATCAGCCTCTGTTATACTCGCAGCCCGTTTTAGCCTGAGGGCAAGGAGCAAAGTGTGGCTGCGGTCATCCATAATGAGATGCTGGACGAGATTCTGGCGCAGGTTCGTCCGTTACTGGGGCAGGGTAACGTTGCCGATTACATTCCCGCGCTGGCTTCAGTCAGCGGGAATAAGCTCGGCATCGCCATTTGTACTATCGACGGTCAGCGCTTTCAGGCGGGAGACGCGCTGGAGCGCTTTTCCATTCAGTCGATCTCAAAAGTGCTTAGCCTGGTTGCCGCCATGCGCCAGTATGACGAGCAAGAGATCTGGCAGCGGGTGGGCAAAGATCCGTCCGGTCAGCCGTTCAACTCCCTTCTTCAGCTTGAAATAGAGCAGGGTAAGCCGCGTAACCCGTTTATTAATGCCGGAGCGCTGGTGGTGTGCGATATGCTGCAAAGCCGGCTGAGCGCGCCGCGGCAAAGAATGCTGGAAATTGTGCGTCAGCTTTCCGGCGTACAGGACATTGCCTACGATCCGGTGGTGGCGCGGTCCGAATTTGAACACTCCGCCCGTAACGCCGCCATTGCCTGGCTGATGAAGTCCTTCGGCAATTTTCATAATGACGTCGCTACGGTGCTGCAAAACTATTTCCATTACTGCGCGCTGAAGATGAATTGTGTCGAACTGGCGCAGACTTTCCTTTTTCTGGCGCATCAGGGCCATGCCCCGCATCTGGCCGAGGACGTCGTCTCTCCGATGCAGGCCCGGCAAATTAACGCCTTAATGGCAACCAGCGGCATGTATCAGAACGCCGGGGAGTTTGCCTGGCGCGTGGGGCTGCCGGCTAAATCCGGCGTTGGCGGTGGGGTTGTGGCAATTGTCCCCCACGAGATGGCGATTGCCGTCTGGAGCCCGGAACTGGACGAGACCGGCAATTCACTGGCGGGCGTGGCGGCGCTTGAACAGCTGACCAAACGTCTGGGACGGTCCGTCTACTGATGTCTACGCTCGATCCTTTATTTGCGCGCCTGGCTCGCTCGACGTTCCGTTCGCGTTTTCGTCTAGGTACCAAAGAGCGGCAATACTGCTGGGATAAGGGCGTGGAGACTATCGATCGGCATGCGGCCGATTTTGTATCCGCGCGGCTGGCACCTGCACACCCCGTGAATGACGGTAAGCAGACGCCGATGCGCGGCCATCCGGTCTTTATCGCCCAGCATGCCACGGCAACCTGCTGTCGGGGCTGTCTGGCTAAGTGGCACGCTATCCCGCAGGGCGTGCCGCTCAATGCGCAGCAACAACAGTATATCGTCAACGTGATCCATCATTGGCTGGTCATTGAGGTAAATCGTGCCTCCTGAACTGACAATGTCTCTGTTTAAGCTACGCTTTTACTAATGCTCAGCGTCAGGAGACGTTATGAAAGCACCTTTAGTTCCCGTTAATGAAGCGGAGCGCCTGATTGCTCTGCGCGAGTCCGGTCTGCTCGAGATCGACAATAATCCCGCGTTTGATCGTCTGACGCGGCTGGCATCACGCTTTTTCAGGGTGCCGCTGGCGATGATAACGCTGGTGGATGACAACGCCGTCATCGTGAAGTCTGCCGAGGGCAAAGTGCCCGTCAGCCAGCCTCGCGATCTCTCGTTCTGTGGCCATACGATTCTGGGTGATGCCCCGCTGGTGGTGAGTGACACGCTGCTGGACGAACGCTTTGCGGATAATCCGCAGGTGGTGGTAGAGGGCGGCATACGCTTTTATGCCGGTTTTCCGCTGCGTTTACGCGACGGGGCGTGCGTAGGATCGCTGTGCATTATTGATTACGCACCGCGCGAATTTACGGCGGCGGATTCCGCCGTGCTGGCCGATCTCAGCGCGCTGGCAGAAGATGAATTTGCCGCAGTCAGCGCGGCCACGACCGATGAGCTTACGGGGTTGTTCAACCGTCGCGGGTTTAATCAGTTTGCGCATTTTGCCCTGTCTGTTGCGCGGCGTCGGGCAGAGCCGTTAACGCTTGGCTGGCTGGATCTGGACCATTTCAAAACCATTAACGATCGCTTCGGCCATCAGGAGGGCGACAAAGCCCTGAAAGCGATGGCTAACCTGATGCGTTCCTCCTTCCGCGAGGCCGATCTGCTGGTACGTTTCGGCGGCGATGAGTTCGCGGTGCTGTTTGCGGACACCGATGAGCCAGGCGCCTGGATCGCCATGCAGTATCTCGTCGAACAAACGGAAAAGTACAACGCGCGCCAGCTCCATCCCTGGTCGTTACAGTTCTCCTGGGGGCTGAGCGAGTTCGATCATCACCGGAACGATATGCAGGCGTGGTTAAAACAGGCGGATACGCAGATGTACGCCATGAAGCAGCAACATCACCGCGAAAAATGACATAACGAAATCCTATGTCATCGCTTGTTGCGTTACAAAAATGTTAATAGCAAAGTGGAGAGATTCAATCTAAGGACGCGCTATGAACTCTCCCATGCTGATTAAACCTCTTTCCCGGCAGGACATCCTTACCCACCTCGATGACCTGATCGATATTCTTGTCAACTGCGTTAACGGCGGTGCCTCCGTCAGTTTTATGCTGCCTTTTACTGCTGAGAAGGCGCGTACGTTCTGGCTCGGCGTTGCGGACAGCGCCGGGCGCGGCGAACGAACCCTCCTGGGCTGTTTCGATGAAGAGCAGGGCCTAATAGGAACGGTACAGCTCATCACCGATCAGCCTGAAAACCAGCCGCACCGCGCAGACGTCGCAAAACTTCTGGTTCACGAGAAGGCGCGTCGTAAAGGGGTAGCCATGGCGCTGATGGAAGCGCTGGAGGCGGTTGCGCGTGAAAAAGCGCTGACGGTGCTGGTGCTTGATACTACGACAGGCAGCGGCGCGGAGACGTTTTACCAGCGTGCAGGGTGGCAAAAGGTGGGGGAGATCCCACGCTACGCGTTGATGCCGAACGGCGATATGGCGGCGACCTCGGTGTTCTATAAATTTTTGTGATTATTTCCCGCCATTGCGTCATGAGTTGATCCAGACAGGGGTTCTGGTTGTGAAGTTTTGATAAGTTATTACACCAATCTTATCAGGCTGTATGACTAATCATAAAGGACCTCCATTGTGAACACACTCAACCGTCGTGATTTCCCCGGTGCGCGCTACCCTGAACGTATCATCCAGTTCGGCGAAGGTAACTTCCTGCGCGCGTTCGTTGACTGGCAAATCGACCTTTTGAACGAGCACACCGATCTCAACTCAGGTGTGGTGATTGTTCGGCCGATCCAGAGCGATTTTCCTCCGTCGCTGAGTACTCAGGATGGTCTTTATACCACGATTATTCGGGGTCTGAACGAGCAGGGGGAAGCGGTAAGCGATGCGCGTCTTATTCGCTCTGTGAACCGTGAAATCAGCGTCTACAGCCAGTACGATGAATTTCTGGCGCTCGCCCATAACCCGGACATGCGGTTTGTCTTCTCCAACACCACGGAAGCGGGCATCAGCTATCACGCGGGCGATAAGTTTGACGATGCGCCTGCTGCCAGCTATCCGGCCAAGCTGACGCGTCTGCTGTTCGAACGCTTTACCCACTTCAACGGGGCTGCGGATAAAGGCTGGATCATCATTCCTTGCGAAC
Source organism: Enterobacter cloacae complex sp. I2 (assembly GCF_014896205.1). NCBI lineage: Bacteria > Pseudomonadati > Pseudomonadota > Gammaproteobacteria > Enterobacterales > Enterobacteriaceae > Enterobacter > Enterobacter cloacae complex sp. I2. Next base: position 78,795 of record NZ_JADBRA010000013.1, read on the forward strand.
TCATTGACTACAACGGCGAAGCCCTGCGTGAACTGGTGCTGCGTTATGCGCAGGAGTGGGCGCTGCCGGCGGCGTTCATTGCCTGGCTGAACGACGCGAACACCTTCTGCTCGACGCTGGTTGACCGCATTGTTACCGGCTACCCGCGTGATGAGATGGCGGAGCTGGAAGCCGGGCTGGGCTATCACGACGGTTTCCTGGACACCGCTGAACATTTCTATCTGTTTGTTATTCAGGGGCCAAAATCGCTTGCAGCCGAACTGCGTCTGGATAAATACCCGCTCAACGTCCTGATTGTTGACGATATCAAACCGTATAAAGAGCGCAAGGTGGCGATCCTCAACGGCGCGCACACGGCGCTGGTGCCGGTTGCTTATCAGGCCGGACTGGATACGGTAGGGGAAGCCATGAACGACGCGGAGATTTGCGCGTTCGTTGAAAAAGCTATCTATGAGGAGATTATTCCGGTACTGGATCTGCCGCGCGACGAGCTGCAATCCTTCGCCCGTGCCGTAACGGGGCGCTTCCGTAATCCGTACATTAAGCACCAGCTGCTGTCGATTGCCTTAAACGGGATGACGAAATACCGCACCCGCATTCTGCCGCAGCTGCTGGCAGGGCAGAAGACGACCGGCAAACTGCCCGCACGACTCACATTTGCCCTGGCGGCGCTGATTGCCTTCTACCGTGCCGAACGCAACGGTGAGCGTTATCCGGTGCAGGACGATGCGCACTGGCTGGAGCGTTATCAGCAACTGTGGACGCAGCATCACGACAAGCAGATTACTGCGCACGATCTGGTGTCGTCGGTGTTAAGCGTCAGCGAGCACTGGGAGCAGGACCTGACACAGGTGAATGGACTGGTAGAACAGGTTGCGCAGGATCTGGATGCGATTTTAAGCAAAGGGATGCGCGATGCGGTGAAACCGCTCTGCTAATCAGACTGCCCGGCGTTTGCCGGGTTTTTTAGCAACTGTCTTTAGTTACAACATACCATAGGTTCTTTTTTTTAAATCACATGCAGCACCGTGCGGTTTAGGCTAATCAGGTGAGAAAATGCAATGAGTTGTTAACATGCTTGCAACCGTGACGGGGATCACGTTTAATAGCCCCGCTCTTTACTTTTCTGAAGCTGATTATGATTGTTCGTCCTCAACAGCACTGGCTGCAACTGATTTTTGTCTGGCATGGTTCGGTACTACCCAAAATTTATACCCGACTGCTGCTTAACTTCCTGCTTTCCATCGCCGTGATTGTCATGCTGCCGTGGTATACCTCGCTGGGCATCCGGTTTACCGTCGCGCCATTCAGCATTCTGGGCGTGGCTATCGCTATCTTCCTTGGCTTTCGGAACAACGCCTGCTATTCGCGCTACGTTGAGGCTCGTCTGCTTTGGGGGCAGTTGATGATAGCGGCGCGCTCGCTGTTTCGCGAGGTAAAAAACACCTTACCGGATGATAAACATCTCGGAGAGTTTGTCCGGCTGCAAATCGCCTTTGCTAACTGTCTGCGCATGACTCTGCGCAAAGAAATCAATGCCGAGCGGCTTTCTCGCTATCTGTCTCAGGACGATTTACGTAAGGTAATGGACGCCAACTCCCCGGCGAACCGTATCCTGCTGATTATGGGGGAGTGGCTGGCCGTACGTCGGCGTAGCGGGCATCTCTCAGACATCCTGTTTCACAGCCTGAACAACCGCCTGAACGATATGTCCATCGTGCTGGCCGGCTGCGAGCGTATCGCCAATACGCCCGTCCCGTTTGCCTATACGTTGATCCTGCACCGGACGGTGTATCTGTTCTGCATCATGCTGCCGTTTGCGCTGGTTGTTGATCTGCATTACATGACGCCGTTCGTCTCCGCGCTGATTTCGTACACCTTTATCTCGCTGGATACCCTGGCGGAAGAGCTGGAAGATCCGTTTGGGACAGAAGACAACGACCTGCCGCTGGACGCCATCTGCAACATGATGGAGCGCGATCTGTTACAGATGAACGATGAACAGAACATCCCTGAAAGACTGATGCCGGATAAGCATTATCAGCTGACCTGACGGGCATTCCACTCGTCGCGGGTGATTTCCCACAGTTCCGAGTCCAGCACGCCGCTGACGTAGGCTTTTTTCTCTGTCCTGAGGAGCCGCATGCCGCTGCTGTCTGAAATACGTCGGGAGCGGCTATTGGCAGCCGCTTTCGGCGCTCGTAGCACGGGTTTGTTAAGCGTATTGAACCAATAATCCGTGGCCGCGATACTCGCCTCCCGCATATATCCCTGTCCCTGAAATTCCGGCGCGAGCCAGAAGCCCCGGTTGTTGTCTTCCACGTCGTACAGGCAAATTAACCCCATCAGTTCATCAGGCGCTTCGCGACGGCGAATCGTCCAGAACCACGCTTTACCTTTGGCCATATCGGGCAGCGCAACGTTGTTGACATAGCATTCAGCACCGTCGTCCGGATAGGGCCAGGGAACGGAGGCCACCATATAGCGAACAATTTCCCAGCGTGGATAACGCTGCTGGATCTGAACGGCATCGGCGGCAACGAGGGGTTTAAGCAATAGGCGTGCTGTCGTCAGCGTGGGTATCGTCATCCGGTGATCTCCATATTTGAGCGTTATACTTTTGTTTGGGTTCTGGTATTTTTATCTTAATGATATTCTGAACGGGTGTAGTGCAATTTTTTGATTCTAAGGTAGTAGTGCAATCGCACCATTGATGTTTAATGATGGCTCGAAGTGGTCATGTTTTCATAAAGTTAAACTAATAACGAGCATACGGGTTTAATATGAAGCAATTCTTTAATTTCCTCATTTACCTACTTTTTTTCATTATCGCCTTTACCCTTTTGAAATACGCTGATGTTCTTGAGTTTGCCGAAGCATCACGACCGGGGGTTGTATCAAGGTTTCTTATTGCGTTGATTGTATTAATAGCGGTAACCCGATGGGGCGTTAACTTGGTGTACCGATTGAAAAATAAATGAAATACATTGTTCGATATCCAAACTTACCCCTATGTGGAAGATCTGTTTGTTAATGCTGCCGAACGTGGCGCAGGGGCAGGTAAAGCGCTCGACGATTACGTCCGTTACCGAATCACCCTTTAACCGGATTTGTATCACACTGTATCTGCGCCTGAGAGACATACACGGGTATGCAATAATACCGCCTCCGCACACATCCCCTATACAAACTCATGGTGTTATATCTCCGTCAACTGAACTCACCCGGAGATAACATCATGCTTAACAAACTCGCCTATTCAGCAGTCGCATTGACCGTTTCGCTTGGCACCGTAATGTCCTGTCAGGCAGAAGCGATGGGTAAGGATTACTCGTCGGCTTTTAACCAGGTAAAACAAATTAACGCCGGCGATCTGAACGTCGGTTATGTCGATATCGGGCCGAAAGACGGGCAACCGGTGATCCTGCTGCATGGCTGGCCGTACGATATTCACAGCTACGCGGAAGTTGCCCCCGCGCTGGCCGCGAAGGGGTATCGTGTCATTGTGCCGTCCCTGCGGGGTTATGGCACCACGCGATTTATCTCTGATAAAACACCGCGTAACGGCCAGCCTTCGGCAATGGCGAAAGACATCGTCAACCTGATGGACGCCCTGAATATCAAACAGGCGGTGTTTGCCGGTTATGACTGGGGTGCACGTACGGCGGATATCGTTGCGGCGCTTTGGCCGGAGCGCGTGAAATCGCTGGTCTCGGTGAGCGGCTACCTGATTAGCAGCCAGGCGATTGGTCAACAACCTTTACCGCCGAAAGCGGAGGTACAGTGGTGGTATCAGTTCTACTTCGCCACGCCGCGCGGTGCTGAAGGCTATGCTAAATATACGCACGATTTTGCCCGCCTGATCTGGTCCCAGGCTTCGCCTGACTGGACATTCAGCGATGCCACCTTCAATACCAGCGCCAAATCCCTCGATAATCCGGACCACGTTGCCGTCACGCTCAGTAATTACCGCTGGCGTCTGGGGCTGGAGAAGGGGGAGAAGAAATATGACGCCTATGAACAAAAGCTCGCCGCGTTGCCGAATATTACGGTGCCGACCATCACCATCGAGGGCGGTAACAACGGAGCTCCACATCCGGCACCTGCGGCCTATGCCGGAAAATTTACCGGGAAATATGAGCACCGCACTTTTGGCGCGACGGTTGGCCACAACCCGCCGCAGGAAGATCCGCAGGACTTTGTTAAAGCGGTTGTCGACGCGGATAAGCTCTGACATGTGCTATTTTCAATCCGTTACCTCTTAATCAGGAGCCTGCGGTGGAGCATATTGATCGCATCCTTGTCGTCGATGACGACAGGGATATTCGTGAACTGATTGTCGATTACCTGGTGAAATCCGGTTATCACGCCTCTGGCGCGGCGAACGGGAAAGAGATGCGCGTGATGCTCGACAAACAGCATATCGACCTGGTGGTGCTGGACGTGATGATGCCCGGCGATGACGGTCTGACGCTGTGCCGACAGCTGCGCAGCAGCAGGCATAAGGATCTGCCGATCCTTATGCTTACCGCGCGCAACGAGGACACGGATCGGATCCTGGGGCTGGAGATGGGCGCAGACGATTACGTGGTAAAACCGTTTGTGGCCCGCGAACTGCTGGCGCGTATCAAAGCCATCCTGCGGCGGTTTCGCACCATGCCGCCAAATCTTCAGGTGACCGAGGCAGGGCGCCTGGTGGTGTTCGGCGAATGGCAGCTGGATACCGTAGCGCGTCATCTGATCGATAATGAGGGAATGATCGTGGCGCTCAGCGGGGCGGAATACCGGCTCCTGCGCGTGTTCCTCGATCATCCTCAGCGGGTGTTAAGCCGTGACCAACTGCTGAACCTGACGCAGGGACGCGATGCCGAACTGTTTGAGCGTTCGATTGACCTTCTGGTGAGCCGCGTGCGGCAGCGCCTGAATGAGGATGCCCGCACGCCGGCCTACATAAAAACCGTACGCAGTGAAGGCTACGTGTTTACCATGCCGGTGACCATCGTTGAGGCCAATGAATGACGCTGTGGCCCAAAACATTACTGGCCCGGCTGTTGATCATTGTGCTACTTGGGCTATTGCTGGCTAACGCACTCAGCCTGACGCTGGTCATGGTGGAGCGTATGCACAGCGCGCGCACGGTTATGCTGGGCAATCTTGAGAATGACGTTGCCACCAGCGTGGCCATTCTCGACCGGCTTCCCGCGAAAGAGCGCCCGCAGTGGCTGGAACGGCTCAGCCGGGGGAATTATCGTTACATCCTTGGCCCCGGTGAGGCAGGCGCCGCGCCAGTGGATAAACGCTCGCGGGATGCGGTTCGTACCCTGAAAGAGACGCTTTCTGCCCAATATCCGCTCCAGTTCACGGCGGTTCCGGGGCCGATCTCCCATATTCAGGCCCATCTGACGCTCCGCGACGGTGCACCGCTCACCATCGATCTGATCCCGCGTATGCCGCCCGTCGCCAGCTGGTTACCCGTGGTGCTGGTTCTTCAGCTGTTACTTGTCGCGCTTTGTTCCTGGATTGCCGTGCGCCAGGTTGTCCGGCCGTTCCTGCAATTCACGCGTGCGGTTGATTCGCTCGATCCTGCGGCCCATTCACCCATGACTGAAAAAGGACCGATTGAGGTGCGTCAGGCGGCGCATGCGTTTAATGCGATGCAGTCGAGGATACAGACGTATCTGCGTGAACGCGCGCAAATTCTGGCATCCATTTCTCACGATCTCCAGACGCCCATCACGCGCATGAAGCTGCGGGTCGAAATGGCGGATCGGCCCGAGTTGCGCGATAAGTTGATGAGTGACCTCGATAATATGTCGCGCCTGGTACGGGAGGGTATTGCCTATGCCCGTTCATCAGAATACCTTGAAGAGCCCACCCTGAAACTGGAACTGAATGCGTGGATTAACAGCATCGCCAGTGATTATCAGGACATCGGTAAAAACGTGCAGTTTCATGCACCCGCTACGCGTCTGCCGATCGTTACCCGCCCACAGGCGTTGCGTCGGGTGATGACCAATCTGCTGGATAATGCGCTGAAGTTTGGCGATAGCGCGGTAATAGACATTGATGCAGATGAAAATCAGGTAGAAATCCGCATTCTGGATAACGGTCCTGGCATTCCTGAGGCTGAACTGGAGGCCGTGTTACAGCCGTTTTATCGGGTTGAAACGTCGCGCAACCGCGACACGGGCGGCACCGGATTAGGCCTCGCGATTGCCGCGCAACTCACCGCCCAGCTTGACGGGAAACTGCATCTTGCAAACCGTAACGAGGGCGGGCTGGCCGTCAGCGTGACCCTTCCGCGCGGTTAATTGTACTCCCGTGTATCTGCACGCCGCGCCGATACACGGGCAGACGAAATGCTGCTTTTAGCACATAGCCTGAACACATTCTTACGGTGAAATGACCTCACTGCACCTTCGCAGCAACGGTATTGTGAGGTCCTTATGTTTCTGATAATTGCTTTTTTGGGCGGCATGATTAGTCTGCTCAGCCCGTGTACGCTTCCCGTCATTCCTCTGCTGTTCGCCGGTTTCCAGGGGCAGCGCAAACACATTCTGGCGCTACTCGGGGGGATGATTGTGATGTTTACGTCGGTGGCGATGGTGGTCACGGTTGCCAGCGAGTGGATCGCCGACGCTACCGTTATCGCCCGCTGGATTGCGCTTCTGGTGCTGGGCATCGCCGCACTGGCCCTCATTTTCCCCCAGTTCGCACAACGGATTGCCAGCCCGGCGGTCAGCGTCGGGAACGTGCTGAACACCCGCAGCGCACAGACGCGCGGCATGTTGTCGGCATTTCTGGCAGGGCTGTCCGTAGGACTCCTGTGGTCTCCCTGTGCCGGACCGATTCTCGGGGCAATATTCAGCATCAATATTGCGGGTCACTCGGCCATTGCAACCGGCGCGTTGTTAGCCGCTTACGGCGGAGGATGCGCGCTGATGCTGGGGCTGCTTGTCATCGGAGGGCGTAAGCTGATCACCCCTCTGAGGGCAAAATCCGCGTTGATGGCGCGTCTGCGTCAGGGCGCAGGGGTAATTATGTTAACCGCCGTGGCCTTTAACGCCTCCGGAATGAATTCGTCGCTGAAAGGAGCCAACGGCATTGCCGACCGTCTGGAAAACGCCCTGTTAAGGCTTGCGCAACCAGCCGCCACGCAGGTGAAACTGCAACCTGTGGCTGACGCGGTGCCGAGCAGCCAGCTGCCGTCGCTGGACGGCGGCACGGGCTGGATAAACGGTGACCCTGTCACGTCAACATCCCTGCGGGGGAAAGTGGTGCTTATCGATTTCTGGACGTGGGACTGCATTAACTGCCAGCACACGCTCCCGCACGTACGTGACTGGGCGAAGAAATACCAGTCTGAAGGCCTCGTGGTGATTGGCGTCCACACCCCGGAATATCCATGGGAAAAGCCGTTATCATCGGTGAAAAACGCGGTCAACAAATGGCAGCTGCCGTACCGCGTCGTGACGGATAATAACTATAAAATCTGGAGCGCGTTCGGAAACCAGTACTGGCCGGCGCATTACTATTTCGATGCGAAAGGGCAACTGCGTTACACCTCGTTCGGCGAAGGTCACTACGACAAGCAGGAGGCCATTATACAACAGCTGCTCAAGGAAGCGCGTTCCTGATCCGGCTCAGGGTGCCCGCTGAGCAACCATAAACAGGCGTGGAAAGGCCAGCAGTATCTGCCCGTTCTCCTGGAGCGGATACTGCTCTACCAGCCGTTCATGATAGCGTTTCAGAAAGTTTTTCTGCTCGCTCTCGTTGAGATCCTGCAACCACGGCCTTAACCCCGTTGCGCTGACCCAGTCAATGATCGCCTGATGAGAGCTCATCTGATGGAAGTAGGTGGTGCGCCAGATATCCACGTCGCATCCCGCTTCCGTCAAAATATCGTAGTAGGCATGGATGCCCGGCAACGGCTCGCGGCCACGATCGGGGTAGCCCTGTTCCCCGGCGACTTCACGCATCAGGGCGTGCGTCGGCTCAAGCCAGTTGTCGGGCATTTGCATCGCCAGCACGCCGTTTAGCTGAAGCAGTGAAACCAGATGTGGCAGAAGGTGGTAATGGTCCGGGATCCATTGCAGGGAGGCGTTGGCGTAGATCAGGCTAAGAGGCTGTTCAGGTTTGTAGTGACGAATATCCGCTTCAATAAACTGACAGTCTGGCAGAGCCTGTCGGGCTTCGTCCAGCATGGCCGGGGAGTTATCCACGCCGGCGATCTGTGCTGTAGGCCAACGCTGTTTCAGCAGCGCCGTGCTGTTACCCGGCCCGCAGCCCAGATCCACGGCAAACGTTACGTCTGAAAGCGGCACCCGGGCGAGTAACTCAGCGGCGGGACGCGTGCGCTCTGCGCTGTACTGAAGATAAAGAGAGGGATCCCAGTCGGCCATTTTTGCATCTCCATGTTGAGGTGTTCAGCAAGAATAGCACAGGCAGAAACCTGCGCCGTGGCAGGTATCTGGATAACCGTGAGATTATAAAATGCCTTTCAGGGCTACGTGATAGAAAAGGGCATTGCGGTGATCGCAAGCCAGTAAATATCCGCTTTTTTGCCAGCCTGACTGCGGGGCTGTCAAACAGACAAAGGTTATGCGTCACGCTGATTCTTAGACTAACGCTTTCATTCTTTTAAGGACAACCTATGAAAGCGCTCTCAATTCTGGCCTTCGGCGCGGACCCAACCGCGCAACGCCTGTCAACTTCCGCCATTCAGCAAGCCATCAATACCGCGCAACGCAACGACGTCATCGTTATCCCGCAAGGCCATTTTCTGACCGGAGCACTGTTCCTGAAAAGTGGAGTATCGCTTCGTCTGGACGCCGGCGCTCGGCTTATGGGAAGCCAGGATTTAGCAGATTACCCGCTGATTGATACCCGGGTAGCCGGCATTGAAATGCGCTGGCCGGCAGGCATCATTAATATTATCAACTGTGAAAATGTCAGCATTACCGGTACGGGCACGATAGACGGGCAGGGTGCAGTCTGGTGGCAACGCTTCTGGGGCGAGGACGAGCACAGCGGAATGGTTGGTGACTACAGCGCCAGAGGGTTGCGCTGGGTGGTTGATTACGACTGTCAGCGCCCGCGCAATGTTCTGGTTTATGAAAGCCAGACCATTTTGCTGCGTAACTTCACCAGTCGGGAATCCGGATTCTGGAACATGCACCTCTGTTATTCGCGCCATATCGCGGTTGAGGGCGTGCAGATTAGCAATTCTGCGGGGCCGAGCACCGACGGAATTGACATCGACTCCTGTGAACAGGTGCGGGTTGAACGCTGCATCGTTTCCTGCAATGACGACAATATCTGCATCAAATCAGGACGGGGTCGCGAAGCGGCGCAAAAAGCACGTCCCGCGCGGGATATAGTCATTCGCGGCTGTACGCTGAATAAGGGGTCCGGGATCACCCTTGGGAGCGAAACCTCAGGCGGCATTGAACGCGTCATGATCGAAGATAATGCGTTTAACGGTACGGGCGTTGGATTTCGCATTAAGTCTGCCCGCAACCGAGGCGGGTTCATTCGGGATATTACCGTACAGAATTTGCGACTTACGGACGTACGCTTTCCTGTTCTGATCCAGCTGAACTGGTTTCCGCAGTACAGCTATGGCGATCAGGACAATTTATCGGAAAAACCAGAACACTGGCGCAAGCTGGCTGAGGGCGTCGAGGGAGAAGCCGGGCTTACTGCGGTCAGCCGCCTGACGCTTAAAAACATTGTGGCCCGGCGATCCGCCAATACCATTTTTTCACGCGCGTTTTTCATTGAAGGGTATCCGGAGCGTCCGGTATCCGGGCTCGTGCTGGAAGATATTGCGATTGATGCCACCGAGTTCGGGAAGATTTCGGGCGTTGACGGGCTGCACTTTAATGATGTCCATGTCACGGCAAGGGAGGCCACGCGGGACAGCAATGATGTTTATGAGCGTTGAGAGCACAACACTCATCGCATTTTTTAAAGCAATCTTTTCAATGCTACACTGTCCGCAACCATAAATTTCCTGAATCAAATGACTGATGGCTATGACTAATTTTGAACGTCCGAAACTACAGCTTCCAAACGGCGCAGATAAACTGTTGTTGCACTCGTGTTGCGCCCCTTGTTCCGGTGAGGTCATGGAGGCCATTCAGGCGTCGGGCATTGATTACACCATCTTCTTTTACAATCCGAACATTCATCCGCAGAAAGAGTATCTCATCCGCAAGGAGGAGAATATTCGTTTCGCTGAGAAACATGGCGTGCCATTTGTCGATGCAGATTACGATACCGATAACTGGTTTGAGCGCGCCAAAGGTATGGAATGGGAGCCTGAGCGCGGCGTTCGGTGCACCATGTGCTTTGATATGCGCTTTGAGCGCACAGCGCTGTATGCCGCTGAAAATGGCTTCAGCGTGATCAGCAGCTCGCTCGGAATTTCCCGCTGGAAAAATATGCAGCAGATTAACGACTGCGGACAGCGCGCCGCCGCGCATTATCCGGGAATGGTGTACTGGGATTACAACTGGCGTAAGCAGGGAGGATCATCGCGCATGATTGAGATCAGCAAGCGCGAACAATTTTATCAGCAGGAGTACTGTGGCTGCGTTTATTCACTGCGTGATACTAACATGCACCGTAAATCACAAGGCAGGCCGCTGATTAAACTCGGTAAACTTTACTATGGTAAGGAAGATGAAGGTCAATAGTACGAGAGACGCCTGGAACCGCACCAGATTTTGCGCCGTGGTGTAACTTTCGCGGATTGGGGAGGATTGGCCTGAGACGGACGCTAGAATTTAGCTCCTTTAATCTTAGTGCGTATAATGTATATTATGTTAAATGCGAAATCCTAATGCTTATCCCCAATCCTATGAGCTCCTCACATTCACCCCTTCCCCTTTATCTCTACTGAGGAAGTCTCAGAAACAATGTCCGTTCCTGAGTCTGCGATGCCCTGAAACCATGGTGAATATAAAAAGCCTTGGCTTCCTCAGTCAGTGCGTGAACCATGATCGCCCGCACGCCGATATTTTCTGCCACCCGATAACAGCGTAAAACCGCATCATGGAGCAAATCGGCTCCCAACCCCTTTCCACGCAATGAGACATCGACTGCCAGACGGGCAAGTACAATCACGGGAATGGGATCCGGCATGTTACGCCGTAGATTACCGGTCGCTTCCGTATGGTTAACGCTGCCGGTAGCCAGTGAGTAAAAACCCGCTACCTGCTTCGTGCCCGTTTTACAAACAACGAACGTTCGGGCTGCGCCGAGCGCCTGGTTTTTCAGACCTCTTTGTTTTAGCCATTCATCAAGCACGGCTTCCCCACTGAAGAACTCCGCCAGTTGATGGACGCTGGTTAAAGGCTCTGGTGCGGTTACACGTCCCACTGGGGTTTCCTTGCCAGCAGTTTTTCTAAGGCAGGATCGTCCGCCACCGGCGCATCGAGCATATCAATGAACTCGGCATACTGTTCATCGTTAAAATTGAATACACGCCGATCGAGGATCACATTCTCGGCCGCCTGGCAGGCCATCTCCAGAATGAAGTCCGTACGTGATTTATGGAGGATCTCTGCGGCGGCATCGATAAGCGCCCGCTGAGATTCTTTGGCTCTAAGATTGAGCTGAACATCTGATTTCATGGGAACACCTCTTGTATAGCATTTGCTTTACAAGCATAGCACAAGCATTGTGTATAGCAATCTCTATACAAAATCATACGGAAACCGTTAACGATAAGACCTGCTCTCACCACATATCCCCAGAATTGTCTCTCTCAGCCAGCGATGGCCAGGGTCGCGCTCCATTCGCGGGTGCCACATCTGCGACACCGTTATACGCCGGCTTTTGAACGGCAGTTCGAAAACGTGTACCTGGTCTGTTACCTGCTGATTAAGTAAATAGAGCGCGGGTATCATGGCGATAAGATCCGATTCCAGCGCCACGGACAGAGCCGTCGGAAATCCCGGTACGACGCTTGCGATTTTACGCTTCATCCCTATCCCGGCCAGCGCATCGTCCACGGATCCTTGCAATGCACCCTCGGGTGACGCCACCACATGGCCCCACGAGACATAGTCGTCCACGCGTATGTCTGCCAGGGCAGCCAGCGGGTGTCCTTTACGCACAACGCCCACAAACCGATCCTCAAACAGCCGTTGCAAACGGATTTCAGGCCCCATATTGCTCTGAACGCCAATCTCCAGATCGACCAGCCCTTCCCGTAGATAGCGCGACGTTTTTTCCGGCTTGGGCGCAAAGCGTATACAGACGCCCGGCGCGGCGTTGGCCACAGCCGCTATAAGCGCAGGCCCAAACGCCACCACAAAACCGTCGTTTGCCCGGATGGTGAAAAGGCGCTCCAGAGTTTCCACGTTGAACGTTTCGGTTGAGGGCTGCAATACCGCCTTCGCCTCGTGCACCGCGTGCCGGGCGCGATCCCGCGTTGCTTCGGCCCACGGGGTCAGGACCATGTTTCGTCCGGCGCGAACCAGAATCGGATCGCCTGTGACGTCGCGTAACCTGCTCAGCGTGCGGCTCATGGCCGAGGTGCTGAGGTTCAAACGACGTGCCGCGCCTGCCACGCTCGCTTCGCTCAGCAAGATGTCGAGCGCTATCAGCAAATTAAAATCCGGATCGGACATTTCCCCCTCCTCCCTGCAAATTCGGATAAGGCGTTTCATGCAACGATAAAGTGCAAATGGTGCGCCTTCCGCCCGGTAAAAGCCATCTTTATAGTTTTGTCATCCATAATCTTTCAGAGGACAACATGATGACGCTCTTTTCCAGTCAACCTGGCGACGAAGGACTGCCTGGCCCGGTGCGCGCACGGGTGATGGCCGCAGTCATGACCACCACGTTAATGGGCGTGTTTGATGGCACCATGATCAATATTGCCCTGCCGTCTATGGCTCAGGAGATGCAGGTATCTGCCAGTTTTGCCGTCTGGTTCGCCAACGGATATTTACTGACGGCTGCGATGTCGCTGGCGATATTTGCGGCGCTTGCGGCCCGCCTGGGTTACCGCCCCGTATTTCTCGCAGGCCTGACGACCTTCACCCTGACGTCACTGGGCTGCGCGCTGGTGAATACCCCGGAAGCGCTCGTCGGCATGCGTGTGCTTCAGGGGATCGGTGGCGCAGCGACGCTGAGTATTGCCCCCGCGATATTGCGGTCCGTGTTTCCCGGACGATTGCTGGGCCGCGTTCTTGGGCTGCACGCCCTGCTCATCGCCTTCAGCTTCGCTATCGGGCCGGTATTGGGCGGTACAATTCTTCATATGCTGAGCTGGCAATGGCTGTTTGCGATAAACGTTATTCCGGGCGCTCTCGCCTTGTATCTGGCAGTCAGAGCGCTGCCGCGTGACGCGGTTCGAAATCAGGCGCCCTTCGATACACCGGGGGCAATATTGTCGGCGCTGCTGTTGGGCTCAACGATCGTGGCGGCGAACAGTTTCCAGAATGCAGAACATCACATCACCAGCCTCTGCTGGTCGGCGCTCGCCGCGCTAAGCGGCATCGCCTTTGTCTGGCAGATCCGCCGCTCGGCTAACCCATTATTGCCGCCTGCCATCTTCAAAAATGAACGTTTCACCCTCGCGGCCCTTACGTCGATGATGGCGTTCGTCAGCCAGGGGATCGCCTTCATTGCCCTGCCGTTCCTGCTTCAAAGCGTCTATGGCTTTAGCCCGCTCGTCTCTGCCCTGCTGTTTACGCCGTGGCCGTTGGGGATCGTGCTGATTGCACCGCATGCAGGTCGGTGGGCGGACACGATTTCGGCTCCGCCGATCTCCACTCTCGGGCTGATGATTTTCGCTGTGGGGTTGGGGCTACTGGCGACGCTGCCTGCCAGCCCAGCCATGTGGGACATCTGCCTGCGGTGCCTGGTGTGCGGTATGGGGTTTGGCTGCTTCCAGAGCCCCAATAACCGGGAGATGCTCTCAAACGTTACGCGTGACCATGCGAGCTTTGCTTCAGGCGTTTTGTCCATCATGCGGACGTTCGGACAGTGTCTCGGTACAGCGGTTGTAGGAGTTATGCTGACAGCAGATGGAAGACCCGTTCATGCTGCGCTGTGGATCGCCACGGCAGCCTCAGCGGTATCCGTATTGGTTAGCGTAAGCCGGCTACGGTCGCTGAGGCTGATAAAATGAGGCCAGGCTGGGCTACTCCAGCGCCAGCAGCGCAAAGCTCGCCAGCCAGTGTCCGCCGCTGTAGTGACTGCCGACGACATGCTCCACGCTTGCCGAAAGATGGCGTGCAACGGCATCACGTAATGCCTGCCGGGCGCGATGATTCTCCGGCAAGGCACGGGCAATGTGCTTCATGCACCACGCGCGGCTGAGGTTGAGCCCGTCCAGGTGCGCAATTTTCGGATCGGTGCGGTCGCTCACCTCTGCCGGATACATCAGCGCTGAAACGGACGCGATTTCGGGCAGAAACGCATCGAACCAGGCCGGGAAATCCTCCGCCACCTTGCTCATCAGCAGGGCCTCGGTCAGTGCCCCAGAGATATACTCGTCGCCGCCCGGCTCATAATGTGCCGGATAATGCGTATCCGCGAGATAAAACCGCGTCGATGCGTCCAGGATGGCGTGCTCAAGCGTGTCGTCGTTTACCGCGCGGGCATAGTCCAGCCCCAGCGCGAGGGCAAACGCCGTGTTGTAGTGCGTCCCGACGCGGATCGGATAGGTAAGCTTGCTGAGGTAATCCACCAGCCGCTGGCGAATGTCCAGGGTTAACGGTTGCAGCGTCTGGTACCAGCGCTCCGCCTGCGGCAACGTCGATTGTTGCAGCTCCTGCGCCAGCGCCAGCAGCCAGCCGTAGCCATAGGGCCGTTCAAACGACGCGCGGAACGGCGCGGTAAAATAGGCCAGCTCCTTCGCCACCTTCTCTTCGGTCAGGTGTTCGTCGAACAGGGCGATAATCTCCTCCCGACACGGCAGTTCGGGATAGAGACGCAGGCAGCGCAGCAGTAACCAGTAGCCATGTACAGCCGAATGCCAGTCGAAGCAGCCGTAAAATATCGGATGCAGCTCGCGAGGCGGCAATACGTCACCGTCGTCGTAGAGCAGGTGCATAATGTGGTTCGGGTATTCCTGACGTAAATAGGTCAACGGCATTCTGGCGAAGGCGTCAGCCTGATGTTGCGTTAATTCCATAGCGGCTCCTTAGCGAAACACGAGGAAATACATTAAGAACACGTTCACCACCAGCAGGGTTAACGCGGTCGGGATCTGGATCTTGATGACCTGATATTTGTCTTTTAGCTCCAGCAGCGCGGCAGGCACAATGTTGAAGTTAGCGGCCATAGGCGTCATCAGCGTGCCGCAGTAGCCCGCGTACATGCCGATAGCCAGCAGCGGTGCCGGGTTGCCGTGATGAACGTTAATCAGGAACGGCAAGGCAATACCGGCGCTCAGCACCGGGAACGCCGCAAAAGCGTTACCCATGATCATGGTAAACAGCGCCATCCCCACGCAGTAAATCACCACCAGCATGAAGCGGCTGTCCGGGTTCACAAACAGGCTGACCACCTTCTGCACCGATTCACCGGTATTGGCCACCACAAACACCCCACCCAGCATGGCGAGCATCTGCGGCAGGATCACCGCCCAGCCGATGGTGTCGACCAGCCGACGAGACTGACGAATCGCGTGCAGCGGCGTGCCTTTCGTCAGCCACCAGCCGGTGAGGATCGCCGCCACGCAGGCCACGCACAGCGCCGCCAGGGTGAGCTGTTTCTGGTCGAGCAGGTAAACGCCGCCGATCGAGACGCCCTTCAGGAACAGCGTCCCGATCACCGTCACCACCGGGATCATCAGCGCGGGTAAAAACAGCCAGTTTTTGAGCCGGTTCGACGAGGCAACGCGCTCCTCCTCGGTAGCCATTTTATAGTGCCCCTTCCCGACCAGCCCGAAACCGGCCAGCAGCGCAATCACGATCACGGCGCCGCCAATAATGCGATACGCCAGCGACCTGCCCAGCTCCTGCACCATCAGATCGCCAAACAGGAAGATCCCGCCGAAGAGGAACCAGAACAGCGCGGTCGTAAAGCGTTTCGGGTTGGCGCGATCGCGTAGGGTCATCACAACCAGCAGCATCACGACGAAGCCAATCAGGTAGTACACGCGGTTTATGGTGATGAGCGTCATCATGATGCGATCTCCTGCGTGCCCTGCTCTGCTTTCCAGGCCATCACGTCGCGACGAATGCTGGCGTCGAGGCGCAGCAGGCGCGTCATATGGATAATCAGGGCCGCAATGGCGGTCGGAATGGCCCACAGGCCGATATGCAGCGGCTCGATCCCCTCGATCCCGTTCTCCTTGAGGAAGGCGTCAATCAGCAGCACCGCGCCGAAGGCAATAAAGATATCTTCCCCAAAGAAAACCGCGATATTGTCGCAGGCGGCGGCATGGGCTTTGATTTTATCGCGAATGTGCTGCGGCAGGTCGCCGTATTCATTCAGCGCGGCCCCTTCCGCCATCGGTGCCAGCAGCGGACGCACCGTCTGCGCGTGGCCGCCCAGCGACATCAGCCCGAGCGCAGCCGTCCCTTCGCGGGCGACAAAGTAGAGCATCAGGATACGCGCCGAGGTGGCGCTGGCGATCTTCGCCACCCAGGCCTGGGCGCGCTCTTTCAGCCCGTAATACTCCAGCAGGCCAATCACCGGCAGGATCAGGATGAAGGTGGCAAGCGATCGGCTATTCACAAACTTTTCGCCGAAAGTTTCCAGCAGCATGCCGAAATCCATGCCAACCAGCAGGCCCGTCGCCAGCCCCGCCACCACGACAACCAGCAGCGGGTTGAAACGCAGTGCAAAACCAATAACCACCACCGGAATCCCGATAAGCGGCAACAGTGTAGAACTGTCCATAAACGTTACCCTATCCAAAGTGAGCGTTGCGCGCCGACGGCTATTTTTTATACTTCGCAGCAGAGCGAAGCCGGTGCATTACGGCGCGCGATGTTGTGTTTTGCGTCAGGCTCCGCAGAACCTGCACTAAAAAGCTATATCTGAACGTCAAAAACATGTAAACAATTTATCAATAAAATGTTCTTATTTTATCGACGGGTTTACATTCTGGAGAAAGGATCGGTATGACGACTAAGAAAACGAAGGCAGCGTTAAACCACGACGATATTGCGGACGGGCGTATCGTCTCCTCCCGTCATCTGGTCTCAGAGCGGTGTGCCGAATTATCGGAGCTGGAATACGCCCTGATCATGACCAGCAACGCGTTCAACAAGTGGATGGTGCGCTGCATGACCGCAGCAGGTGAACCGGATATGGGAGCCTTTGACGTTTCGCTTCTGCACCACGTGAATCACCGCAACCGCAAGAAGAAGCTGGCCGACATCTGCTTTGTGCTGAACGTGGAAGATACCCACGTGGTGACGTATGCGCTGAAAAAGCTGGTGAAGTCGGGCTACGTCACCAGCGAGAAAGCGGGGAAAGAGCTTTTTTTCTCTACGACCGAGGATGGGAAAGCGTTGTGCATGAAGTACCGTGAGGTGCGGGAAGCCTGCCTGATCAACATTCATGCGGAAAGCGGCATTCCGGGAACGTCAATTGGCGAGACCGCGCAACTGCTGCGCGCGATCTCGTCCCTGTACGATACCGCCGCACGCGCGGCGGCCTCGCTTTAAGGGCGGCGGAACAGGGTGATACTCCGCCCGGCCAGCTCATAATCGACTGATTCAGTGATGATTTCCCCCGTGGGGGCATCCTCCGCCGTCGAGAGTTCGAGCACCCATCCCCCTTCCCCAAACTGCGGGATCTGGAAAGGCACGGTGCCTTCAAACGGATTGAACAGCATCAGCACGTCGTGCCAGACGCCCTCTTCCTGCTGAAGGTCCGGACGGCTGATGGAGAGACCAAGGGTGGAGCCCTCGTCCCACTGTTCCGACTGCTGCGGGCCGCCGCCGGCGTTAAACCAGCGGATCTCCAGCCCGTCGCGCCAGTTCTCCCGGCGCAGCAGCGGTTGCTCCGCGCGCAGGGCGATCAGCCGACGGGTAAACTCGCGCAGCGCCTCGTCGTTTTCTGACAGCCCTTCCCAGTTTATCCAGGAGATCTCGCTGTCCTGACAGTATCCGTTGTTGTTGCCCTTTTGCGTCCGGCCAAACTCATCTCCCGCCAGCAGCATCGGCGTGCCGTGGGAGAAGAAAAGCGTGGTGAGGAAATTACGCTTCTGCCGCTCGCGGGTGGCGATGATATCCGGGTTTTCCGTCGGCCCTTCCTCGCCGTAGTTATACGAACGGTTATCGTTATGTCCGTCGTTATTATCTTCCCCGTTATCGGCGTTATGTTTCTCGTTGTACGACACCAGGTCGTTGAGCGTAAAGCCGTCATGCGCGGTGATAAAATTGACGCTGGCCCACGGACGACGACCGCGCAGGTCATACAGATCGCCGGACCCCAGGAGGCGGGCGGCAAAATCGTTAGAGACGTTATCCCCCTTCCAGTATTCACGTACCGTATCGCGGTATTTATCGTTCCACTCGCCCCAGCCTGGCGGGAAGCCCCCAACCTGATATCCACCCGGGCCGATATCCCACGGCTCACCAATGAGCTTCAGCTTCGACAGCACCGGATCCTGGGTCACGGCATCGAAGAAGCCGCCGCGCGGATCGAATCCCTCCGGCTCGCGTCCGAGTATGGTTCCGAGATCAAAGCGGAAGCCGTCAATCTGCATCGATTCCGCCCAGTAACGCAGGGAGTCCATGACCATCTGCAACACGCGCGGGTGCGACGTGTTAACGGTGTTCCCGGTGCCGGTGTCGTTGATGTAATACCGGTGCTGATCCGGCATGGTGCGGTAATAGCAGAAGTTATCAATCCCTTTGAACGACAGGGTTGGCCCCAGCTCGTTGCCCTCCGCCGTGTGGTTATAGACCACGTCGAGGATCACCTCGATGCCCGCATCATGATAGGCGCGCACCATGTCGCGGAAACCCTGGATACCCGCCGGACCGTAATAGCGGGACGCTGGCGCAAAGAAAGCCAGCGAGTTATAGCCCCAGAAGTTTTTAAGACCGCGATCGAGCAGGTGCTGATCGTCCGGGAACCAGTGAACCGGCAGCAGCTCCACCGAGGTGATGCCCAGGCTTTTGATGTAATCCACGGAGGCTTTGTGCCCCATCCCTTCAAACGTACCGCGCAGTTCGGGCGGAATGGCCGGATTAAGCTGGGTAAAGCCTTTCACATGGCTTTCATAGACCACGGTGTGCGGCCACGGCACGTCAGGCCGACGCGAGTCCTGCCAGTCGACGGCGTTCGGGTCGATGACCTTACATTTCGGCGTAAACGGCGCGCTGTCCCGCGTATCAAAGCTGAGATCGAGCTCGTCATGCCCCAGCTCATAGCCGAAGTGGGCATCGTTCCACGCAATGTCGCCCACCAGTTCGCGGGCATACGGATCGATGAGCAGCTTGTTGGGGTTAAAACGATGGCCGTTCTCCGGATCGTAGGGTCCGTGAACCCGATAGCCGTAGAGCGCGCCCGGCTCCAGGTCGGGCACATAGCCGTGCCACACCTCATGGGTATATTCCGGCAGCTCCAGTCGGGCGATTTCGGTTTTCCCGGAAGGGTCAAACAGACAGAGCTCTACCCGCTCCGCGTGGGCGGAAAACAGGGCGAAGTTTACCCCCTTTCCGTCATAATTTGCGCCAAGCTGCTGGCCATGGCCGGCCCGAATTTCAAACGTTGTATCCTTTGGCATTTTTGTTCTCCTCGATTATTCGCAGGTAAGCAGAACCAACAAACATCCCTTTTCAGACGTTAAATCCAGCGTCTCTGGCAGAAGGCGACGCTCTCCGGTAAACAGATCCCGATAGTGCTTTCCGGCCAGCTCCTGGGGTATGGCCACGGTGGTATTGGCCCACAGGGCCGCATTGTCGGTGACGTCAAACACCAGGCGCGGCACGGCAACGATAAGCGCCTCTTCCTCGTGAAGGCGCGCATACACGATCAGGTTCTCCTCGCGCTCGCCGGTCACCTTCAGCGGCAGCCAGTCGCCGTAGCGGAAAAGCGCTGGGTAATGCGGCCGGATCCGTAACAGCGTGGCGGTGACATACTGCTTCACGCTGCCGTCGCGCCAGCGTTGCGCATCGTTAAAGATGTTGCCATCCGCCGTGCTCAGGTTCTCCGCCAGCGCGGTGAAATCCGGTTCGCGTCGGTTATCCGGGTCGACCAGGCTAAAGTTAAGCCCTTCGCTACCCTGATAGATGTCCGGTACGCCGGGGGCAGTCAGCTTGATTACCGTCTGGCTCAGGCTGTTCATTAATCCCGCCCGAATGAACGGCTGTAGTGCGGCACTAAAATCACGCAGGAACAGGGTGTTATCCGGGGAGAGCAGATGCCGCACGTAGTCCAGCACCACGCTCTCGTAATCTTCGTTGCTGTCGATCCAGTCGGTCCGCTGCTTGGCCTCGCGCAGGGCTTTTTCGATAAAACCGAGGAAACGCTCTTCCAGTGACTTAAGCCCGTCGCGATCGTCAGGCGAGAGCGTGGCAGGCCAGACGCCCGCCAGCGCCTGGTAGATCATCCAGGTATCGGCGGCGTTCGGCGCGGTGCCATCGTTCAGGAACCGCACCTGCGTCTGGTTCATCTGCCGCCAGCGCGCCAGGTTTTCTCCCCACAGATCCGGCGCTTCCGTCAGCGTGTAAAGACGCGCTCGCGCATCCTCGCCGCGTTTGGTGTCGTGGGTAGAGGTCCCCAGCAGCGCGTCGGGCTGGCGGGCAAGACGAATGCGCATCTCCTGGTGAAAACGGGAAAGTGAAAACGCGCGCAGCGTCGGGTCGGCGCCTACTTCGTTCAGCGCCAGCTCCAGGTTGTGGCGGAAGAACAGCGTATCCTCTACCGATTTCGCCATCAGCGGCCCGGTCAGCTGCTGAAAACGGGTGCGGAAAAGGGATGCCTGCGCGTGGTCATGCTCCGGCAGATCGCCGGTAAGAATACGGACGATCAGGTTCAGGGCGGATTCGGACGTGTTCACGCTGGCGACCACCCGTCTAAGCAGCGCCACGTCCGAGGGCGTCAGCCCCTCTGCGGTGCCGTAGGTGCGATAAACCGGAAAGGCGATAAGCAGCTCGCGCAGGGCGTGGCGAATATCTTCGTGCTGCACCGCCACGTCGTTGTGCCGGGCCAGCTCGCTGGCGATGGTCAGCAGCGTGGTAAATTCGCCCTCAAAGTTACGATCGGTCATCAGGCCTTTTGCCTTGCGCAGCTCCGTATGCCTGTCCACGCTCGTGCCCAGCGTCTCGTCGTGGAGCGTCTCCAGCCGCGAGAGGTTGTTATCGTCCACCAGCACTTCCGCCAGCGAGGCGATAAACTCATAGCCTGTGGTACCCGAGACGGGCCACTCAGCAGGAAGCTGTTCCCCTTTCGCGAGGATCTTCTCCACCGTGATGTAGCAATCCGGCCCGGTCGCCGCCCGCAGGCGCTGCAAATAGCCCAGCGGATCGGCAAGCCCGTCCACATGGTCAATGCGCAGGCCGTCGACGACGCCAGCGTGAACAAGCTCAAGGATCAGGCGGTGCGTGTCTGCAAATACCGCCTCATCCTCCACCCGCACGCCCACCAGCCCGGTAATTTCAAAAAAGCGTCGCCATGAAAGCTGTTTCGGCGCTTCCCGCCAGGACATCAGCCGCCAGCTTTGCGCCTCGTGGATCTCAGCGATGCTTTTGTCCTCGGCAAACGTGCCGGGATTGAGCGGATAAGCGGTGTCGTAGTAAACCAGTTCCGCCTTATTAGTGACACTGTCACGTTTTACGGTGATAGCCCCGCGCTCCAGCTCGGCTTCGAAGGTGTCGCCAAGAAACGGCAGCGTTAGCGGTCGGGACCAGTCGATATCAAAATAGGTCGCGTAGCGGCTCTGCCTGCCGTGCTCAATCACATCACGCCACCAGCGGTTCTCCAGGGAGGTGGACATGTGGTTCGGCACAATATCCAGAATTAGTCCCATCTCCGCCTGTTTAAGCGCCGCCGCCATGCGGTCAAACCCTTCCCGCCCGCCAATCGCCGGGTCGATTTCGTTAGGGTCTGTCACGTCATAGCCGTGAGTGGAATCCGTGGTTGCCGTGAAAACAGGCGACGCGTAGAGATGGCTGATACCGAGATCTTTCATATACGGTATCAGGGCCACCACGCGGTCAAAGGTCATGCCGTTGCGAAACTGAATGCGATAGGTTGAGGACGGGATCATAGCGTTGCTTCTCCTTCAGCAAAGCGAACAACAATGCTGTTCGGCGGCAGGTTATCGATTGCCTCCGGCCAGCTAAAGATCGGTTTTCCGGGCAGGTCCGGCAAGGTGAGCGGCTTTTTGCCGATATTCAGCGCCAGCGACAGCGTACCGGACGGAAAACGCCAGCTCACGGCAATCATGCCGAGCGTTGTTTGCAGGACGTTACCTTCAACCGCGCCCTGCTCCTTCAGTAACGGGACGACATGGCGCTGACGCAGCGCAATCAGTTCGCGCGTCAGGTGCAGCCACGCTCTGCCTTCCTCCGTCTCCACCCTGTTCCAGTCCAGCTTCGAGCACGTAAAGGTATTCAGGTCGTTGGGATCCGGTACGGTTTCATCGTGCCCGGCATGGCCGGAAAACTCTTTCGCGCGCCCTTCCCGCACCGCTTTCGCCAGGTCGCCGTGGAAGTCGGTGAAAAAGAGGAACGGTTGCGTTTCGCCA
This sequence comes from Enterobacter cloacae complex sp. I2, assembly GCF_014896205.1. Taxonomy (NCBI): domain Bacteria; kingdom Pseudomonadati; phylum Pseudomonadota; class Gammaproteobacteria; order Enterobacterales; family Enterobacteriaceae; genus Enterobacter; species Enterobacter cloacae complex sp. I2. The sequence goes on from NZ_JADBRA010000013.1 coordinate 101,476, forward strand.
TACTCCTCGCCCATAAACAGCAGCGGTATATGAGGCGACAGAAGCAGCGCCGCGAACAGCACCCGCGTTTTATCCGCGCCAGCCAGAGAGATGAGCCTCTCACCCTGGGCACGGTTGCCGACCTGATCGTGGTTCTGAATAAAATCGACAAAAAACTGCGGAGGCTGCTCGCGACACTCTACTCCGCGCGATTTTCCGGTCTGAAGCGAGATTTCGCCCTGGTAGACAAAGCCTTCGGCCAGCGCTCGCGCCAGCTTTTTCTCCGGCTCGTAGGCGAAATCCTGGTAATAGGCGTGAGATTCCCCGGTCGCGAAGACATGCGCGGCGTTGTGAAAATCATCATTCCATTCGGCGGTGAAAAGCGGCGTCTGACCATGCTCATCGCGCGGATGCAGGAAAATGACGTTGCGACTGTCTTCGGTGGTGAGATGAATATGACGATCCGGAAATGCGTCGCGGATCCGTTGCGCAATGTGGGGAAGAATATGGGTCTCTGCGTCGTCATGGATCTGGTCGATGGCGTCGAAGCGCAGACCGTCAAGATGATACTCCGACAGCCAGAATAACGGCGCCTCGGCAATGTATTGCCGGACCGCGTCAACCTCATAGGCAATCCCGTTGCCCCACGGGGTCATCCGATCCTGATGGAAAAACGCCGGCGAGAGTAACGGCAGGTAGTTCCCTTCCGGGCCAAAGTGATTGAGTACGATATCGAGCACCACGGAAAGCCCAAGCGCGTGGGCGGCGTCGATAAAGGCATGAAAATCTTCCGGCGTGCCGTAAGCCGAGTGCGGGGCATACAGCAATACGCCGTCATACCCCCAGCCGCGTTGCCCCCCAAACTGGGAAACGGGCATCACTTCCAGCTGCGTAATGCCCAGTTCGGCCAGATAAGGCAGTTTTGCGATGGCCGCCCTGAAGGTTCCTTCCTCGGTGAAGGTCCCGATATGCAGTTCGTAAATTACCGTCTCTTCCCACGGCCGTCCTTTCCATTCTGGTTGCGCGGGCGGATTGCGACGCGGGTCGATCACCACCGACGGGCCGTTGACGTCATTCTGCTGGGCCCGCGAGGCCGGATCCGGCACTGCCAACCCATCCTGTAAAACAAACTGATACGTCGTACCGTGCCTGACGCCGGGAACGTCAATCTGAAACCAGCCGTCGCCCACCGCCGCCATCGGAATGTCGGTGTCGGTTAAACGCAACGTGAGATCTTTCTGCCCTTCAGCCCAGACGCGAAAACGTACAACGTCATCGGAAATAAACTCGGCACCCCAGTGCCTGCGACATGTTCTGAATTCCATTCACTGTCCTCGAATGACCACATTCTACGCGGAACGAAATACAAGCTTAGACCAGGATCAACAGAGTGTTATGCCAGCAGGGTATGCCGCTTCGTCTATTATCTATTTATAACTCCCACTTAAGGAATACCATGCATATTCGAAAAGGATTAAGTACCGATCTCGCCCGTCTTGAATGCTGTGATTTTTCTTTCACGGTTGATGAGGTTGCCAGAGAGCCCTTTATCAATGGCGATTTGCATATTGAAGCGTTAACAGAGCCTTATCTTAAAACGTATGAACTGGATCTCCAGACGCTGGAAAACCATTGTGTTAATCCGGATTCAATATTTCTGATTGCCGAAACGGATGACGGAGAAATCGCCGGTTTTATTACTGCATCCTGTAACTGGAATAAATTTATCTCGGTGGATTACATTGCCGTGGAGCGTTCAAAGCGCCGGACGGGTGCGGCGCATAAGCTGATGTCTGCCACCCATGTCTGGGCGCGGAGCCTAAATGCGCCCGGCTTACGGCTGGAGACGCAGAACGTCAACGTTTCGGCCTGTCTGTTCTATCGTCACTATGGATTTATTCTGGGCGGTTACGATCGCTATCTTTACAACGCCCTGCCGGAAAAAGATGAGGTCGCCCTTTTTTGGTATTACATGCTGGCTTAAGAAAATATTTTACATCCGGCGATGGAATATAGATTTGTCTGAATTTGTCAATTTTGCCCGCTTGCGTCTAATTAACGACTAATCTTGGAATTCACTATTTAAGGAGGCCGGTATGTCTACAGGAAATAATCACACGCTGCATTACCCTCGTCCACCGTTTGCTGAACAACCGCAAATGGCCCCCGGGCTGGCATCGGAAATGAAGCCAATACCGGATCATGGTGAAACAAGTTATATCGGGTCGGGAAAACTGGCAGGAAAAAAAGCGCTGATCACCGGCGGTGATTCCGGCATTGGTCGCGCGGTCGCCATCGCCTACGCCCGTGAAGGGGCGGATGTTGCTATCGGCTATCTGCCTGAAGAGGAATCCGATGCCGCATCGGTCATTGCGCTGATTAAGGCCGAAGGCCGTAAAGCGGTCGCTATTCCCGGCGACATTCGCGTAGAGTCGTTCTGCGATACGCTGGTGGAAAAAGCCGTCGCCGAACTGGGCGGCCTGGATATTCTGGTGAATAACGCCGGGCGCCAGCAGTTCTGCGAATCGATCGACGATCTCACTACCGCTGATTTTGACGCGACGTTCAAAACCAACGTCTATGCGCCCTTCTGGATCACGAAAGCCGCGCTGCGCCATTTGCAGGAAGGCGCCGTGATCATCAACACCACTTCCGTTCAGGCATTTAAGCCGAGCGCGATCCTGGTGGACTATGCGCAGACCAAAGCCTGTAACGTGGCCTTTACCAAATCTCTGGCGCAGCAGCTGGGGCCGCGCGGCATTCGTGTGAACGCTGTCGCGCCGGGTCCGTACTGGACGCCTCTTCAGTCCAGCGGCGGCCAGCCTCAATCCAAGGTCCAGAAGTTCGGGGAAGATACTCCGCTGGGCAGACCGGGCCAGCCGGTTGAAATCGCACCGCTGTACGTGCTGTTTGCCTCCGATACCTGCTCATACGCCTCCGGACAGGTCTGGTGTTCTGACGGCGGTACCGGCGTTCTGTAAAAACTTCTCTCAGACCTATCCATTTCATGGATAGGTCACATTCACCCCCCTTCCGTTCTCAAAAATCTCAGTTGAACTATGATGAACTTACTATTGAGGAGCCCATCATGTTTACTGTGAAAAAACTTGCTTTATCAACCCTGTTTACCGGTTCTGTTCTTTTCTTTCCCGCGATCCACGCGGTGGCCAGCGTTCCCCAGCACGTGGTGAAACAGCAGGCTGGCGGCTATAGCGTTCAGGTTGGCGATACGATTGTCACCGCCTTTACGGACGGCAGCGTACCGCAGGATCTGCACGCCCTGTTGCGCCGGACAACGGCGGAAAATACCGATGCGTTACTGGCAAAAAATTTCCAGGCCAACCCGGTTGAAGCGTCAATTAATGCGTTCTATATCGCGCTGCCCGGCCACAAAATCCTGGTGGACACCGGTTCAGGCCAACTCTTTGGGCCCGGCAAAGGCGGCCGACTGATTGAAAGCCTGGCGACGCAGGGCATCAAACCCGAAGATATTACCGATATTCTCATCACCCATGCTCACTCCGATCACGCCGGTGGCCTGGTGAAAGACGGCCAGCGCGTGTTTACTCATGCGCAGGTCTATGTCGGGAAACCGGATATCGAATTTTTCTTTAACGACGAGAACCAGAAAAAATCTGGTTATGACCAGAACTACTTCGACGTTGCGCGCAAAACCTTAAAACCTTATCTGGACGCCGGAAAAGTGAAGACCTTCTCCGGGACGGAACAGCTTCTGCCGGGCATCCGCGGAACGGTACATCCGGGCCACACCCCAGGTTCGGCGTTCTATACGCTGGAGAGCAAAGGTGAAAAAATCACCTTTGTCGGCGACATTATTCACGTCGCTGCGGTTCAGTTCCCCCAGCCCAATGTGACGATTGCTTACGATGAGGATCAGGACGGCGCCGCCAGGGTGCGTAACGCGGCGTTCGCGGAGTTTGTGAAAAACAAAGATCTCATTGCGGCTCCGCACCTGCCTTTCCCCGGTATCGGTTATGTCACGCAGGGCGAGCGGCAAGGCTACGCGTGGGTCCCGGTGACCTATACCAACCGTGACGCAAAATAAGATGCCACCTTCCGATATGGATATAGATCTGCTCCTGACGCTGGATGCCCTGCTCAGGGAGCAGAATATCACCCATGCGGCCGCGCGGCTGGGCATCAGCCAGCCGGCGATGTCTGCCCGCCTTGCGCGCCTGCGTCTCCTGTTCGGTGAGCCGCTGTTTGTCCCTTCCCCACACGGACGTGGGGTGTTACCTACGCCGCGCGCCGAGGCGTTAAGGCCGCAGGTAACGACGGTTTTACAGGGCATTTCGTCGATGCTTGAACCCACCACGTTCAACGCGGAAAACAGCAACCGCACCTTTGTGATTGCCCTGCATGAGAATCCGGCGCTGATGCTCGGGGCGGAGTTGCAGAATCAGATTAGCGTTGCGGCACCAGGCATCCGCCTGCGTTTTGCGCTCCCCGAAACCCAGCTGCTGGCGGCGCAGATGGAAAATGGCGAGGTGGATATTTATGTCGGCATTAACGCGGGCGCGCACGATGCATGGGTCAGACGAAAACTGTTTGACGATGAATATGCCACCGCCCAGCGTAAAGGCCATCCGCGCGGTACGGGGCCGATGGATCTGAAAAGCTATTGCGCCCTTTCCCACCTGGTGGTTTCGTCCGAGGGGGACCCTTTCTCAGGCTTTGTCGATCGGCATCTGGCGGGGCTTGGCCACCAGCGTAACGTGGTGATGTCGACGCAAAGCTACGCGATGGCGCCTGCGATTGTTGGCGGTACCGATTTGCTCTGCACCCTACCCAGACGCATGCTGCAACGCTTCGCGCAAACGCTGGATATTTTTCCGCCGCCGCTGGATCTCCCGCCGATCGTTATTGGTATGTACTGGCACCCGAAAAACGGTCAGGACCCGGCTAACCGCTGGCTGCGGGAACAGCTTCTTCAGGCCGCCGGGCGTCAGATATGATCGAGAATGTTCATCAATTTTTTCAGGACCTCAGAGCGAACCACCCGATGGCAAACCAGCGTCAGCTCACTCTCCCGGAGTCGGTCAAGAATATCCACAAAGACCACGTTTTGTACGCGTATTGCCTTCGCTGAGGCTGGCAGCATGGCGATGCCAAACCCCGCGGCGACAAGGCTTATCACCGTGGGGACATCGGTGGCATTTTGCACGACGTTAGGCTGTATACCCGCGCTATGGCAGGCATCATAAAAGTATTGCTCCAGTCCCATACCCTGCGGATCGCGCAGGGTAATCCACTTTTCCTCCTTCACAGACGAAAGCGTCAGCGCGGAAGATCCCGCCAGGCTATGGTGATGCGGTAACGCCAGCACGACTTTTTCCGTGGTGAAAGGTCGGCTTTGCAGATCGTCAGGCAGCAGCGGTAGCGGCGCACGGATGATGGCCACATCCAGTTGGTTGCTTTGCACGCCGGAGTAAAGGGTTTGCACGTTCCCCGTCATCATAGAAAGGGTGATGGCCGGCCATTTCTCATGAAGAAGCCGCAGCGCGGCGGGCAGTTTGCTGTCGAATATCGCGCTTGAAACACATCCAAGATTCAGCACGCCCTGCTCGCCCCTGGCCGTTTGCCTGGCGTCCAGAATCGCCTGATCGGTCATAAAAATCGCGATTCTGGCTTTATGGAGAAACGCCTCTCCGGCTGGCGTCAGCGTTAAGCGACGATTCGCCCGGCTGAACAGCGTGACCCCCAGGCGATCTTCGAGGGTTTTGATCTGCTGGCTCAGCGCGGGCTGCGCCATATTCAGGCGCTCTGCTGCCCGGTGCATGTGGAGCTCTTCGGCCACCACGATAAAATTGCGCATCAGTCGAAACTGCAAATCGTGCCTCCGTCATTGATATTAATTTTGTTATCAAAATAGCATAAATGATGCAATTGATAGCAGTGTTCCTCCGGTTAAGAATGGAAGCATTCAACCAAGGAGGTAATATGGAAAACCACATTAACGATCTCAGAAGTGCCATCGAACTGCTCCAGCGCCACGAAGGCCAGTACATTGAAACTGACCATCCGGTCGATCCGAATGCTGAGCTGGCGGGCGTTTACCGGCACATCGGCGCTGGCGGCACGGTCAAACGTCCGACGCGCATCGGCCCGGCTATGATGTTCAATAACGTGAAGGGTTACCCGGATTCACGTATCCTGGTGGGCATGCACGCCAGCCGCGAACGGGCGGCGCTGCTGTTGGGGTGCGAGCCCTCTGAACTGGCAAAACACGTCGGCCAGGCGGTGAAAAATCCGGTTGCGCCCGTTGTCGTTCCGGCGGCGCAGGCGCCGTGCCAGGAGCAGGTGTTTTACGCCGACGATCCGAACTTCGATCTGCGTAAGCTGCTTCCGGCCCCGACCAATACGCCGATAGATGCCGGCCCGTTCTTCTGCCTGGGGCTGGTGCTGGCGAGCGATCCGGAAGACGCGTCGCTGACCGACGTCACCATTCACCGTCTCTGCGTTCAGGAGCGCGACGAGCTCTCCATGTTCCTTGCCGCAGGCCGTCACATCGAAGTGTTCCGTAAGAAAGCCGAAGAGGCGGGAAAACCGCTGCCTGTCACCATCAACATGGGTCTTGATCCGGCTATCTACATTGGCGCTTGCTTCGAAGCGCCGACCACGCCCTTCGGCTATAACGAGCTGGGCGTCGCCGGTGCCCTGCGTCAACGCCCGGTTGAACTGGTGCAGGGCGTGGCCGTAAATGAAAAAGCGATTGCGCGTGCGGAAATTATCATTGAAGGCGAACTGCTGCCGGGCGTGCGCGTCGAAGAAGATCAGCATACCCATACCGGGCATGCGATGCCGGAATTCCCCGGCTACTGCGGGGAGGCGAACCCTTCGCTGCCGGTGATCAAGGTGAAGGCCGTCACGATGCGCCATCAGGCGATCCTGCAAACGCTGGTCGGTCCGGGCGAAGAGCACACCACGCTTGCCGGTTTACCCACCGAGGCCAGCATCCGCAATGCGGTGGAAGAAGCCATCCCCGGTTTCCTGCAAAACGTTTACGCGCATACCGCTGGCGGCGGCAAATTCCTCGGCATCTTGCAGGTGAAAAAACGCCAGCCCTCTGACGAAGGGCGTCAGGGTCAGGCGGCTCTTATCGCGCTAGCCACCTATTCCGAGCTGAAAAACATTATTCTCGTCGATGAAGACGTGGATATCTTCGACAGCGACGACATTTTGTGGGCGATGACCACCCGCATGCAGGGCGACGTCAGCATCACCCATCTGCCGGGGCTCCGCGGGCACCAGCTCGATCCTTCCCAGTCGCCGGACTACAGCCCCTCCATTCGTGGAAACGGGATAACCTGCAAAACGATTTTTGACTGTACGGTACCCTGGGCGCTGAAGTCTCGCTTTGAGCGCGCGCCGTTTATGGAAGTAGACCCAACGCCTTGGGCGCCTGAACTGTTTAAAAAATAGTAATCCCCTCTTCTTCACCCTCTCAAGGGTGAAGAACCTCACGCTGAAATTGCCGCGTCCCCTGCTTTCTTGTAACCTTTGAGCGTTTATCACATCCCCATAAAAATTGAGACTACCGGACGCCTATGACTGCACACACTTCCAACGATCCTTTGCATGGCGTAACGCTCGAAATGCAGGTTAACGCGCTGGTTGCGCGATATGGCTGGAATGAACTGGGCAACCGAATCAAAATCAACTGTTTTCGCAAGGACCCGAGCGTTAAATCGAGTCTGAAATTTCTGCGCCGTACCCCATGGGCGCGGGCGGAAGTCGAAGCCCTTTACCTCGAATCCCTTCACGATGACGGTCCCGGGGAACAGGACGAACCGGCCTTTAATCCCTGGACGGAAAGCCGGACACCCAGGAGCTAAAACGCAAATGATGCGACACGTAAAACGGACCGGCGCGCTGCTAGGCTGCGCGCTTTTACTGGTAAGTTGCACCTCCAAACCACCCAAATCACTCGTTACCCCGCTGCCGCAGGCGAAACCAGTACAGCAGACCAACGAACCCATGCGCGGGATCTGGCTGGCGACCGTCTCCCGTCTCGACTGGCCACCCGTTTCCTCGGTGAATGGCCGCAGCGCGGACCAGCGTATCGCCCAGCAGCAGCGGGCGCTGACGGACAAGCTCGATAAGCTGAAAACCCTGGGGATCAATACCGTCTTCTTTCAGGTAAAACCGGACAGCACGGCGCTGTGGTCCTCTAAAATCCTGCCGTGGTCGGATACCCTGACGGGGACTATCGGGGAAGATCCCGGTTACGATCCGCTCCAGTTTATGCTGGATGAAGCGCACAGGCGCGGCATGAAGGTTCACGCCTGGTTTAACCCGTACCGCGTTTCCACCAATACGAAGCCATCGACCATTGCCGCGCTAAACCGGACCTCGTCGCTTCATCCCTCCAGCGTGTACGTCCAGCATCCGGAGTGGATCCGCACCTCGGGGGATCGTTTTGTCCTCGACCCGGGCATTCCCGAGGTGCGGGACTGGATAACCCAGGTGGTGATGGAAGTGGTGAATCGCTACCCTGTCGACGGCGTTCAGTTCGATGACTATTTTTATACCGAAACGCCGGGTTCAGCCCTGAATGATGCCTGGACCTTCAGGCGCTACGGCGAGGGATTTGCGTCAAAAGCCGACTGGCGGCGGCACAATACCCAGGAGCTGATTGTGCAGGTCTCCCGGGCGATCAAGCAGGCCAAGCCTGAGGTTGAATTTGGCGTAAGCCCGGCGGGCGTCTGGCGCAACCGCTCCTTCGACCCGGCAGGTTCGGACACGCGCGGTGCCGCAGCCTACGATGAATCCTACGCTGACACGCGCAAGTGGGTACAGCAGGGGTTACTGGATTATATAGCGCCGCAGATTTACTGGCCCTTCGCCCGCGACGCAGCACGTTACGATGTGCTGACAAAATGGTGGGCTGACGTGGTGAAACCGACCCATACCCGCCTGTATATCGGGATCGCGTTCTACAAGGTGGGCGCGCCTTCCAGAAATGAACCGGACTGGACGGTGAACGGCGGCGTGCCGGAGCTGAAAAAACAGCTCGATCTCAACGATTCCCTGCCTGACGTAAAAGGCACTATCCTGTTCCGCGAAGATTATCTTAACCAGCCGCAGACGCAGGACGCGGTAAATTACCTGCGGGGACGCTGGGGTAGCTGATGAAGAAAAGGCAGAAACGCCCTGTTTCTGCCTTTCTTTTACGGCTTCGGCCCGAACATCGCCTCAAGCTGTTTCGCGTCGGGCATGCCCACCACCTGTTGCAGTTCGTTTTGTTCATTCAGGTAATAAATTGCCGGCGTGGCATTCGCGCCGAGGCCGTCCATTAACGTCTGATGATTTTGCAGGATCTCAACGGTTTCCCGGGAGGCCGCGCCTTCCGGTTTCGGCAGCTTTTTGCCGCCGGAGAGTTCGTACTCTTTCCAGGCCGATACCGGATCTTTCGCATTCAGGATCGCTGAGGCATTGCGCCCGCTGTTCGGGTTGAGAAACGCGACCAGCAGCGTGTTGAGCTGGACTTTCCCGGCCTTCACCCACGGCTGCGCTTCTGCCCAGAACTGTTTGCAGTACGGGCAGAACGGGTCGGCAAAGACAAAAACTTTCTTCGGCGCAGTCTCCGCGCCCTCTTTTAGCGGATGCGCCGCATTGAGCTTCTTCCACATCTCGCGGCCCATCGGGGCGTATATTTCCTTCTGGAAATAGGCTTCGCTGAGGTTTGTTCCCTTATCATCATACAGATAGCCAGACACCACGTGCTTTCCGTCAGGGGTCAGAAAGAGCGTCACGCCCATGTCCTGATACTGCCCCAGCCACGCAGGCGCGCCGCCGGGGGCGTCAATTTTCTTTATGATTTTGATGTCCTGCTGTTCGCTGAAGTGCTTCACCACATCCGGAAGCGTCTCCTCTGCCCTGACCAGCCCTGACGCCAGCAGAGCAGAAAGTAACAGCACCTTTTTCTTTGCAAACCGTTGAAGCATAACGACCTCTCTAAGATAGAGTTTTAGAGTGGTCGAAGATGCGTGCCCTGTCAACGCTTGCCCGTTACGCCGTCCTGGGCAGACTGAAACTTGAAATACTCTGCGACAGCTGCTGCGCCTGCTCCTCCAGCGAGGCTGCCGCAGCGGCGGACTGCTGCACCAGCGCCGCGTTCTGCTGGGTTACGCCGTCCATCTCGGTTACGGCCTGCCCAACCTGACCAATTCCGCGGCTCTGCTCTTCAGAGGCAACCGAAATCTGCTCCATCAGCGCATTCACTTTGTTCACAGAGCTGATAATAGAATGAATCACCTCTCCCGAGCGGTTCACCAGCTCCGCCCCGTTTTTCACGCTGGAAACAGACTGGGCGATAAGGCTTTCGATATCCTTCGCCGCCACCGCGCTTTTCTGCGCCAGCGTGCGGACTTCACTCGCCACGACGGCAAATCCTCGCCCCTGCGTACCGGCACGCGCCGCTTCAACAGCCGCGTTCAGCGCCAGAATGTTGGTCTGGAAAGCAATGCTGTTGATGACGCTGGTGATGTCTTCAATGCGCTTCGAATTGGACGCGATGGTATTCATCGTCTCGATGACTTCACGGGTTACCGCTTCGCCGGTACGGGCATTTTTCACGGCATCCTGCACCAGCTTACCGGCCTGGAAGACGTTATCGGTGTTATTCGCCACCGTCGCGCTCAGCTCTTCCATGCTGGCCGCCGTCTGGGTCAGGGCGGAGGCCTGCTGCTCGGTACGCGAGGCCAGGTCGATATTACCGGAGGCAATTTCCTGCGCCGCGTGGGTTACGGTATGGCTGGCATCGCGCACCTGAGAAAGCGTGGAGAGTAGCGCCTGACGCATCTGCTCCATCGAGCCCATCAGCCGATCGATTTCATTCCCGGAATCACCCTTGACGGGTACCGGTACATCCAGCTTCCCTGCCGCAATCTGGCTACAGTGCTCACGCGCCAGGTCAACCGGCGCAAAGACAAGGCGTTTCATCAGCAGGCTGACGGCAAGGATCACCACCACGAACAGCGCGGCAATGCAGGCGATAATGACCAGTCCCGACACGAAATTACGGCTGGCATCCTCGTTCAGCGTTTTCGCGTACTTCTGGTGAACGGAAAGCACCTGATCGAGCACAATTTCATATTGGCGATCGAGCTGGGACACCACGGGGATGAGGGTATTGAAGCGTGACACATCGTGAGCGGCAGCCGCAGCGATCAGCGGCGCCAGCCCCTGGTTACGGTAGTTTTGCCACGCCACCTGGTAGTCATTGACGAGTGGGGCTTCATCCTGCAAACGCGGCGAGGCCATAAACGCCGAAAAGGCACGGTCGGCTTTGGTCAGCGCCTCTTTTACCGAGGCCAGTTTTGCGGACGAAACGGCTGCGTCCCCCGCTTCCACCATTTTCACATACTCCATGACCCTGACGCGCAGGGTTCGGCTGTGGTTAATGGGGTCAATAATCGACAGAACCACCTGAATTTCTTTGTTCACGTTATCCAGCGAATTATTACTTTTGATGATGAGCCCAACGCTGGTGATGGTGCTCGCCACAAAGAAGAAAAGCAGGGAAAACAGGATAATCAGTGATGATTTTTTCAACGACATAACAGCAAACCTCAGGAATATAGTTTCCCTTTGGTTATCGGCGAAAACAGATCTTTAATTAATTAAAGTTATAGGCGTATTCGCGAGTTGCTCATCTTTTATTCGGCTGACCGGTAACGACGTTGCAGGGTTGCATCCAGCTTGCGCTGAATCGGCTCCGGCGTCTCCCCTTCAATCAGTTTGCCAATCAGATCAAAGCAGTGCCAGGCGAGCTGTCGGTTATCCTGACGAACGGTATCGACGGGAATAGACAGAGAGTCATAGAGATAGTGATCGTCGAAGCTGGCCAGACGGATATCGCTTTGCAGCAGGTTATGTTGCCCCATGTAGCGCAACACCCCTTCCAGCAGGCCACAGGCGGCGGTAAAAAGGGCTTTTGGCGGGCGGCCCAGGCGCGCGCAAAGCTCGGCAAACATTTCGTAGCCGGAGCTCGGATGGTAATTACCATGAATGATCCACTCCGGACGTAACTCGACGCTGGCGTCGCGCAGCCCCTGCTTAAAACCTTCAAGACGGTCACGGGTTGGGGAAAGCCGCGGCTGCCCGCCGAGGAAGTAGAACTCGTCCGGATGCTGGCGCGCAATGTCGGCCACCAGTCTGGCGGTTGGGGTAATCGAATCGGTGATGACCAGCGGCAGAGAGCTGTCGTTCATATGACGGTCAAAGAGCACAACGGGCAGCTGTTCGCTCAGCTTTTGATAGTCCGCGTCGTTGAGCATGCTGGAGGCGACGATCAGCCCGTCCACCTGCCGGGCCACCATGTTGTTGACCACCACCGTCTCCTGGCCCGGATTTTCATCGCTACAGGAGATCAGCAGCTGAACGCCCGCCTCGCGGCAGAGGGTCTCAAGCTCGTGCGAAAAAACGGCAAACCCGTAGTTGGTGATTTCCGGCACCACCAGTCCAATGGTGTGGCTGCGGTTATCCCGCAGCGAACGGGCGTGAATACTGGGCTGATAATGCTGTTCTTTGGCAATCGCCAGCACGCGCTCCCGCGTCTCTTCCGCCACGCGAAGCTCTTTGCTGCGGCCGTTCAGAACCAGGCTGGCAGTGGCTTTTGATACCCCCGCCAGCTCCGCAATATCTTTGATGGTGACGCGTTTTGTTTTTCTCACAACGACTTAGATCCGGCTGCCAAAACGCCTATTCTATCATGCAGGTGCGCAGCGACCAGTAGCGTAATGTGATGTCGGACGCACCTTCGACGCGCACCCGTGCCGGATGGTCAGGAAAATAGCGGCTGCTCATGACGCCTTCACCGTGATTGATGAAAATTTCGACGCTGGAACGGTCACACAGCACGCGCAAATGATTAACGTCACCCTTCCAGTAGCGGGTCAACGTTTCTCCGGTTTCCAGACTGGCGCGCGCCAGACGTAAACCCTCATCATCCATAACCAGCCGCAACGCACCGGCAAAGTTCACCTTCACGTGCGAAGCGCTTAGCTCGAACTCAAGGTGCGTCCCGTCCAGGTCCGGCGCATCGTCGGCGCGCCCCTGCCAGTGATGTTCATCCTCGCGCAGCGCTTCCAGCTCGCGCACCGGCGTTTGCCAGAGCTTACCGTCGCGGTAGCGCAGCTCGCGTGGACAGGTCATCTGGTGGATCCAGCCGTGCGCGCGGGTGGGCTGAAGCATCTCCTCGCCGTCCGGCACGCCCATCCAGCCAATGAGAATGCGGCGGCCATCCTCTGCCACCGCGGTTTGTGGCGCATAAAACTCAAAGCCAGCGTCAAGCTCGTGCAGTTCGCCATGCGCAAAGGCAGACGTTTGATAATCAAATGCCCCGCTCATCCAGACGGCCGGATAGGTATTGAGATAGCGATGCGGCTCGCGCGCCAGCCCCTGCGGGCAGCAGATCAGCACGTGCGTGCCGTCGAGCGCAAAGAGATCCGGGCACTCCCACATATAGCCTGCGTCCGTCAGCCCGTTGACGCCGTGACCGGCGATTTCGCCGCAGGAGACCCAGGCGTGCAAATCGGCTGACGTAAACAGCAGCACCTTGCCGCGCTGATGCCGATCCTGCGCCCCGAGCACCATGTACCACTGTCCGTCATGGCGCCACACTTTCGGATCCCGAACGTGTCCGGTATACCCTTCCGGCAGGGGCAACACCGGCCCCAGCTTGGCAAAAGTGCCATCGTCGTTTTGCACCGCCAGACACTGCCAGGCGGTGCGGCCACCATCGTCAAACTTAACGTTGCCGGTATAGCACAGGGTCAGCACGCCGTTGTTATCCACGGCGCTGCCGGAGTAACAGCCGTTGCGGTCGTACTCTTCGTCGGGCATCAGCGCCATGGGCTCGTGCCGCCAGTGCACCAGATCCGCTGAACTCCAGTGTCCCCAGCACTTATAGTGATGATCGCTGTCCAGCGGGTTCCATTGATAGAACAGGTGGTAACGTCCGGCAAACCAGATAAAGCCGTTCGGATCGTTCATCAGCCCCGTCACCGGCGCGGGATGCCACTGCGGATAATGGCTGTCTGCCAGCGCGCGCGGCTGGCCTTGCATCACGGACTGCAACACGGCAGGCCAGCGGGAAGGTAACGTCATTATTCAGAGTCCGTTTTATATTTCAGTAGCAGAGAGACGGTGAACGCCACGCCAAAGGCTATCACCATACCGATGATATAGTTGAGCAGCGAGCTGGCCTGGACGATCGCCATCCCGGGCAGCGCCGTCAGCCCAACGGCGGTCATGTAGACATGCACCGATACCACCCAGGCACCGCCCGCCGCGCCACCGATCAGCGCCGCGATAAACGGCTTCACGAAGCGAAGGTTAATACCAAAAATCGCCGCTTCGGTGATGCCCAGCATCGCAGAGAACGCCGACGGTAAGGTAATGGCCTTGATTTTGGCATCGCGGGTTTTGAACCACACCGCCAGACACGCCCCGCCCTGGGCCACGTTCGCCATCGCCCAGATTGGCAGCAGGAAGTTAACGCCGATTGACGGATTACCCAGCAGCCCGGCCTCAATGGCGTGGAAGCTATGGTGGATACCGGTAATGACAATCACCGAATAAAGCCCACCGAACAGCAGCCCGGCCAGCCAGCCTGCGTGGGCAATGAGGGTGCTGAGAATGAAGGAGATCCCGTCGCCCAGCGCGCGCCCCGCCGGGCCAATAATCAACAGCGCAATAAAGCCGGAGATAATGACGGTCAGGAACGGCGTCAGGATCAGATCTAACGCATCCGGAATCGCCCGGCGCAGCTGTTTTTCCACAATGCTCATAAACCATACCGCTAGCAGCACCGGGAAGACGGTTCCCTGATAGCCAATCATGGCGATTTCGAGGCCGAAGAAGTTCATGGTGTGGAAGCCGGACGCCACGCCCCAGGCGTTGGTCAGCGCCGGGTGCGTCAGAATGCCGCCCAGCGTCGCGCCCAGATACGGGTTGCCGCCAAACTCGCGCGCGGCGGTGAAGCCAATCAGGATCGGCAAAATAATAAACGCCGCCGAGCTGCACATATCCAGCATGATATAGAGCGCGTTATCCGGGTTGACCCAGCCGTAGGTTTTAACCATCCCGAGCAGGCCCATCAGCAGCCCCGAGGCCACAATCGCCGGGATAATCGGCACGAAAATATTGGAGAGCAAGCGCGCGATACGCTGGAACGGGTTCAGCTTGCGGGCCGCAATATCCGCCGCTTCCGATTTACTGGACTCGCTAATTCCTGCCGCCTGAATAAATGCCGCGTAAACCTTATTCACCACGCCCGTGCCGAAGATCACCTGCATCTGCCCGGCATTGCGAAAACAGCCCTTTACGCCTTCAACCTTGCTGATAGCCTGCTGGTCGGCAAGCGCATCGTCGACCAGCACCAGACGAAGACGCGTGGCGCAGTGCGCCGCGCTGGCAATGTTCTCTTTGCCACCGAGCAGCGGAATAAGCTCGCGAGCAATATGATTAAAATCCATAGATACCTCTTCCTGACCTCTTTTTATGATGTTCGAAACGCCCCCGCGATGCGGGAGCGTGAAGGGTTAAAACCAGGTTTCCATCTGCACCCCAAAGTTCCATTCCCCGCCCGCGTTGAAGCCGCTGCTGCCAAAGGCGTCATCGCTGGCGTAGTTATCCAGCCTGCTGCTCCAGTCCATCCAGGTGGCGAACAGGCGCAGCTCCGGACGGCTGAAGAAATCGCCAATCTTGCCCGCCTTTAGCGTCGGGGCGAAGGTCAGCTTGTAGAAGCTGCCGTTAACCGCATTGCGATCCTTGTAGCCTTCCGGATTCAAATCCATGTACTGATAGCTGCCCTCTAACGCGAGGGCGAAATTCTGGGTCACCTCTTTGATCAGACGCGTGTTGAGCGTGACCCACTCATAGCGGTCGCCCTTCACGTAGCGGTCCTTACTGCTTTGCGCCAGCACGGCGGGCGCTATATGCCAGCCACCGCCCAGCGGCGTGACACCGTAACTTGCGAAGCGCCAGGTATCGGCCTCAGACAGCAGCGCGCCGTCAGAACCGATGCTTTTCACCTCGGCACCCAGACCGTGGCCGTAAAGCAGCGCCGTTTTGGCGGAACCTTCCCGCAGGCCGTAGAAACTCTCGTTATGCAAACCAACCAGCGCATGCACCCCGTTGTTCGCCGCGTCGGTTTTAATCGGATCGCCGTTGCTGTCCTTTCGGTCGTCATTATCTTTTGCCCGCAGGCCGCTCACCATCAGCTGCACCGGCCCGGCGAAGTGATTCATGCTGAGGATATAGTTCTGAACGTTATTGTCGATCTCCTCTTCGCTGCCGAAGTTACGGCCATAAAGAGAAAAGTTGCTGCGCAGCGTATCGTTCCATTTCACGTCATAGACGCCACCGCCGGTCCCGGCGAGGAATACCACGTCGGAATCCAGCCAGTGAATGTCGAAATTGTCGCGATCGAAACGCTTGCCCGCCCAGAAGGTGCTGCCCTTCAGCGCGCCGGTGAAGTCCGGGAGATTGCCCAGTTCGGCAAAGGCCTGACGGACGTTCAGGTCGCTGCTGTCTGCCGACCAGTCGTTATAGGTTTTCTGTCCGTCGGCCAGCATCGCCTTGAAGCGCGTCGTCGCGCCGTTATCCAGCGTCTGCTTGTGCTCAACGTTCAGCTCCACGTAGGTATCCGCTTCGTTCCCCAGACGCCCGATGGCCCCGCCCGTTTCCCCTGCGGGAGTCAGATAGGGACCGCTTTTGCTGCTGGAGGCCGCGTCGTTCATTAGCAGGCCGGAACGGGCATAACCGTGAAACTCAAAGCCGCCGGACCGATCGGCTTTCTCCTCCAGGGCCGTGGTACGCTGCGCCACCGCCTGGGTGGTGGTTTGCGCTTTTTGTTGCGCGGTGACAAGCTGCTGCGTTTTCTCTTCTGCTATCGTGGCGCGCTTTTCAGCGGCCTGCGCGCGGGTTTCCGCCTCCTGCAAGCGCTGCTCCAGCGCCGCCAGGCGCGCTTCGATACGCGTCATATCCGTCTGGGCAAAAACAGAGGTACTGCCGGCCAGCATGCCTATCATCACGGCAAGTCTGCGTTTTTTATACATTTTGTCGCATCCCGAAAATATTGGTGAAAGTGCTAAATTGCTAAACCGGTTTAGGCTGATGATACTAAACCGCCAAATTTTGGTTCGGCAACTGTTTTTGCTAAACCGTTTTAGTAAGTGTGATCGAGGCGACAATTCAGGCCGCCGACCGGCGGCCCATGCGAGGAGAATTACAGTTCGTGATGGTAAGGCAGCGCGGTCATTGCCCCTTTTGCGGTTGTCGCCAGCGCCCCGCAGCGCTGGGCGAGCGTGATAACGTCTGAGAGGCTGGCTTCGCCATCACGTGCCAGGCCGAACAGCAGCCCGGCGACGAAAGCATCTCCCGCCCCGGTGGTATCAATGCATTCCACGGGTGATGCAGGATAGTGCGTCAATGTGCCTTCCTGCCAGGCGGTCACCCCCGCTTTTCCCTGCGTCACCAGTACCCGTCTGGCCGGACAGGTACGCGTCAGTGCCGCCAGCCCCTCCTGCACCTGCGCATTTCCGGTTAAAAACGCCAGTTCTTCTACCGAGAGTTTCACCACGTCTGCACAGGCCAATGCCCGCTCAAGACAGTGGCGCAGCTCGGCTTCATCGTGCCAGAGATCGGCGCGAATATTGGGGTCAAAGCTGACGAAACCGCCCGCCTGTCTGACAGCGGCCATCGCCTGAAACGTCGCGGAACGGCTGGGTTCGGCGCTGAGCGCGATGGAACAAACGTGCAGCCACTCTCCGGCGCGAAATGGCGGGAGGTCGCCAGCATCGAGGAATAAATCCGCGCTCGGGCGAACCATAAAGGTAAAGGAACGTTCACCGTCGTTATCGAGATCCACCACCACCGTGGAGGTCCGCTGCTGCGGGTCAAGACGCAGCCATTCTGTATTAACCTGCTCATCCGCAAGCGTTTTTTGCATAAAACGCCCAAACGGATCGTCGCCCACCCGGCCGATAAACGCGCTCCTGCCGCCCAGACGCGCAATCCCCACCGCAACGTTGGCCGGCGCGCCTCCCGGACATTGCAGCAGTTTGCCTTCGCCATCGGGCAAAAGATCCACCACCGCATCGCCAAGTACCCAGATCGTCTCCATATCACTCTCTTAGCTAAATAATGTTAAACCGGTTTAGCTATTTAAGCACAGGCATGGTATTGGGGAAATAAGGCGAGGGAAAATTTGCTTAACGCACCCGATGGGGCCAGTGGATATCACCCACGCCGTTGAGCTGTGGACGGGCGAACAAAAAGCCCTGAAAGCGGCGAATACCGGCAGACTCAAGCCAGCACCACTCCTCTATCTTCTCAATACCTTCCGCGACCAGGGTAATCTCCAGATCGGTGCAGCAGCTGATTATCGACTTCACAATCGCCTGCTTGGGGCCGCTCAGGTGGATATCGCTGACGATCTCCCTGTCGATTTTAAGCTTGTCCGGCTGGAATCTCGTGAGCAGCGACAGGCCGGCATAGCCGGAACCAAAATCATCTATCGCCAGCCCAACCCCCTCCGCGCGCAACTGTTTGATGGCGCTGTTAAACTTGTTGAAGCCGGAAATCATCTCGTTCTCAGTGACTTCAATGACCACCTGCTCTGGCTGGAGACCGTGCTGTTTGATCTGCGTCACCAGAAACTCAACCGCACCGGGCACGTTAACCAGCGACATCGGCAGCAGATTCACCGCCAGCTTGTGGCTACCAATGCCCAGCTTTTTCGCCAGCGCAAAGGTCCAGGCTTTGGTTTGCAGGTCGACTTCGTAAATCCGTTGGTGATCGAGGCTTCTGAAGAAATGCTCCGGGCTGCCGCCGTCGTTTCCGCGTATGAGCGCCTCAAGAGAGCTGATTTTGCCTTCGGACGGCTCGACAATCGGTTGCAGCGCAAACTGGCAGGGCTGCCCCGCAAGCAGTCCTAACCCTTCACCAAACGGCGTGCTTTCCCGCGACAGCGTCCATTTATCAGGCTCATAGTTCGAAGCCCGTGGCGCAGAGATTTTGCCGGTGATAAAGGTCTGGATGAATTTGAAGACCCGATCCTCAGAAGTGAGGTAGCTTTCCAGCTTGCTGTAGTGCAGTACCGACGCCAGAATCGCCTTCGGGGTCTGAACCTCCAGGTCAAACCGCAGCATTCCCACGTTATCGAACCGTCTGCGCGGACCGTAGTCGCGCATCAGCTCCACTACGCCGGTATGCCGGTTATCTTCGCGGATGGTATTAAACAGCGCGACTACGCTCTGTTCC
Source organism: Enterobacter cloacae complex sp. I2 (assembly GCF_014896205.1). NCBI lineage: Bacteria > Pseudomonadati > Pseudomonadota > Gammaproteobacteria > Enterobacterales > Enterobacteriaceae > Enterobacter > Enterobacter cloacae complex sp. I2. Next base: position 120,748 of record NZ_JADBRA010000013.1, read on the forward strand.
GTTCCCTCAAGAATTTGCAGGACGTCACGGCCACTGGAGAGAAGAATGCCGGAGATGCCCTGCTCCGTATTGCGGATCCTGGCCTGTTCAACCAGCTCGCTTAACGCTGCGGAGGTGCAGGTTAAGCTCAGCTGGCTTCGATAAATGAGAGTTGTCAGCACAGAAAGAGGTCCGATAGGGATATAGGCCAGAGCTGTACTGTTTAACACAGTTCCCCGGCGGGACCTAATCTATTCCGCAGCGGAATTAATTTTCCCCGATACGGCTGTCGATCCGCGCCTGCATGTAATCGTAGAACGGATTCGACGTCACGCGCATTAGCGCATCTTTTCCAACGCTCAGCACCGATGTTTCTCCCCACAGGGCAATTGTCCCGAGGCTAATGCCATAGTGATTTTTTACCTCAGGATGTCGGCCATACAGATCGTCATTGGGCGGGAACGGAATGGCAACGTGCGACAGGGAATACACCTCTTGCGGATAAGAGACCGTCAGCGGCACCACCGTTTCCCGGGTGCTACCCGCTGGCGTTGCCTTTGCCACCATTTCGAAGCTGTCGGGGCTGGCATTGGTTATAATCGTGACACTGTAACGTCTTTTTGCCACGGGCAGCAGATCGGCCACCGCCGTCCAGGATGACGGCCTGAACAGTGGACGGAAGCTCCCGGCCTGGTTGATATCAAATACCACCAGTTCGCTGCCGTTAGCCGGAAGCCGATCAAACAGCCCGGTAACCACGGCGCGGGTACTGACCGTTGAATCCATAACCGACTGAAACGCCAGCACCGGCGGGAGCTGCGCCAGTTTGTGGGCCTGAACATCGCGATTTAACTGCTCATGCAGCGCCTGGGTAAGCAGCCAGGACTGACGTGCCGCATTCACCGGAAACGAGTTGTATTTGTAAGGGTTATATTCCGGCGCAATGTTGAGCCATGCGGCTTTGGCAAACGCCGGTAACATGGCCGGTAGCCCGGCGAAACCGGCAAAGCGAGCAAACGCCGTGACGCCAATCATCGGTGACAGCAAAACAATCTGCTGGGGTTTACGCAGTGCCGGCGCATCAAGGGCGTCGAGGGCATATTTCATCGCCAGCGCCCCGCCGTTGGAGTAGCCCACCAGATGCAGGGGGAGATCGCTACCCGTCAGACGCGTCGCTTCACGAACCGCAAGGCGCGTCGCCGCGAGCCACGCTTCCCACTCGACGTTTGTCAGCGCGCCCGGCGCCGTGCCATGTCCGGGCAAACGAGGAACAACGGCCACAAAGCCGTGCTTTTGATAATTGACAGCCAGATGCCTGACGCTGTAGGGCGAATCCGTCAGACCGTGAAGCAGCACCACCGCCCCGCGCGGCTTTCCGGCAGGCATCAGCACAAACGACCGGTTCGCATCCGGAGAAAACTGTCCTGGCCACACCAGGCTCTGGCGATAATAGCGGTTCAGCGGCGTGCGCTCCGCTGGGGTGGCTTTCGCTGTGACCTCAGCGTCGAGATCGGTGAAGATGGCGTTTTCACGGGCGACATAGGCCGCGAAGCTCGCGTTATCCATCTCCTGCACGGACATCTCGTCGGCCCGCCAGGTGTGCCAGTGATGCAGGGCCGGTCCCTGCTGGGAAAGATAAACCCGCACCGCAAGCAGGACGAGCACAACGATCCCGATAACCATCGCCAGTTTTTTTGCGAGAGCCATCAGGCGCACGCTGACCCGCCAGGGCAAATTCGCCATGTGAGGCTCCCTCTCTTGTACACAGATCCTTCATCTTACCAAAAAATGTGAAGAGACTGACGTATTCACCAAATAGATATCTCTCGGCTCGGACACTGCACCAAAAGTGAACTACGCTGCACAAATGTTGATCATCTGTTAAACAAATATTGCATTAACTTAGCTGCACAGCGCGTTTTCGCCGCAATGTGAACATGGCACGCGTCCTGCATTGTTAATGCAATAACAGAAATCCGGCCAATGACAGCCAGTTAACAGCGAGGCGGTATGACGACCAAACCTGAGGTGTTAAGCCGTATCGAAGCGACTTTCAGCCAGCTCACCCCGAGCGAAAAGCGGGTGGCAAGCTGGATGCTGGCGCACGTCGGGCAGATCCCGTTCGAAACGGCAGAAAGCGTGGCGCTGGCCACGGCCACCAGCGGGATCACCGTCGGGCGTTTTCTGCGCAAGCTGGGCTATCGCAACCTGGACGATGCCAAAAAAAGCCTGCGCGATCCTCATCAGCCCTGGGGCATTAACGAGCGCCTCGACTCCTGGAAGCAGCAGCAGCCGCTGTCGGATCGCGTTCAGCACTCCCTGTCGCTGGAGGTGGAGGCCATTGCCCATGTCTACCAGCTGGCGCAAAGCGAAACCTTCAGGCAGGTGGTCCATCAACTTGCTCATGCCGATGCCGTCTTCGTGCTGGGGAGCCAGTCCACGCGCGGGATCGCCAATGCCTTCTTCAGCCATCTGGAGTACCTGCGCCCGCGCGTGAGCTATTCCGAAGGGCTCTCCGGCAGCTGGGTGGAGTCGCTTAACTCCGGGTTTGCGCACCCGTATATCGTGCTGACCGATACCCGCGCCTACTCCGCCATTGCCCGCCAGTACTGCCGCGTGGCGAGCGAAAAAGGGCTGCCGATGGCGCTGATCACCGATATCTGGTGCCCGTGGGCGCGGGATTACCCGATTGATTTACTCCAGGTGAAGACCGATACCGGCCATTTCTGGGATTCGCTGGCGCCGGTGAGCTGTCTGTTCAACCTGCTGCTGTCGGGCGTGGTGGAGGCGCTGGGGGATGCGCTGCCGGAGCGTCTGGCAGTCAACCGACAATTACAACAAGAGTTTGGTCAATTTGAACGCTAAAGGAGCGGAGCTATGCCTGAAGAGAGTCAACTGATTGATGTGGCGAAAACCTTTCCCACGCTGCATATCGATCTGAAATACGCCACTGCCGATAACATTACCGGCCGCCCAATCTACCAGCACGCCGCGTGTCTGCTGCATACGGATGCCGCCACCGCACTGGCAAAAGCGATCGGCATCGCCGCGCTGGCCGGTCTGAAACTGGTGGTCTACGACGCCTATCGTCCACAGCAGGCGCAGGCGCAACTCTGGGATGCCTGCCCCAATCCGCAATACGTGGTGGACGTCGCGATTGGCTCCAACCACAGCCGGGGCACCGCCATTGACGTCACGCTGATGGATGAACACGACAACGTGCTGGATATGGGCGCCGCGTTTGACGAAATGCACGACCGCTCTCATGCCTGGCACCCTTCCGTTCCGCCCGCGGCACAGCGTAATCGTCTGCTCCTGAACGCCGTGATGTCCGGCGGCGGTTTTGTCGGCATCAGCAGCGAATGGTGGCATTTCGAGCTGCCGAACGCCGCAAGCTACCCGCTGCTGGACGACCAGTTCGCCTGTTATTCGACCACACCCTCACTGTAATTCTGGAGCCCGGCCATGAAAACAACGCTGCTGACTACCCTGATTGCCGCTACGCTCGCCCTCAGCGCCCCGCTCGCGCTGGCGGCAGTGCCAAAAGATATGCTGGTAATAGGTAAAGCTGCCGATCCGCAAACGCTGGATCCGGCGGTGACTATCGATAACAACGACTGGACGGTGACCTACCCCTCGTACCAGCGTCTGGTGAAATACAAGCCTGGCACCACGGAGGTGGAAGGCGATCTGTCGACGGGCTGGAAGGCGTCAGAGGATCAGAAAGAATGGACGTTTACCCTGGCGGACAATGCAAAATTCTCCGACGGCACGCCGGTGACCGCCGAAGCGGTCAAGCTGTCGTTTGAACGCCTGCTGAAAATTAACCAGGGGCCATCCGAAGCGTTCCCGAAAGATTTGAAAGTGGACGCCGTGGATGAACATACGGTGAAATTCACCCTCAGCCAGCCGTTTGCCCCGTTCCTCTACACGCTGGCAAATGACGGCGCGTCGATCGTCAACCCGGCGGTGCTGAAAGCCAATGCCGCCGACGATGCGCGGGGTTTCCTGGCGCAAAACACCGCAGGTTCCGGGCCATTTATGCTGAAAAGCTGGCGCAAAGGTCAGCAGCTGATAATGGTGCCCAACCCGCACTGGCTGGGCGAAAAGCCGCACTTTAAGCGCGTCTCGGTGAAGATTATCGGTGAAAGTGCCTCGCGTCGCCTGCAACTTTCCCGTGGCGATCTGGATATCGCCGACGCCCTGCCGGTGGATCAGCTTGCCGCCCTGAAGCAGGAAGGCAAAGTGGCCGTGGCGGAATACCCGTCCCTTCGGGTGACCTATCTCTATCTGAACAACAGTAAAGCCCCGATGAATCAGGTGGATTTGCGCCGCGCGGTCTCCTGGGCGACCGATTATCAGGGAATGGTGAAAGGCATTCTCAGCGGGAACGGCAAGCAGATGCGCGGCCCGATCCCGGAGGGCATGTGGGGCTTCGATGCGAACGCCATGCAGTACAGCTTTGACGAGGCCAAAGCCAAAGCGGCGCTGGAGAAAGTCAACGATAAACCCGCCAGCCTGACGTTCCTCTACTCCGATAACGACCCTAACTGGGAGCCTATCGCCCTCTCTACCCAGTCGAGCCTGAGCAAGCTCGGGATTAACGTCAAGCTGGAGAAACTGGCGAACGCCACCATGCGCGACCGCGTCGGCAAAGGTGATTATGACATCGCGATTGGTAACTGGAGCCCGGACTTCGCCGATCCGTACATGTTTATGAACTACTGGTTCGAATCGGACAAAAAAGGGCTGCCGGGCAACCGCTCATTCTATGAGAACAAAGAGGTCGATGCGCTGTTGCAGGCGGCACTGAAAACAACCGATCAGGCGGAACGCACCAAAGACTATCAGCAGGCGCAGAAAGTGGTGATTGACGAGGCGGCTTACGTTTATCTGTTCCAGAAGAACTACCAGCTGGCGATGAACAAAGAGGTCAAAGGCTTCACCTTTAATCCGATGCTGGAGCAGGTCTTTAACATCGCCACCATGAGTAAGTAACGGTCCATGCCGGGGGAAAGTGTATGACGTTCTGGAGCATCGTGCGCCAGCGCTGCTGGGGGTTAATCCTCGTCGTGGCCGGTGTCTGTATTATTACCTTTATTATTTCACACCTTATCCCCGGCGATCCGGCCCGCCTGCTGGCCGGTGACCGCGCGAGCGATGACATTGTGCAGGGCATCCGCCAGCAGCTGGGCCTGGACCAGCCGCTTTATATTCAGTTTGGCCGCTATGTTGAGGCGCTGGCGCACGGCGATTTGGGCACGTCCATTCGCACCGGTCGTCCCGTTGCGGAAGATTTGAAAGCCTTTTTCCCCGCCACGCTGGAACTGGCCTTCTGCTCCCTGCTGCTGGCGCTGGTGATTGGCGTACCGCTGGGAATTTTATCGGCGGTGTACCGTAACCGCTGGCTGGATCACCTGGTGCGGCTGATGGCGATGACGGGCATCTCGACCCCTGCCTTCTGGCTGGGTCTGGGGGTCATCGTGCTGTTCTACGGGCAGCTGCAAATTCTGCCCGGCGGAGGCAGGCTGGACGACTGGCTCGATCCCCCTGCCCACGTGACCGGCTTTTACCTGCTGGACGCCCTGCTGGAAGGCAACGGTGAAGTGTTTTTCAACGCGCTTCAGCACCTGATTTTGCCGTCCCTGACCCTGGCCTTTGTGCATCTGGGGATTGTGGCGCGTCAGGTGCGCTCCGCCATGCTGGAGCAGCTGAGCGAGGATTATATTCGTACCGCCCGCGCGAGCGGGCTGCCGGGCTGGTACATCGTGCTGCGCTATGCCTTGCCCAACGCCATGATCCCCTCCATTACCGTGCTCGGGCTGGCGCTGGGCGATCTGCTGTACGGGGCCGTCCTCACCGAAACCGTGTTTGCCTGGCCGGGAATGGGCGCCTGGGTCGTGACCTCCATTCAGGCGCTGGACTTCCCTGCCGTCATGGGCTTCGCGGTCGTGGTGTCGCTGGCCTACGTCTTCGTCAATCTGGTGGTAGATCTGCTGTATCTGTGGATCGACCCGCGAATCGGGCGCGGAGGTGCCGAATGATGTTAACTCAGGAAACGCCTGTCCCAGCCAGCACCGCTAAACAGCGCATCCACTGGGCGAAGCTGTTCTGGATGCTACGCAAAAGCCCGCTCACGCTGATCGGCGGAGTCATTATGATCCTGATGCTGCTGATGATGGTGGTTTCGCCGTGGATAGTGCCGCACGATCCGAACGCGCTGGATCTCACCGCGCGTTTGCAGGCGCCGTCACTCCAGCACTGGTTTGGCACCGATGAGGTGGGCCGGGATCTGTTCAGCCGGGTGCTGGTGGGCAGCCAGCAGTCCATCACGGCGGGGCTGGCGGTGGTGGTGATTGCGGGCGGCATCGGCTCGCTGCTCGGCTGCTTGTCCGGCGTACTTGGTGGGCGCGGCGACGCCATCATCATGCGCATCATGGACATTATGCTCTCTATCCCCTCGCTGGTGCTGACCATGGCGCTGGCCGCCGCGCTCGGCCCAAGCCTGTTTAACGCGATGCTGGCGATTGCGATTGTCCGTATTCCGTTTTACGTGCGGCTGGCCCGTGGTCAGACGCTGGTCGTGCGCCAGTTTACCTATGTGCAGGCCGCCCGCACCTTTGGCGCATCGCGCTGGCACCTGATTCGCTGGCATATCCTGCGTAACGCCCTGCCGCCGCTGATCGTTCAGGCGTCGCTGGATATCGGCAGCGCTATTCTGATGGCTGCCACGCTGGGCTTTATTGGGTTAGGCGCGCAGCAGCCCACCGCCGAATGGGGCGCGATGGTGGCCGTGGGACGTAACTACGTGCTTGACCAGTGGTGGTACTGCGCGTTTCCCGGGGCGGCCATTTTGATTACGGCAGTCGGGTTTAATCTGTTTGGCGATGGTCTTCGCGACCTGCTGGATCCCAAATCAGGAGGGAAGCAGTCATGAGTGATTCCGTATTATCGATTGAAGATTTACACCTGAGCTTCCCCATTTTTCGGGGCGATGTACATGCGCTCAACCACGTCTCGCTGGAGATTGGACGGGGTGAAATTGTTGGAGTCGTGGGCGAATCCGGCTCGGGAAAATCGGTCACCGCGATGCTGGCGATGCGCCTGCTGCCGGAAGGCAGTTACCATGTTCACCATGGGCGGGTCACGCTGCTCGGGGAAGATGTGCTGAACGCGTCGGAAAAACAGCTTCGCCAGTGGCGCGGCGCAAAGGTGGCGATGATTTTTCAGGAGCCGATGACGGCGCTCAACCCCACGCGGCGGATCGGCAGGCAGATGGTGGAGGTGATCCGCCAGCATCAGCCGCTTTCACGGCGTGAAGCGCAGCAAAAAGCGATCTCCCTGCTTGGCGAGATGCAGATTCCGGACGCGGCACAGGTGATGGATCGCTATCCGTTTGAGCTTTCCGGCGGCATGCGCCAGCGAGTGATGATCGCCCTTGCCTTCTCCTGCGAGCCGGAGCTGATCATTGCCGATGAACCCACCACCGCGCTGGATGTGACCGTCCAGCTCCAGGTGCTGCGGCTGTTGAAACATAAAGCGCGCGCCAGCGGAACGTCGGTGCTGTTTATCAGTCACGATATGGCGGTAGTGTCGCAGCTTTGTGACCGGATGTACGTCATGTACGCGGGCAGCGTAATCGAAAGCGGCAGCACGCAGACCTTGATTCAGCATCCTGTGCATCCCTATTCGATTGGCCTGCTGCGGTGCGCGCCGGAAAACGGGGAACCGCGTGAGATCCTCCCGGCCATTCCCGGCACGGTGCCTAATCTCAGCCACCTGCCGCGCGGATGTGCCTTTCGCGAGCGCTGTTTTGCGGCCGGTGCGAAATGCGGTGAAACGCCGCGCTTACACTCCACGGGCGCAGAAGGCCAGCAGGCAGCCTGCTGGTATCCACAACAGGAGACACGCCATGTCTGAGGTATTGATGGAACTGGACGACGTGCACGTGCATTTTCCCGCGCGCAAAAACTGGCTGGGGCGCGTGACGGAACAGGTGCACGCTCTGAACGGCATGGATCTCCAGATCCATCGCGGCGAAACGCTGGGCATTGTGGGGGAATCCGGCTGTGGAAAGAGTACGCTGGCGCAGCTGCTGATGGGCATGCTCAAACCGAGCACCGGCGCCTGTCAGCGCGCGAACTCTGCGGGCGATATGCAGATGGTATTTCAGGATCCGCTCTCATCCCTCGATCCGCGTTTACCCGTCTGGCGCATCATCACCGAGCCGGTGTGGATACAGCAACGCCGCAGCGAGCGGGAGCGTCGTCAGCTGGCCGAAGCCCTGGCGCAGCAGGTGGGCATTCGTGCTGAATACCTTGACCGTCTGCCGCATGCATTTTCGGGCGGACAGCGTCAGCGAATCGCCATTGCCCGGGCGCTCTCCTCGGATCCGGACATCATCGTGCTGGATGAACCTACCAGCGCGCTGGATATTTCCGTCCAGGCGCAGATCCTCAATTTGCTGGTTGCCCTGCAACAGCAGCGAAATCTCACCTACGTGCTGATCTCACACAATGTTTCGGTGGTCCGGCACATGAGCGATCGCGTGGCAGTGATGTATCTGGGGCAGATTGTTGAGCTGGGCACGGCGGACCAGGTGCTGGGCCAGCCGCGTCATCCGTATACGCAGCTGCTGCTTGACTCCGTTCCCCGCACCGGCGAGCCGCTTGACGACGCGCTGGCGCTGCGAAAAACCGACCTGCCCGGCAACCGGCACTTGCCGATCGGATGCTATTTCCGAGACCGTTGCCCGCTGGCGACGCAGGGATGTGAACAGCCGCAACAACTTCAATCCTCTTCCGGAAGCCGAAGCGTGCGCTGCTGGCGTAACCGTTAAAAAAATAAGCCGGGCATCTGCCCGGCCTGCAATCAGTTCAGCTTATAGTCCAGCGTAATTTCCGCTTTCAGCAGCTGCGAGACCGGACAGCCCGCCTTCGCTTTCTGGATAATGCCGTCGAACTGCTGAGGATCGATACCCGGTACCGTCACCTTGCTTTGCAGCGCGACCTTGCTGATGGCAAAACCCCCGTCGGTTTTATCCAGCGAGACGTCCGCCGTGGTATCGATGGAGTCAGCCGTGTAGCCCGCTTCTCCCAGCATCAGCGACAGGGCCATGGAGAAACACGCTGCGTGCGCTGCACCAATCAGCTCTTCCGGGTTGGTTCCCTTCTCGCCCTCAAAGCGGGTGTTAAAGCCGTAAGGTTGCTGGTTAAGGACGCCGCTTTCGGTTGATACCGTCCCTTTGCCGCGCTTAATGTCGCCTGACCAGTGTGCTGAACCGTGCTTATGAATCGTCATTCTTGCTCTCCTTTTGGCTTACAAAGGGTTAAGTATAGGACGCCTCACCCGTTTTGCAGGGAACACAGACTAGTCCGAAGGCGCAGCGAGGTGGTTTGCCAGCGCGTCGAGAAACACGCGCTGCGCCGCCGGCTGATAGTCACGCGACTGATAAATGCCAAAAATGCCGATCGGTTTTGGCGTGAAGGCGTTAAGCACCGGCACCAGGCTGCCCTCTCTGAGCGCCGCGCTGGCCTCGCGTTCGGGCAGCATGGCAATACCGCAGTGGTTTATCGCTGCCTCCATCAGCAGAGACGAGATACTGGCGCTCAGATTGCCGCTCACCGCCGTTGCGATCGCTTCGCCTTCGGGCGTCAAAAAACGCCACGATTGCCCCGCGAAGAAGCTGTAATGCAGGCAGTTGTGCTGGGCTAAATCTTCAAGCTGTTCGGGAACGCCCCGGCTGGCAAGATACTGCGGCGAGGCGCAAAGCACGGAACTGCACTCTCCCAGCCTGCGGGCGATCATGCCGGGCTCGGGGCTATCGGTGATGCGGATCGCCACGTCAATTCGCTCTCCCACCAGGCTCACCGGATGATTATTGACATCCAGTTCGATGCGCAGCTGAGGGTAACGCTGCAACAGATCCGGCAAAACCGGAGCGATCAGCTGGGTTGCGGTAAAATGCGCGCAGGCGACGCGCAGGGTGCCTGAGGGCAAATCCTTCACGGACTGATCTTCAATTTCCTGAGAAATTTGCGACAGCGTACGGGTCTTTTGCAGCACTTTCTCTCCCGCCGCCGTTAGCGTCAGCTTGCGGGTGGAACGGTTCACCAGCCGCGCACCGGCCCACTTCTCCATTTGCTCCAGATAGCGGCTCACCATCGGGCGAGAGATCCCCAGCGCCCGCGCCGCCGCGCTTAAACTTCCCAGCTCACAGATACGGTTGTACACCTGGGCGGCAATTACGCGATCCATTCTGACCTCCATTTGCTCGATTTATGAAACTAAGCATCTCCTGTTTCAGGAATTCTGGCAAATGCAGAGATCCGTACAATAGAGACTTTCCTGATAAAAAGAGAGTTGACCATGACCATCACCCGCCTTGCTTTGCTGACCACCCTTCTTACTCCGGCCGCGTTTGCCGCGCCGTTAACCATTGATACGTACAACCCGCAAGAAAAAGGGATTTTTGCCGTCTCTTCCACCCTGGTATCTGGGCCGAAAGAGGCAGTGCTGTTTGACGCGCAGTTCAGCGTGAAGGATGGCGAAGCGCTGGTGGAAAAAATTCGCCACAGCGGTAAAACGCTGAACAAAATTGTGATCACCTCCGGCGATCCGGATTTCTATTTCGGTCTGCAACCGCTGGTGAAAGCCTTCCCGAACGCCAAGGTTGTCGCTACGCAGCAGGTGGTGGATCATATCAACGCCACTAAAGACGCCAAGCTCGCCTTCTGGGGGCCGCAGATGAAAGACGGCGCGCCCACGCAGCTTTACGTACCGCAGGTACTTGCCTCAACCACCTTTATGATTGACGGTGAGAGAGTGAGCATTGAAGAGCCTGAAAGCTATGCGGCGTACGTCTGGATCCCCTCCGCGAAAACCATCCTCGGCGGCACGGGCGTCGCCTGGGGCATTCACGTCTGGACGGCGGATACTCAAACGCCAGAAAGCCGCAAACAGTGGCAGCAGACCCTGGATAATATGGCCGCCCGTAAGCCCGATCGCGTGATTCCAGGCCACTATCTGGGAACACCGCCCGCGGGAACCGGCGCGATTGACTTTACCCGCGACTATCTACAGCGTTTTGAACTGGCCCTCACGACGCATAAAGAATCAACTGGCGTCATCAACGCGATGAAAAAACAGTGGCCGAACCTTGCGGAAGAAAGTTCTCTGGAACTGAGCGCCAAAGTGAATACCGGCGAAATGAAGTGGTAATAGCCTGATTATCTCCTGCTATATTTAAATTTTTTATAGCAGGAGTTTTATATGCAATCGCCAGTAAGGGGCATCGACCATATCGGTATTACCGTGCCCGACATTGAAAAAGCCACCCTATTTTTTGAGCACGCTTTCGGTGCGAAGGTTTTATATCATTCTGTCGATGCTGATACCGATAATATTGACCAGTCCGCTCAGCAACACACCTTAAAATTATTTCCCGGCACTAAAATTCACGCCATCCGCATGCTCGCCATGCCTCACGGACCCGGCATTGAACTCTTCGAAATGCACGGACCTGAGCAGGGTATGCCCGCCCGCGCCAGCGATTTTGGCCTTCAGCATTTTGCTGTTTATGTTGATGATTTTGACAGTGCCATCGCGGCTTTCACCGCCGCCGGCGGCGAGATGTTTACCGCGCCGAAGCCGCTTAGCTTTCCGGATGAGCAAGGTGAAGGCAACGCTTTTTGCTATGGTCAAACCCCTTGGGGCAGCGTTGTGGAATTGATCTCCTGGCCGACCCCCATGCCTTATGAAAAAAAGACGAATTTACGCCGCTGGAAGCCCTAAATTTTATTTCTGTGCTACGGCATGTAATATTTTTATTTCCAGGACGAATCTGAGCCACAACGACGAAAATATTTGTCACTCTGAATGCGAATTACGATTTTGCACGCCGTAACATTAAACAGACAACGACACGGAGGCAGCATGTTTACTTATTACCCGGCACATACCACAGCAGCACAACCGGAACTTGTTAACGCGATCGCACAAGGTCTTCACGCCGAGCACGGTGTTGTTACTGAAGATGACATTTTGATGGAACTGACCAAGTGGGTGGAAGCCACGGACAATGACATCCTCAGTGACATCTACCAGCAAACCATCAACTATGTGGTTAGCGGGCGCAACGCACCTTTATAAAAACCTGCTAAGCTGGATCTGCAACCTAAGGGGTTACATTTCGTTTGCGTAAGCAAGCTTGTCCTTAAAACTATCAACAGGATTGAGGAGTTAATATGAAATCGAACCGTCAGGCACGCCACATTCTGGGACTGAACTACAAGCTCTCCAACAAGCGTAAAGTGGTTATTGAGGAGGGTAGCGAAACGCAGGTTACCCACGCTACCGGCAGAAAACGCCCTTCCGGCAAGTAATTTCCGGCACGATATTCACAACACCATCGGTAATCCCGATGGTGTTTTTGTTTATGTGTTGCGGTAATTAATATTCAGCTCCTTTATAATACCAACCGACCGCACCCCGTAGCACAGGCCAGAAAGATGACAAACAGCAGTGTCAGGGACGGATCTTCTTAAAAAGAGTGAGTGACATGGACAACAAACTGAAAAAACATCGTTCCCTTTATATTCCTTACGCCGGTCCGGTTTTACTGGAGTTCCCTCTTCTGAATAAAGGCAGCGCCTTTAGCATGGAAGAGCGCAGCAGCTTTAACCTGCTGGGCCTGCTGCCTGAAGTGGTTGAAACCATTGAAGAACAGGCAGAACGTGCCTGGATCCAGTATCAGGGCTTTAAAACCGAAATCGATAAACACATCTACCTGCGTAATATCCAGGATACTAACGAAACCCTTTTCTACCGCCTCGTGCAGAACCATCTCGAAGAGATGATGCCGGTGATCTACACCCCAACGGTCGGCGCGGCGTGCGAACGCTTCTCCGAGATCTACCGCCGTTCCCGCGGCGTGTTCATCTCCTATCAGAACCGTCACAACATGGACGACATTCTGCAAAACGTGCCGAACCACAACATCAAAGTGATCGTGGTGACCGATGGCGAACGTATTCTTGGCCTTGGCGATCAGGGCATTGGCGGGATGGGTATTCCTATCGGTAAGCTTTCTCTCTATACCGCCTGCGGCGGCATCAGCCCGGCCTATACCCTGCCGGTGGTGCTGGACGTGGGAACCAACAACCAGCAGCTGCTGAACGATCCGCTGTACATGGGCTGGCGTCATCCGCGCATTACCGACGACGAGTACTATCAGTTTGTTGATGATTTCATTCAGGCCGTGAAGCACCGCTGGCCGGACGTTCTGTTGCAGTTCGAAGACTTCGCGCAGAAAAACGCCATGCCGCTGCTTAACCGTTATCGCGATGAGATCTGCTCGTTCAACGACGACATTCAGGGCACCGCGGCCGTGACCGTCGGTACGCTGATTGCCGCGAGCCGTGCGGCAGGCAGCCAGCTTAGCTATCAGAAAATTGTCTTCCTGGGCGCGGGTTCTGCGGGCTGCGGCATCGCCGAGCAAATTATCGCTCAGACCCAGCGTGAAGGCCTGAGCGAAGAGCTGGCCCGCTCCCGCGTGTTCATGGTGGACCGCTTTGGCCTGCTGACCGACGGCATGCCGAACCTGCTTCCGTTCCAGACCAAACTGGTGCAGAAGCGCGAGAACCTGAAAAACTGGGATACCGACAACGAAGTGCTCTCGCTTCTGGACGTGGTGCGCAACGTCAAGCCGGACATTTTGATTGGTGTGTCCGGGCAGACTGGCCTCTTTACGGAAGAGATCATTCGCGAAATGCACAAGCACTGCGAACGTCCTATCGTAATGCCGCTGTCAAACCCGACCTCACGCGTGGAAGCAACGCCGCAGGACATCATCGCCTGGACCGAAGGCAACGCCCTGGTCGCGACCGGCAGTCCGTTCGATCCGGTGGTGTGGAAGGACAAACTCTACCCCATCGCGCAGTGCAACAACTCCTACATCTTCCCGGGTATTGGCCTGGGGGTCATCGCCTCCGGCGCATCACGCATCACCGATGAAATGCTGATGTCCGCGAGCGAAACGCTGGCGGGTCACTCTCCGCTGGTGAACAACGGTGAAGGACTGGTACTGCCGGAGCTGAAGGACATACATAAGGTGTCCCGTGCCATTGCCTTTGCGGTGGGCAAAATGGCGCAGCAGCAAGGCGTAGCGGTGAAAACCTCTGCCGATGCGTTGCAGCAGGCAATTGACGATAATTTCTGGATGCCGGAATACCGTAGCTATCGTCGTACTTCGATTTAAATCGGAGTTTCGAACGTTCCCTCTCTTCAAAAGGGAGAGGGAACGTGAAGTCCCTTCTCCCTTTTTCCTCTAATTCCCTTAACCCTGTTTAAAAATGCTTTGTTGAAAGTCACTCATGATAATTTTGCTTTATCAATGCAGCAGGATCGATCATCTGAAAAATGCATACCTAATTAAAAATACATATCCTTTTGAAATATAAAAATTTTATATAACATTCCCTGCCTAACAAACAGATTTTTTTAAGAGTTTAGTAATGTTTTGCATCACTAAATTCATTCACTGAAAAAGGAGTTTTGAAATGGCAATCCCGGCATATCTATGGCTGAAAGATGACGGCGGCGCAAACATCAAAGGCGCGGTTGATGTGCAAGATCGCGAGGGCAGTATTGAAGTATTAGGATTCGGTCATGGGCTGCATCTGCCGACAGATAATATGACAGGAAAAATCACGGGTACGCGCATGCATAGCGCTCTGGTTTTTGAAAAGGAGTTCGACAGTTCCAGCCCTTACTTATACAAGGCTGTAGCAAAAGGCCAAACGCTAAACAGTGCCGAATTTAAGTGGTACAAAATCAATGATGCTGGTCAAGAGGTCGAATACTTCAACATGTTCCTTGAGAACGTTAAAGTGGTCTCAATATGCCCGGTGATGCATGACGTAAAAAATCCAGCAATGGAAAAACACAATCATTTAGAAAATATTTCCCTCCGTTACGAGAAGATCACATGGCGACACTGTGACGGTAATATCATCTTTGCTGATTCGTGGAATGACAGATCATGAATCTCTTACAGTGCTTTTTCCACCTCAACGGAGGTACGTACGCTACTTTGTCTGTGCCCGGAGTTGGCTTTTTTCCTGCATTTTCAGGGAATGGTGACGCAACGAACCGTGCAGAAAGCGCAAATATACCTGATATCGGCCCACTCCCACCTGGCCGCTATTACATACTTTTACGTGGATTAGGGGGTTGGTATACTCAAACTAAGGATAGTGTAAGCGCATTTTTCACCGGTTCGAACCGGAGCGAATGGTTTGCATTATATCGCGACGACGGACTGATAAATGATGAGACTTTTGTGAAAGGTGTAAGGCGAGGTGAATTCCGGTTACACCCTATCGGGCCATCTGGCTTAAGTAAGGGTTGTATTACACTTTATAGTCAGAGCGATTTTAAGGTTCTGGCATCAGCCTTACTTCGAACTGGAGGGCAGCAATTGGGGAACTACATGATTGCACATGGCGTTGTGCAGGTCTATTGATGAAGGCGGTATTCCTTGTGTTGCTGTGGTGTATAGTCGTGTTTCTGTCAATGTTGACACTATACAAGATTGTTCCACCAGACACGCAGTACGTTTTTGCGGAGCTTTTTGAAATATATGGCGACGAAAAGATCATGGATTTTGTTTTGTATATTTTCTTCGGCATGGCCATATTCATTGCGTCTGTAATCACGCTATCCCTGTATTTGCTTATACGAAAAAGATGATTCTGGGCAGCGACGCTGCCCTTCCTTTTATCACATCACGCGCTTTGTTCTGTATCCGTAACCGTAGATATCTCTTTTTGCCGCAGTAGTATGTTCAATTTATGAAAAAGTTGTATAGTGATGGTTACTAATAATCACTTAACTTATAAGGAGGCCAATTATGCTGTACTGTGAAATTTTCAATGTTTCACATACATTTGGTGATCGCACCAGCTCAAGCGTTATCGGTATCGTGCTGCGATAACTTCCGCTTGAGCGAAGACACCAACCTCTTGAATCCCTTCTCTCGGGCTTACTGAGTTATCGTCAGCGATGTTTGACGAGGCATAAACATGCCTGTAACTCCTGGGTAAGCAACAATGAGCACTCTACTCACTGCACATTCTTTACGTGTTGATACCGCGTTTGGCACGCTCTTCGACTCTCCCTCCTTTACGTTGAGAAAAGGCGATCGCATTGGCCTGCTGGGTGATAACGGCTGCGGAAAAAGTACGCTGCTGAAAATCCTCGACGGGACGCAGTCCCCTGCTGCCGGAACCGTTTCACTGGCGGGACATTGCCTGCTGGCGCGCGTGGAACAACATCTGCCAGAGACCCTTTATCCCCTGACCATGCTGGATGCAGTGCTGGCGCAGCTGCCGACCGCTGAGCGCGACAGTCTGCGCTGGAAGGCCGAGACGCTGCTGGCCGAAATGGGCTTTACGGCGCAGGAAACGGCGCTGCAATCCGCCACGCTGAGCGGCGGTCAGCATACGCGTTTATTGCTGGCGAGAGCGCTGATAAACGATCCGGATCTGCTGTTACTGGACGAACCGAGCAACCACCTCGACCTGCCGACCCTGCTGTGGCTGGAGCAGTTTTTACAGCGCTGGTCCGGCAGCTTTGTGTTGGTCTCTCACGACAGACAGCTGCTGGACGCGGTAACCAACGGCAGCTGGATCCTGCGCGATAAAACACTGCACTACTTCGCCCTTCCCTGCACTGCCGCCCGTCAGGCGCTGGAGTCGAAAGACGAAAGCGATGCGCAGCGCCACAAGGCAGAGCAAAAAGAGATCGACCGCGTAACGGCCAGCGCCAAACGCCTCGCGACCTGGGGCAAGGTCTACGACAACGAAGATCTCTCCCGTAAGGCTAAGCAGATGGTGAAACAGGTCGAACGGCTGAAAGAAAACCAGACGGAACTGACGGCGGGAAGCCCGTGGACCTTAACCCTGTGCGGGGACGCGCTGCGGGCCGATCGCCTGCTGGAAATAACCGACCTCGGCGTGCCTCCGGAGCCGGGTCTGCCAGCGCTGTTTACCCTCGACAGCGCGCGGCTTAAAAGTGGGGATCGCGTGGCGATTGTGGGGCGTAACGGCTGCGGTAAATCGTCGCTGATGAAGCTTATCTGGCGTCATTTTCGCGACGAGATTGTAGACGACAGGCTTAAGCGTCATCCGCGCGTCTCGGTCGGCTACTACGACCAGACCCTGCACCAGCTGCCGGACGATGCTGCGTTGCTGGATGCGCTGGAACCTTTCGCGCCAGATCCGCAGACCCGTAAAATGGCGCTCATCAGTGCCGGCTTCCCGTGGGCGCGGCACGGGCAAAAAGTCAGTACGCTGAGCGGCGGGGAGCGTTCGCGCCTGCTGTTCGTCGGCCTGACGCTTGCCCGCTATAGCCTGCTGATGCTGGATGAACCGACAAATCATCTGGATATGGAAGGCAAAGACGCGCTGGCTGTTACCCTGCAACAGTTTGAAGGCGGCGTGCTGCTGGTAAGCCATGACCGTCAACTGATCGGCCAGAGCTGTAACCGTTTCTGGCTGATTGAGGACGGCAGGCTGAGTGAATGGCACGATGCGGAGGCGGTGTTCGATCGTCTGCGCGAGGGGACCGGTCCGGTTGTCCCCGAACCGTCGATATCAGCGCTGAACGCACCACCTGCTGCGTCTGATGATTTGCTCGAACGCCTGGTCGCGCTGGAAACGCTGCTGGAAGAAGACTTGGCGCGCAAGCCCAAACATCAAAAACCGCAGTTGCAGGCGCAATGGCGAAAAGAGATTGAGGTGATAGAAGCCCAACTGTAAATCTGTACCCGGCGGTCGCTACGCCGGGTCTTTTTTGATGTCAGTGTTTTCCCCTACTGATTATTAGAGGATCGCCGTATTCTTAATCTGATACTGCACTAAATGATGACATTATGTTGCGGCTGCCTTGCATTACTGCGCCAAAGTATTAATCCTTAATGGGTATTACACCTGCAATGCAGATACTCATCATGAAAAGGAGAAACACATGAAGGCTGCTGTTGTCACTCAGGATCATCAGGTTAACGTTACAGAGAAAACCTTACGCGCGCTCAAGCATGGTGAAGCGCTGCTGAAGATGGAGTGCTGTGGCGTTTGCCATACCGATCTCCACGTTAAAAATGGCGATTTTGGCGACAAGACCGGGGTGATCCTCGGCCACGAAGGGATTGGTATCGTCAAAGAAATTGGTCCGGGCGTCACCTCGCTGAAAGTAGGCGATCGTGCGAGCGTGGCGTGGTTCTTCGAAGGCTGTGGCCACTGTGAATATTGTAATACCGGCAACGAAACCCTGTGTCGCGACGTGAAAAACGCGGGTTACTCCGTTGACGGCGGCATGGCGGAAGAGTGCATCGTAACCGCGGATTACGCGGTTAAGGTCCCGGAGGGGCTGGACTCTGCTGCGGCCAGCAGCATCACCTGCGCCGGGGTCACCACCTACAAAGCGGTAAAAGTGTCCGAGATCAAACCCGGCCAGTGGATTGCGATCTACGGTCTGGGCGGATTGGGTAACCTCGCCCTGCAATACGCGAAAAACGTCTTTAATGCAAAAGTCATCGCCATTGATGTGAACGATGAACAGCTTAAACTGGCTGCCAGCATGGGTGCAGACTTAACCGTGAACTCCCGCAATGAAGATGCGGCAAAAGTCATTCAGGAGAAAACCGGCGGCGCCCATGCGGCGGTGGTGACGGCGGTAGCGAAAGCGGCCTTCAACTCTGCCGTTGACGCGGTTCGCGCCGGTGGGCGCGTGGTGGCCGTTGGCCTGCCGCCGGAAGCGATGATCCTGGATATTCCTCGTCTGGTGCTGGATGGTATTCAGGTGGTGGGCTCCCTGGTAGGTACCCGTCAGGACCTGCTCGAAGCCTTCCAGTTTGCCGCGGAAGGTAAGGTGGTTCCGAAAGTCACGATGCGCCCGCTGGAAGATATCAACGCCATCTTCAAAGAGATGGAACAGGGCCAGATCCGTGGACGTATGGTGATTGATTTACGTTCTTAAACGGCAGTTGCCGGGTGGCGGCTTTGCCCTGCCCGGCCTTTCACGTGGACGAACGCCGATCGGAAATCCATTCCTGAACTTCAATCTGGAACGTGTCCGGCGCTTTTCGGTACATTTTACGTGCCAGGTCGAGAATAGTATGGCGCCCTAACTCCTCTTCCATCCGCTGCTGCGCGCTGTCCATAACTGACCGCACCCCGCACGGGCCGTCGCACACCCAGGCCGGTGGCGTTTCATCAAACACCGCCAGGCGTTGTCGCACTTCCCGACACTCAAACATATTTTTCTCGCCGTCGATGGCATGCGCCACGTCCAGCACGGTAATCAACTCTGCCGGACGCGCCAGCCGGAACCCGCCCCCTTTGCCTTCGGTGCTGATAACCAGCCCCGCACGGGACAATCGGGTGAAGATCTTTCCAAGATAGTCGTACGGCACGCCCTGCAAGGCCGCCATCTCCCGGACGCTCATCTCACGCTCATTACCTTTAGCATCCACCATACACATCAGGCTGTGAATGCCGTATTCCACACCAGAACTGTAAAACGCCATGGCTTACTCCGGGTTATCGTTCGCTGCATTATAACGATTTTTAACTCAGAAAAAAGTTGTCGCAGTTAACTACGACAAGTATAGTGGCAGTTATGTCAGACATACGGCCTGACGATCAAAAGGATCGAGTATGAAAAAGCAGATTTTAATTGTGGGTAGTGGGTTTTCCGGCATGTGGGCTGCGGTCAGCGCCGCGCGTCTTTCTGCTCTGGCGGGTAACAACAGCCTTAACATTGCCGTGCTGGCCCCCGTCCCGGAACTGCGCGTTCGCCCCCGCTTTTATGAGGAAAATGTGTCAACGATGGTCGCGCCGCTGACCGATCTGTTTGCTGAGCTCGATATTGCGTTTATTTCGGGTGAAGCACAACGCATTGATACAACGTCAAAAACCGTTTTTTATCGCGATTCAAACGGCGCCACAGCTGAAGTCACCTACGAACGCCTGATCCTCGCAACCGGTAGCCAGACTAAGCGTCCCCCTATTGCCGGCCTGGCGGAATACGCCTTTGATATCGACCAGCTTGAATCCGCCAGGCTGCTCGAGCAAAACCTGGACGCCCTGGCTACACGCCCTTCCTCCCCGGAGCGTAATACCGTGGTAGTGTGCGGCGGCGGTTTTACCGGCATTGAGCTGGCAACGGAACTCCCAGCCCGACTCCGCACTCGTTTCGGTGCTGATACGAAGACCAAAGTAATCGTAGTTGAAAGAGGTGCAACCCTTGGCGGACGTTACAGCCAGGCGCTGCGTAACACAATTGAAGAAGCCAGCAACGCGCTGGGGGTTGAATGGCGTTTAAACAGTGAAATTGAAGCCATTGATGCCTGCGGCGTGACGCTCAAAAACGGAGAGCGCATTGCCAGCGCTACCGTGGTGTGGACGGCAGGTGTCGAAGCGAACCCCCTCAGCCAGCACGTTACCGGGGAACGCGACTCGCAGGGACGTCTCAAAGTCACCGACACGTTGCAGGTGCCTGCGCATCCGGAAGTTTACGCGACGGGTGATATGGCGCATGCTAAAACGGATGACGTGGGCAACACGGCGCTCATGACATGCCAGCACGCGATCCAGCTGGGAAAATTCGCCGGACATAACGCCGCCGCCAGCCTGTTAAATCTGGCGCCGTACCCTTACCGTCAGGTGAATTACGTTACCTGTCTGGATCTGGGTGGCTGGGGCGCGGTGTACACCGAGGGGTGGGAACAGCGTGTTAAATCCGTGCGCGATGAGGGCAAGAAAATCAAAGTGGCCATCACCAACGAACTGATTTACCCGCCAGCAGCAGACAGAGCGGTCGCATTTGCCGCCGCTGACCCGCTGGCGAAATTTGTGTAGTTCACGCTTACGTGCCGCGACCTGCGGGCAACGTGTGAAATCAGGCCAATGCCCCCGCGTTGGCCTGACGCTTTTTAGCGCACCGGTGGCCATACAGCAGCAGTGAGGTCATCGCGGAGAAGGATAAGATCGCTGCCGGGAGCGTGACATAACTCCAGCTAAAGCCAAGGGTAATCATCATTCCACCAAAACAGGCGCCAATCGCGCTGCCGAGATTGAACGCCATTTGCCCGCCTGCGGCCCCCAGCATCTCGCCTCCCTTCGCATTTTGCAGCAGCAGAATTTGCAGCGGCGCAGAGAGCGCAAACAGCCCGGCGCAGCAGACAAATCCCATCACCAGCGAGGCCGTTTTCAGTTCGCCAAACGCAAACAGTAACAGTAGCGAAGCCACAATCACCAGGTCGGTGGTGGCGGCAATACGCAATGGGCTAAAGCGCGCCGATAGCTTCCCGCTGAGCAGATTGCCCAGCACCATACCCAGCCCCATCAGCATCATGATCGCGGTCATAACGCCCTCGGAGAAGCCTGACACGTTGACCATAAACGGCTTCACGAAGCTAAACCAGGCAAACACCCCGGCGTTACCAAACATCGTTGCGGCAAATATCAGCCACGGTTCAGGCTTCTTCAGAAAGTGGAATTGCTCTGCCAGGCGGGTGGTGGAATTGTCATAGAGAGAGGGAACCCAGAGCAGGACAGACAGGATCACCAGGGCGTCAAAAACCGCAATTAAAAAGAAGGTGTAACGCCAGTTAAATTCATGTCCCAGCCACGTCCCGAGCGGGACGCCAAGCAAATTGGCAACGGTCATCCCGGCTATCATCCCGGCCACAGCGACCGTTACTTTTCCCGGCGGTGCAATTTTTGACAGGATGATCGCCCCCACACCGAAAATCGCGCCATGCGGGAAACCAGAGATCAACCGCCCCGCTGCCAGCCCTACGTACGAGTCAGAGAAAGTAAAGAGCGCATTACCGACGACGCACATCGCCACCAGAAACAGCAGCGTGGTTTTCAGCGAGAATTTGCTGGAGAACAGCGCCACAATCGGCGCGCCGATCACCACGCCAAAAGCATAAAAGGAAATCATATTCCCGGCGGAGGGAATTGAAATTCCCGTGTCATGAGCCAGCTCTGTCAGCACGCCCATGATGCCAAATTCAGCCATCCCCAGGCCAAAGGTAGCCAGTGCTAACGAAAAAATTGTTTTTTTCATACCGCAACCACTGTTGAAAAATATGCAGCGAGCATTATTGAATAAACTTGTATGGTGAACCAGTTCAAATCAACTTTCTGACACATTAATCCATTCATTCAGGTCGATTACACTCTTAGTACGGCCTCGATTCCGCGACCGCACACAAAGGGAGACCCACCATGGTCAGTAAGAAGAAAACCCGTATTGTTGATGATGTCGCTAAAAATGCGCCACTCAAAACCAAAGCGTATGAGCAAGAACTTCGCCGCCTCCATGTTGAACTGGTTAAGCTCCAGCTATGGGTGGTCGCCAAAGGGTTAAAGGTCTGTATTGTTTTTGAAGGACGGGACGGCGCCGGTAAAGGCGGCACCATCAAAGCCATCACCGAGCGCGTCAGCCCTCGGGTTTTCCGCGTCGTTGCGCTACCGGCCCCTACCGATAAAGAGAAAAGTCAGCTCTATTTTCAGCGTTACGTATCCCATCTGCCCTCTGCCGGTGAAATCGTGATTTTCGACCGCAGCTGGTACAACCGCGCAGGCGTGGAAAAGGTAATGGGTTTCTGTACCGAAGAGCAGGTCGAAAAATTTCTTGATGGAACACCGGTGATGGAAAAAGCGATGGTCGATGCCGGGATCATTTTGCTGAAATACTGGCTTGAGGTCACGCCAAAAGAGCAGGAGCGCCGCCTGCGCGACCGCATTAACGACGGTCGCAAGATCTGGAAGTTGTCTCCAATGGACATTAAATCTTTCAATCTGTGGGATGAATATACCCTCGCACGCGACGCCATGTTTAAAGCGACCGACACCGCCTGGGCGCCGTGGTTTGTGGCGCGTTCAGAAGACAAAAAAAGGGTGCGGCTGAATATTATTTCGCATCTGCTTTCGCAGATCCCTTATAAAGACGTTCACGTCGACAAGGTGGATTTACCGAAACGAAAAATCGGCAAAGTGAAGCCAACAAAATATCCCTTCCGGTATATTGCAGAGCGGTTTTGATATTACTGGAATGCCGCTCGCATAATGTAGATTACCAGGGGGATCAGTATTGTTTTTTGTTGGCTGCGGTTGATAATGACCGCACCAACATAGGAGCAAGCATGAAACCAAACCGCTCAGAAACGTGCGCCAGAACAGAGCACCTCACAGGAAAAAAGCCTTGCCCGGCCTCTTCGGCAGCAGAGCGCGCAAGGCAACGTCAACAGGATCGGGAATTCATAAAGGTCATGAATGAGTTAACAGCCAAAGCCGGATTATTATCGGATGACCCTTATTTCGGAGGGATTTGATGTGTTTCCAGTTTGACGTGTATCGCAATCCTTCAGACAAAACGCGTGAATATCATCCCTACTTTATGATTATTCAGCACGACTATTATGAGGAATTATCAACAAGACTTATCTTACCGTTAAGCTATCAGAATCATTTAAGGCGGTATTTAAACGCTGCAACGCCGCTGGTGAATATTGATTTCCAGACATTGTTTCTGAATACAACAAACATCACACACGTGGAGACAAAGAAACTAAACAATAAAAATTATGTATGTAATCTTCGCAGCGCAAGAGGCAGCGTTCTTGCAGGAATTGATGCGTTAATTACCAATACGTAGCTCAAAGTCGCGCAAGCGCAGCGCCGCCGGGCAAAGCCGACGGCGCAGGGCATTTACTTCATCCCTTCTGAACTCTCTTTTTGCGCTTCAAGACGCTCAACGTCCCGGTACCAGCGTGGGTGGTGCTTCTGCGCCCAGCGACGGCTTACCTTCCCTTCAATCATGCCTTTAATTGAACCTTTCACCCAGAATGCCATATACATATGGATCAGGATGGCATGGATCAAAATAATGGCTGACGTCGCGTGGATCAGCAGTGCATAGCGCACCACCTGAATCGGGAAATAGTGCGCAAAATACGGTCGCCAGATAATCACCCCGGTCACCAGCAGCACAAAAATCATGCTCATGATGGTCCAGAACATCATCTTCTGCCCGGCGTTGTATTTGCCTACCTTCGCGACCTTATGCTCGTTGCCTTTCAGTACCTCAACAATCCCTTTAACCCAGGGAATATCCTGCTTGTCAGGGATGTTGTGATGAACGAAACGCACGAACATAAACATCAGCACCACGAAAATCAGCACGCCGAAGAACGGATGCAGAATGCGCCCCATTTGCGGCGTCCCGAAGGTTTCCGTAAGCCACTGTAGCGTCGGGAAAAAGAACGAAATGCCGGATACCGCCACAAGGAAGAAGCAGATCACCACCGTCCAGTGACAGGCGCGATCGACAAACTTTGTGCGCACTATCATTTTCGACTTACTCATGATGCTCCTCCTCGTCGTCATCCACCTCTTTATTCGGCCCGATACCAATGTAGTGATAAATCAGCCCGGCAAAGGTGGCGATAAAGCCCGCCGCAGAGAGCGGTTTAAGCGCCCCTTTCCAGAGGTTGATTGAGGTATCGATCGCCGGATCTTTCGGCAGATTGTGATACAGCTCCGGCTGGTCATTGTGGTGCAGAACATACATGACGTGCGTACCGCCCACGCCCTGCGGGTTATAGATCCCTGCCTTGTCATAGCCGCGCGCTTTGAGCTTATCCACCCGCTGCTGCGCCACTTCCAGCATCTCTTTTTTGGTGCCGAAGTGGATCGCCCCGGTCGGACACGTCTTCACGCACGCAGGCTCCTGGCCGACGCTGACGCGATCGACGCACAGCGTGCATTTGTATACCCGGTTATCCTCTTTATTGAGGCGCGGGATATTAAACGGACAGCCCGCGATGCAGTAGCCGCAGCCAATGCAGTTGTCCTGCTGGAAGTCGACGATGCCGTTGGCGTACTGAATAATGGCGCCAGCAGACGGGCACGCCTTCAGGCAGCCCGGATCTTCACAGTGCATACAGCCGTCTTTGCGGATCAGCCACTCCAGCTTGCCGTTCTGGTCGGTTTCGCTAAAGCGCATCACCGTCCAGGACTTGGCGCTCAGGTCAGCCGGGTTATCGTAAACCCCGACGCAGTGCCCTACCTCGTCGCGGATATCGTTCCACTCCGAGCAAGCCACCTGGCAGGCTTTACAGCCCACGCAGGAGGAGACATCAATCAGCTTGGCGACTTCTGCCTTGTAGTCCCGCGCACGAGGCGCGGGGGTTATCGGGTTGGTCGCGGAGCGTTTAATAATGTCTTGTGTTTCCATCGCCATTTAATCGCTCCTTACGCTTTCTCGATGTTGACCAGAAACGCTTTGTACTCCGGCGTTTGCGAGTTGGAATCGCCGACGTTTGGCGTCAGGGTGTTGGCGATATAGCCTTTCTGCGCTACCCCTTCAAAGCCCCAGTGCAGCGGAATACCCACCGTCTCGACCTGCTGGCCGTGCACGTTCAGCGATTGCAAACGACGGGTCACCACCGCCACCGCGCGAATAAAGCCACGCTTGCTGCTCACCTTCACGCGATCGCCGTTGGCAATGCCCTTCGCTTTAGCCAGCGTTTCGCTGATCTCCACAAATTGTTCCGGCTGCGCGATAGCGTTAAGCCGCGCGTGCTTGGTCCAGGTGTGGAAATGCTCGGTCAGGCGGTAGGTCGTTCCGACATACGGGAACTTGTCCTTTTTACCTAAACGCAGCACGTCGTCTTCATAGATGCGCACTACCGGGCTGGACACCACGTTCGGGTGCAGCGGGTTAGTGCCGAGCGGCGTTTCCATTGGCTCGTAGTGTTCCGGGAACGGCCCTTCCGCCAGCTTGTCGATAGCAAACAGACGTCCCAGCCCTTCCGGCTGCATGATAAACGGCCCGGTGTTGCTTCCCGGCGCGGCGGTATTGAAGTCCGGGATATCGTTCCCCGTCCACTTCGTGCCGTTCCACTCGATCAGCATGCGTTTCGGATCCCACGGCTTACCGTTCACGTCGGCGGATGCACGGTTGTACAATACGCGACGGTTCAGCGGCCACGCCCAGGCCCAGCCCAGGGTATTGCCCAGGCCTGACGGGTCAGCGTTATCGCGGTTAGCCATCTGGTTACCCTGCTCCGTCCAGCTGCCGGTGTAGATCCAGCAGGACGAGGCGGTGGTCCCGTCGTCACGCAGCAGCGCGAAGCTGTTCAACAGCTGGCCTTTCTTCGCCACCAGGTTGCCGCTGGCGTCGTAGAGATCCGCCAGCGCCACGCCGTTGTTCTCTTTGGCCACCTCTTCGGACTCGGGACGATCCGGCTGCTTGTAGTTCCAGCACATCTTCAGCAGCGGCTCGGCGCCTTTGCCGCCTTCGGTGCGGTACATTTCGCGCAGACGATGGTATATGCCGGCCAGAATTTCGCCGTCATTACGCGCTTCGCCCGGCGCATCCTGCCCTTTCCAGTGCCACTGAAGCCAGCGGCCAGAGTTGGCAATAGAACCATCTTCTTCCGCAAAGCAGGTAGATGGCAGGCGGAAGACCTCGGTCTGGATCGCTGCCGGATCGACATCGTTCGATTCACCGTGGTTCTGCCAGAAGGTAGACGTTTCGGTGACCAGCGGATCGATAACCACCATGTACTTCAGCTTGCTCAGGCTGCGAACGACTTTGTTTTTATCCGGGAATGACGCAACCGGGTTAAAGCCCTGGCAGATATAACCCGTGACGTCGCCCTTATCCATCATGTTGAAATACTTGATGACGTCATACGCCTGGTCCCATTTCGGCAACCACTCAAAGCCCCAGTCGTTTTCCTTCTGCGCCGCGTCGCCGTAGAAGGATTTCATCAGGCTAACGGCAAACTTCGGATAGTTGCTCCAGTAGTTCACCTGATCCGGACGCGTCGCTTTCGGCGTGTTGGCGTCAAGCCAGCTTTGCCAGTCGCTCTGCTTCTCGGACGGCAGCGTCAGGTAGCCCGGCAGGCTGGTTGACAGCAGGCCGAGGTCGGTTAAGCCCTGAATGTTGGAGTGTCCGCGCAGCGCGTTCACGCCGCCACCGGCCATGCCCATGTTGCCGAGCAGCAGCTGGATCATCGCCATGGTGCGGATGTTCTGCGCCCCGACGGTGTGCTGTGTCCAGCCCAGCGCATACAGGAACGTGGTGGTCCTGTCGGCGGCGCTGGTGGAAGCCAGCACTTCACACACCTTCAGGAAATCGGCTTTTGGTGTTCCGCAGATGTTTTCAACAACGTCCGGCGTGTAGCGGGAAACGTGCTGCTTCAGCAAATTCCACACGCAGCGCGGATCGGCCAGGTTCTCGTCGCGTTTCGCGTAGCCGTTTTCGTCGAACTGGTAGTTCCAGGACGATTTATCGTACTGACGTTTTTCCGCGTCATAGCCGCTGAACAGGCCATCTTCAAAGGCGAAATCTTCCCGCACCAGTAGGCTGGCGTTGGTGTAGTGCTTAACGTATTCCGCGTTGATTTTGTTGTTTTCAATCAGATACAGCAGCACGCCGGAAAGGAACGTAATGTCCGTACCGGAGCGGATCGGCGCATAAATATCCGCCACCGATGCCGTACGCGTAAAGCGCGGATCGACGACGATGAGCGTCGCATCGTTGTTATTTTTCGCTTCCATCGCCCAGCGGAAACCCACCGGATGGGCTTCAGCGGCGTTACCGCCCATCACCACCACGACGTTAGCGTTTTTGATATCAACCCAGTGGTTGGTCATCGCACCGCGACCAAATGTTGGAGCAAGACTTGCTACCGTTGGTCCGTGTCAGACGCGCGCCTGGTTATCTACCGCCAGCATGCCGAGGGAGCGCACAAACTTCTGCGTCAGCATGCCGGTTTCATTACTTGCCGCAGACGCGCACAGCATCCCGGTGGAGGTCCAGCGGTTAACCGTGACGCCCTGCTCGTTCTTTTCAATAAAGTTGGCGTCGCGGTCCGCTTTCATCAGTTTTGCAATACGGGAGAAGGCCTCGTCCCAGGAGATGCGCTGCCATTTGTCGGAACCCGGTGCACGGTATTCCGGATAGCGCAGGCGATTTTCACTGTGAACGTAGTCCAGCAGTCCCGCCCCTTTCGGGCAAAGTGCCCCGCGGCTCACCGGATGATCCGGGTCCCCTTCAATATGATAAATCGCTTCTTTGGCGTTCTTCGCGCCATCACCCAGGCTATACATTAATAGCCCACAACCCACGGAGCAGTATGTGCAGGTGTTACGGATCTCTTTCGCACGCAGCAGTTTATAGTTGCGTGCCTGAGCCAGCGCCATTTTGGGAGCGAATCCCAGCATTGCGGCTGTTGTTCCGGCCATACCGCCCGCGCAGATTTTAAAAAATTGTCTGCGGCTGACGTCCATTGCTGTCCTCGTTATCTGAAAAGACTTCGCGCCGCAAACTAACAGCAAAGCCCCTGTTTTTTTTGCGTCAAATCAAGGTCGCCGAACTTCGCCCCCTTAATAGTCACCGCCGGTATGATTTATTACTCCTTTCGGGTTAACCGCGAAACAGAAAATTCGCCTGGTGAATGGGTTAGATGCTATAAGTTTACCCTTTGATTTTTATAAGACTGGCAGGGTAATGGACAGAAAAAAAGCAACGCTGATTGGTCTGGCGGCCATACTGCTGTGGAGCACCATGGTGGGTCTCATCCGCAGCGTCAGTGAGGGACTGGGCCCGGTGGGAGGCGCAGCGATGATCTACACCGTCAGCGGGTTATTGTGTCTGGCGACGGTAGGTTTCCCGGATATTAAACGGTTTTCGAAAGGCTATCTCATTGCGGGCAGCGTCCTGTTTGTCAGCTATGAAATGTGCCTTGCCCTGTCGCTTGGTTTTGCCGCGACACGCTCGCAGGCAATAGAGGTGGGCATGGTCAACTATCTCTGGCCAAGCCTGACGATTGTGTTCGCCATTTTGTTCAACGGGCAAAAATCCACCCTGTGGGTGATCCCCGGCTTAGCGATCTCCCTGCTGGGCGTGGGCTGGGTCTTAGGCGGCGAAAACGGGCTGCACGTTCACGACATCATGCACAACATCGTTTCCAGCCCGCTGAGCTACGGGCTGGCATTTGCCGGCGCCTTTATCTGGGCCGCCTACTGCACCGTCACCAGCAGGTATGCCAGAGGGCAAAACGGCATTACCCTATTCGTCCTGCTGACCGCCTTAAGCCTGTGGGTGAAATATGCCCTAAGCGACCAGCCCGATATGGTGTTCAGCGTGCCGGTAGTAGTGAAGCTGCTGATGTGCGGCGTTGCACTAGGCTTCGGCTATGCCGCCTGGAATATTGGGATCCTCCACGGTAACGTGACGGTGCTTGCAGCCGTCTCCTACTTCACTCCGGTACTTTCCGCCGCGCTGGCGGCTATTGTGCTGAGCTCGCCGCTTTCATTCTCATTCTGGCAAGGAGCATTAATGGTTTGCGCCGGGTCATTACTGTGCTGGTATGCCACCCGTAAATAGACATTTTATTTCTGGCCGGGGTCGCCACGTTCGGCTATTAATTAACATAAATTTAAAATGTGATCACACTTGAGAATATTATTTATAACATTAGAGAGGGTGACGTATTCCGCTTATATTGCCCTTATGCAACTTTGCCTGCGGCGTTAAATTGACAGAAACTGACAACGCACGTAATTAATTGCAGCGAAATATTCCCACCCTATATAGCACAAACTGCAATAGTTTATTTCTGAATGTGTCTATTAAGGACAACTTCCCTGTTTTCAAAAACACTCCCAACATACTGTTTTGACAGCAATTAAAAATAATTTCACTTAAGTAACGTTATTCCATCGCTCTGAATTAGAAAATAAAGCGTCCGCTATTAAATTATAAGCCGCTAAATTATCATGGCGAGTTAATAAACGTTTTATGTATAAATA
>NZ_JADBRA010000014.1:0-150248 GCF_014896205.1 Enterobacter cloacae complex sp. I2
CCATAATAAGTATTTATGTTTTATTAACCATTATTTATTGAGTAGATAGTGGTTAACATCAGGCCATTATCAATTACAAAATACCGTATTTTATCGGCGTAATATTTCCTTATTGCTGCATTTCGTTAATAAGGATTAATTATGTCATGGAATAAGCATGAAGCTGTGTCGTATGCCCGCAGCCACGCACATCATAAAAGTACCGGTTACTGCGCCCGCGCCGTTGCTGCAGCTATCCGCGCCGGAGGACTGAAGATTGATGGCGCTGATGCAAAAAACTTCTGGCGTTCTCTTGAGAAGGCAGGATTCAGTAAAGTGTATGGCACCCCTATTGAGGGTGATGTTGCAGTCATTGACGCATTACCTGGTGCGCATCAAAATGGGCATGCTTGTATCTACGACGGATCGGGTACCTGGTATTCAGACTTTAAACAGAACAGCCTTTATCCCGGCCAGACATATCGGAAGATACAGCCCAAAATCACCCTTTACAGGCACTATTGATATGAAAAATATCTTACTGCTTCTCTTCATATTCTCTTTTTCTGCAATGGCTGGCCATTCTGATCCGATTGAGCGTGCTGTAAAATTTAACAGCTGGTACGTAAATCAAATCAACAAAGACGTATTTCCCATTACTGATGGAAACGAAATAGATAAATATGTCACAGCATCAACAATGAAAAAACTCCGTCACACGCAGGATCCTCGCTATGCAGATGAAGAGTTTTACGAGGCTGATATATTTTTAAAAGCGCAATACGTCGGCGATGACTGGCCGCAGAATGTGACAGCCATAGCCGGGGATACCGATCCCGTCTGTGTCAACGTATACATTGCATTCGGTAAAAAGCAGGACCACGTAGTCATAGACTGCATGGTTAAAGAAAACAACTTATGGAAGGTGCAGTCGGTTTCTGCTGTTGAATTTTCAAGAAACCTGACTATTCCGAACTGAGCCAAACAACGTACTGACAAGATATTTGATCGGTGCGCTCTTTTTGCCGGGTGACGCTGCGCTTACCCGGCCTACAAGTCCCGTAGGCCCGTGCAAGCGAAGCGCCGCCGGGCAAACCGGCTCCCCTTCATTGATTTTTCACCCCGAAAAAGGTACGTTTTCGCCTTCATTCCAGCGTGGACATGCCAGCATTATGCCGATTATTCAGTCTGTTGAACGTGCGTTGCAGATCCTCGACCTGTTCAACGAGCAGGCCACCGAGCTTAAGATCACCGACATCAGCAAACTGATGGGGCTGAGCAAGAGCACCCTCCACTCGCTGCTGAAAACCCTCCAGCTTCACGGCTATATCGATCAGAATCCGGAGAACGGGAAATATCGCCTCGGCATGAAGCTGGTCGAGCGCGGTCATTTTGTCGTGGGCTCAATCGATATCCGGCAAAAGGCGAAAGGCTGGCTGACGGAGCTGTCACAGCGGACCGGGCAGACCACCCATCTGGGGATCCTGGACGGGCGTGAAGGGGTCTATATCGAGAAGATTGAAGGCAAGCTGGCCGCCATCGCCTATTCGCGCATCGGCCGCCGCCTGCCGGTTCACGCCACCGCCATCGGCAAGGTGTTGATTGCCTGGCTGGGCGAGGCCGAGCTGAACGCCCTGCTGGAGGGCTATCAGTACACTACCTTTACTCCCGCGACCCTCGCCTCTCGTGAAGCCTTAATGGCCGCCCTGGCGCAGACCCGCGAGCAGGGCTATGCCCTGGACAGCGAAGAGAACGAGCAGGGCGTGCGCTGCGTGGCGGTACCGGTGTGGAACCACGAATCCCGCGTGATTGCCGCCCTGAGCCTGTCGACACTCACCTCCCGCGTGGACGACGCCGAGCTGGCCCGCTTCCGCGAGGAGCTTCAGCAGGCCGGGCTCGAGCTCTCACGCGCGCTGGGCTATACCGGCTCGTAGGTGAAGTAGTCGAAGTCCGCGTGACAGCCGTCGCCGCTGATGTCCTCGCAGTGCAGCCCCACAAACGCGCCGGTAAAGAAGCCGCGCCCGCCGATGTAATCGTCCGACAGCTTCCACGCCTCATACGTCACCGGCACGGCGTGCCACGTTTCGCCGTCAAACGAGTAGCTGTAGCGGTAGACCAGCGTATTCACGTCCACCCGCAGCCAGACGCTCTCGGCATGTTCCGGCACCGGAATGGGCTGCTCGTGCAGCGGCCACGACGGCACGTTGTGGTCGAGCTGGATCACCTTGATGGTTCTCCCCTGCCCCTCCTCGTAATCCACAAAGCAGTAGCTCCAGTTTTTGCTGTTGTAGTAGCAGGTCAGCCCCGCGCTCTGCTGGAAGTGAACCGGCGAGAACTGCATCCGCGTCTCGGCCCGGAAGGTGAAGTGCTGCCAGCGGCGCGCCACGGTCGACTGGGTGAAAGTCGAGTTGAGCGAGTCGTTGCCGTAGAGCCGTAAGTAGCCCGGGCGCGCGGTGAGCGAGCCGAGGGTGTCGTCGAACGGAATGCGCAGGGTCTGCAATTCAGGATCAAGCGTGCTGCCGTCGAAATCATCACGCCAGTTACCCTGATCGGCTGCGGGCTGCTCCACCACCTGCGGGCCGAGCACGGTCAGCTGCGCGTGTTTGCCGCCTTCCACGTACGGCCAGCCGTCGCGCCACGCAATGCGGGCGATGCCGGTCTCGCGCCCCAGCGGGCAGTAGCCGCGCCCGCCAGAGGCCAGCAGCGGCACGCCGGGCAGGCGCAGCGGGCGGCTGGTGAGGTAGGCCATGTACCATTCTCCCGTATGGGTTTGCAGCAGCGAGCCGTGGCCGCTCTTTTGCAGCGGGTTCTCCGGCAGGTGCCAGCTGGTCATCATCGTTACGTCCGGATGCAGCTCGTACGGCCCGTCGATATTTTTGGAACGCAGTACCACGACGGCGTGCTCGTAGCTGGTGCCGCCTTCGGCAACCATCAGGTAGTACCAGCCCGCGTGGCGATAAAGATGCGCCCCTTCGGTGTAGCAGAGCGGGGTGCCGGTAAACAGGGTTTGGCGTTCCGGCGAGAGCGTTCCGGTCTGCGGATCAAACTCCTGCATCACAATGGTGTTGTGCGGGTTGCTGTGGTGACGCGGCCCCCACGGGCGGTAGAGGTAGTATTTACGCCCATCGTCGTCGTGGAACAGGGACGGATCGAACCCGCCGTTGCCCATTGGGATCGGCTCGCTCCACGGCCCCTCAATGGACGGCGCGGTGACGAGGAAGTTGCGGCCATTTTTCCACGGCGAGTCGACAATCTTCACGTCGGTATAGAGCAGCCAGAATTTGCCGTCGGCGTAGCTCAGGCAAGGCGCCCAGATGCCGCCGGAGTCCGGGTTGCCCTTCATGTCCAGCATCGACACGCGATCCAGCGGGGTGCTGACCAGCGACCAGTTTTTCAGGTCGCGGGAGTGGTAGATGCGCACGCCCGGGAACCACTCGAAGGTCGAGGTGGCGATGTAGTAGTCCTCGCCCTGACGGCACAGGGACGGGTCCGGGTTGAAGCCGGTCAGGATCGGGTTAGTAATTTCCATGTTGCCTCCGGTTAATGGGATGCGGCTGTCGCGGCGTCGGGTACGGCCTCGCCCTGCGCCGCGCGGTGTTTGATCAGCTGCTGGCTGATGGCCTCCACGCGGTCGTCGGTGAGCTTGTAGAACGACAGCATGATGAACATGCCCGCGTAGAGCACCACCGGCACCACGCAGAACAGAATTTTGATGGTGGTGAGCACCTCAACCGGTTGCACGCTGCTGCTGGCGGAGTAGTTCACCCAGGCCAGGATCCAGCCCACCACCGCCCCGCCAATCGCCAGGCCAATCTTCAGGCTGAACAGATAGGTGGAGAACACCAGCCCGTCGAGGCGACGCCCGCTGCGGCTCTCCTCGTAATCCACCACGTCAGAGGCCATCAGCCACTGCAGCGGCGTGGTGGTGTTAAAGACGAACAGGAACAGGATGTTAAGGGCGAAAATCAGCGCGATGTGCTCGGCCGGGGTGAAGAAAATCAGCAGGCTGATGAGTGAGTAAGCGACGATGATCCACTTAAAGGCGGTGACCCGGTCGAAGCGGCCCAGCAGGCGTGAGGAGCAGAGCGAGCCGAACATGGTGGCGAGGCTGCCGTAGAGTAAAAACTGGGTCGCCATCTCCGGATGATCCATCACGTATTTCACGAAGTAGAGCGTCGCCCCGCCGCGCACCACGTTGGAGCAGGTCGCCATCATCTTGAATGCGCACATGATGCGCCACTGGCCGTTGCCCAGCAGCAGCCTGAGATCTTTCGCCACCGACGAGCCCGGCTGCACCTCAAAGGTGTAGCGCTCTTTGGTGGTGAAGAAGCAGACGTAGAGCAGGACCACGCCGGTCAGCCCCAGCACGCACATGGCGCCGAAATAGCCCACCTGCTCGTCCCCCTTGCCGATGATGCTGACCAGCGGCAGCGCGATGCCGCTGATGGCGAGCGAGCCCGCCGCGGCGAGGAAGAAACGCCAGGACTGCAGGGCGTGGCGCTCTTTCGGGTCAGCGGTGATCACCCCCGGCATGGCGCAGTACGGGACGTTAACGAAGGTGTAAACCAGGGTCAGGAGAATGTAGGTCGCGCAGGCGTAGATGATTTTGCCCTGCGCGGAGAAGTCCGGCGTGTAGAAGGTCAGCATGCAGACAATGCCAAACGGGATGGCGCCCCACAGCAGGAACGGGCGGAACTGGCCGTGCCGCGTGCGGGTGCGGTCTACCAGCAGCCCCATCAGCGGGTCGGTCACGGCGTCGAGCACGCGGGAGACTAAAAACAGCGTCCCCATAATGCCCGCGGAGAGTCCAAACACGTCGGTGTAGAAATAGGCCAGCAGGAACATCGTGGCCTGCCAGACGAAGCCGCAGGCGGTGTCACCCAGCCCGTAGCCAATTTTGTCTTTCATGGTTAATTGCGTCATCAGAATTACACCCTTATTTAGTGTGCTGAATTACAACATCGTGTTAATGGAGTGTAATGAGCTGCTCAATTAAACAGCAATGGTCATATCTTATTTCTGAATTACGTTATTTTGCTTTTGTGATGCCAACGATATATCGCAAGACATTGTTTATATTAATAAATTACAGAAACGAAAAAGCCGTCCGCGGATTATTTTCCGCAGACGGTTTTATCTCACAAAATAATTAAAGTCCGAGCGCTTTTTTACCGGCGTTAATTACCTCGATGATTTTATCGGTGTCATAAATACAGCCTTTCCAGGTGCCGCCGCTCACCGACTGCAACGCCGCCCACAGCCGGGTATCGTCCGGCAAAAAGTCGTGGGCGTGCAGGTCCGGGTGCGTCTGCCGCAGCGCCAGCTCGCGCGTGCCCTCCTCCGGCGTCAGCGGGTTGTCCGCCGTGCCGATAAAGTTCACGCTGCCTGTTAATGTCAGGCGGTCGACGGCAATCTCGATGATGTCGTTGTCGCGCAGCTTGCCAATCGGCCCGCCCGCCAGCGCCTCCGGCGACACGTGACCGAAGCAGGCGCCCGTCGACACGCCCGAGAAGCGCGCATCGGTGATTAACGACACCGTTTTTCCCCAGGAGATATGCTTCAGCGCGGAGGTGAGCTGGTAGGTCTCTTCCATGCCGGTGCCGGACGGCCCGCCGCCGATCACCACCATGATATCCCCCTGCTTAATCTCTTCCCGCTTGATGGCCTTGATCGCCTGCGCTTCCGAGACAAACACCCGCACCCGGCCGGTGTGACGGTAAACACCATCGTCATCCACCACCGACGGGTCGATCGCCGTGGCCTTGATCACCGAACCTTCCGGCGCGATGTTGCCCGTCGGGAAGCAGACCGTCGAGGTCAGCCCTTTCGCTTTGGCCTTCTCCGGCGGCAGGATCACGTTATCCGGCTCCACGCCGTCCTGCTCGCGCAGGCACTGGCGGAAGCGCTTACGGCGCTCGGACGCCTGCCACCAGTCGAGGTTCTCGCCCACCGTCTGGCCGGTGACGGTCATGGCATCCAGGTGCAGCAGGCCGAGATCGCGCAGGTGGAGCATCACTTCCGGCACGCCGCCTGCGAGAAACGCCCGCACGGTCGGGTGGTAGTCCGGGCCGTTGGGCAGCACGCTCACCAGACGCGGTACCCTGCGGTTGACGCGCGTCCAGTGCTCTACGTCCGGGATCGTACAGCCCGCCGCGTGGGCGATGGCCGGAATATGCAGCAGTAAGTTTGTGGAACCGCCGAACGCCGCGTGGATCACCATGGCGTTTTCGATGGCTTTATCGGTGAGGATATCGCGCGTGGTGATGCCGCGGTTATCCAGCTCGCTCACCGCCCGCGCCGACTGGCGGGCGATCTCCAGCCACACCGCCTGCCCGGACGGCGCCAGCGCGGAGTGCGGCAGCGCCAGCCCCAGCGCTTCCGCCACCACCTGCGAGGTGCCCGCCGTGCCGAGGAATTGGCAGCCGCCGCCCGGCGACGCGCAGGCGCGACAGCCGAGCTCGGCGGCCTCCTGCAATGAGAGTTCGTGGTTGGCAAAGCGCGCGCCGATGGTCTGCACCTTGCCTGCGTCTTCCCCCACGGTTGGCGGCAGCGTCGCCCCGCCCGGCACCAGAATGGTCGGCAGATCGTGCATGGAGGCCAGGGCGATCATGGTAGCGGGCAGCCCTTTATCGCAGGTGGCTACGCCGATCACCGCCCGGCGCGTGGGCAGGGAGCGGATCAGACGGCGAAACACGATCGCCGCGTCGTTGCGGTACGGCAGCGAGTCGAACATGCCGTGCGTGCCCTGAGAGCGCCCGTCGCACGGATCGCTGACGAAGGCCGCAAACGGGATCCCGCCGTTGCGGGTGATCTCTTTCGCCGCCGCCTGCATCTGCATGCCGATCTCCCAGTGCCCGGTGTGGTAGCCCAGCGCAACCGGGCGTCCGTCCCCGGCGCGAATACCGCCCTGGGTACCGATAATCAGCACCTCTTTGCCGGTCAGCTTATTGGCGTCCCAGCCCATCCCGGCGTTCTGCGTCATGCCGAACAGGTTGCCGCTGGGGGATTCCATCAGCATCTGCGGGGTCAGCGGCAGCGCGCCCTGCGGCCCCGCTGCATGGGTAATCACCGCATAAAACGCATCGTCCTGTGGGGTGAAAATTTTCTCAATGGTCATCGTTATCGTCCGGCTCAGCAGAGCTTGAGCTGTTGTAACAGGGTTTTCAGCTGCGCCTTACGCGGCTCGTCCAGCGCTGACGCGGGCGGTAGCACGTGCGTGGAAATCGGGCGGCCGCAGAGCACGATCGCCTCTTTAATGACGTTCACAAACGGCGTATCCAGCTGATACATCTGCGGGATTTGCAGCAGGGTCTGATGATACTCAGCCGCTTTCGCCACGTCTTTATCCCGCCAGGCTTTCAGAAGATTCACCGACACCTGCGGGGCAAAGTTGCCGCTCGCCGAAATCGCCCCGTCGCCGCCGAGCAGCAGGGTATTAAACAGATGATCGTCGTAACCGCACAGCACGGTGAAGTGCGGATGAGCGGCTTTAACGGTGAGGATCATGCTGCGCAGGTGGGCGACGGAGTCGATGGTGTCTTTGATGCCGATAATATTGCTGCGCGAATCGGCCAGGGTTTTGACCAGCGCCGGAGTCAGATCCTGCCCGGTCAGCGCCGGGAAGTTATAGAGCATCACCGGCAGCGCGACGCTGTCCGCCACCTGCTCGAAGTAGCGGATCAGGTTAGCTTCCGATACCTTCCAGTAGTAGGGGTTGATCACCACGATGCCGTCCGCGCCCGCCTGCTGCGCGTGCTGGCTGAGTTCAATGGTTTCCCGGGCGTTGGTGCCGCCGGTGCCGATCAGCACCGGCACCCGGCGATCGACATGATCGATAGCAAAGCGGGCAATGGTTTTACGCTCTTCGGCGCCGAGCTGGGAGAATTCGCCGCCGCTGCCCAGGAAGAACAGGCCGTCAACGCCCGCTGCGATCAGATCGTCGATCAGCGCGGCGGTGCCCTGCTCATCAAGCTGGCCGTCGGCGGTAAAAATGGTGGAGACAGGGGGAATGATTCCCGTAAACAACGCGGACTGCGGCATGAGATCTCCTTGTTGAATCATTTTGTTCTACATTATAGAACAGCGTTCATTAATTTAACGATCATACTATGACGCAGAAAAAGGGGAGGTAAATGGGAAGGGAAGAAGGAGTGTAGGAAGTTTAAGCTGGATCACATATTGCCCGCTCGCCCCTCACCTGGCCCTCTCCCCAAAGGGGAGAGGGTTAGGGTGAGGGGTAAGGAATTACTCCACCAGCATTTTAACAACCACTTTTCTGACCTTAGCAGGCTCCCCCACCGCGCACAGCGGCTTATGCACTTCGCCCGGGTAAA
Source organism: Enterobacter cloacae complex sp. I2 (assembly GCF_014896205.1). NCBI lineage: Bacteria > Pseudomonadati > Pseudomonadota > Gammaproteobacteria > Enterobacterales > Enterobacteriaceae > Enterobacter > Enterobacter cloacae complex sp. I2. The sequence continues at coordinate 8,313 of NZ_JADBRA010000014.1, forward strand.
ACACCACGAAATCCCCTTCGCCCAGCACCACGGTTTTCTCCTGCTCGCCTTTCGGCAGGAACGCGATGTCTTTGTCCGCCAGCCAGTCGGTGTCCGGGGTGCCGTGCGGCAGGGTGCTGAACGTCATCCCTTCCTGACCCTTCAGCACAATCTGGATATCCAGATAGCGCGCGTGGTACTCGGCGCGGCGCTCGGCAAAAGGCTGGGTCATGTCTTCTGACACCAGATAAAACAGGCGGTCGCCGTTGATGTCGTGCTTGCCGGTCGGCGTCGCGGCGGTAACGTGCGCCTTAACGTGCTCAATGGCCTGGCGCAGTTCTTCCGGTAGCCAGGTCTGGAGATGATGAATGTTGCCCACGATCATGGTATAGCCCTCAAATTAAAACATTGTTTCATTTCCATCTTTTATACGAAAATTGTTCTCCCCCCGCCAGCCCTTTTTAGGCAACTTTTGCGCAAGCGCATGTTTATCGGGAAATGTGTTAATTTGCTGTTAATTGCAGTCAGGCATTTATGCAGTGGTTATGCATAACCTCACCCGACTCTCGCCACCGAATAAATATAACCCATTGAAATTACAGCCTAAATCACAAAACCTGCGGCCACGTCACACTTTATCACTCTGGTTATTTCCTTTATAACGCCATAATTATTTATTGATTTTTCTTAAGTCCAAAATAGTTAATTGCATAAATTGCATAGCCATTCTTACCTTGATATTTTATCGTTTAAAATCAATAATATAACTAAATATGCCCAAATATGTAATTCTACAAAATAATAACAACCTCAAATAATGCCACCCGTTTCCGCTTAGCTATTCATCCTCCAGTAATTACAATTTAATCATTATCTGATGCGAATCATGCAAATGAAAACAAACGTCTTAATATCGTTTTTCGCGTGAGCGATGTCACAATAACCGTTATTTAAGCGCCTACTATGAATCACGAAATCAATTGAGCTTAGCCGCCATGTAATTAAACACATCACATGGCGCATGCCCTTTTTATTCTGAAAAACAGTTAAAGGAATAATTATGGAAAAGCATTACGTCGGTTCTGAAATTGGTCAATTGCGTAGCGTTATGCTGCACCGCCCTAATTTAAGCCTGAAGCGGTTAACTCCCTCAAACTGTCAGGAGCTGTTATTTGATGATGTACTGTCGGTTGAACGGGCGGGTGAAGAGCATGACATCTTCGCAAACACGCTGCGCGAGCAGGGTGTGGAAGTCCTGCTGTTGACCGACCTGCTCACGCAAACGCTTGATATTGCAGAAGCGAAGGCCTGGCTTCTTGAAACACAAATTTCCGACTATCGCCTCGGGCCAACCTTTGCCGGCGACGTGCGCGGCTGGCTGGCGGATATGCCGCACCGCGAACTGGCGCGGCGATTAAGCGGGGGATTAACCTACGGCGAAATTCCGGCAGCCATTAAAAATATGGTGGTGGATACCCACACGGCGAATGATTTTATTATGAAGCCGCTGCCGAACCATTTATTTACCCGCGATACCTCCTGCTGGATTTATAACGGCGTGTCCATTAACCCGATGGCGAAACCCGCCCGCCAGCGTGAAACCAATAATCTGCGCGCGATATATCGCTGGCATCCGGCATTTGCCGACGGCGATTTTATTAAGTATTTCGGCGACGAGAATATTAATTACGACCACGCCACCTTAGAAGGCGGCGACGTACTGGTGATTGGCCGCGGGGCGGTGCTGATCGGCATGTCCGAGCGCACGACGCCGCAGGGCGTGGAGTTCCTTGCCAACAGCCTGTTTAAACACCGTCAGGCCGAACGCGTGATTGCCGTTGAGCTGCCAAAACACCGCTCCTGCATGCACCTCGATACGGTGATGACCCACATCGACGTGGACACCTTCTCCGTCTATCCGGAAGTGGTGCGCAAAGACGCCCAGTGCTGGACGCTCACCCCGGACGGACGCGGCGGCCTGCTGCGCACGCAGGAAACCGACCTGCTGCACGCCATTGAGAAAGCCCTCGGCATTAACCAGGTCCGCCTGATCACCACCGGCGGCGACGCCTTTGAAGCCGAACGCGAGCAGTGGAACGACGCCAATAACGTCCTGACCATCCGCCCGGGCGTGGTGATCGGCTACGAGCGCAACGTCTGGACCAACGAGAAGTACGACAAAGCAGGCATCACCGTGCTGCCGATCCCCGGCGACGAGCTGGGACGCGGTCGCGGCGGCGCGCGCTGCATGAGCTGCCCACTGGAACGCGACGGAATTTAAGGAGCCATCATGGAACGAAAACCCACTCTGGTTGTGGCCCTGGGCGGCAACGCGCTGCTCAAGCGCGGCGAGCCGCTGGAAGCGGATATCCAGCGTCAGAACATTGAGCAGGCCGCCCGCACCATCGCCGGATTAACAGAACAGTGGCGCGTGGTGCTGGTGCACGGCAACGGGCCGCAGGTCGGGCTGCTGGCATTGCAGAACAGCGCCTACGACAAAGTGACGCCCTACCCGCTGGACGTTCTCGGCGCGGAAAGCCAGGGGATGATCGGCTACATGCTCCAGCAGGCGCTGAAAAACAATCTGCCGCAGCGCGAGGTGAGCGTTCTGCTCACTCAGGTAGAGGTGGACGCCGCCGACCCGGCCTTCAGCAACCCGACCAAATACATCGGCCCGGTGTACAGCGAAGCGCAGGCGAAAGCGCTGGCCGCAGAAAAAGGCTGGACGTTCAGGGCCGACGGCGCCTATTTCCGCCGCGTGGTGCCCTCTCCACAGCCGAAGCGCATCGTCGAGAGCGACGCCATTACGGCGCTGATCCAGCGTGACCACCTGGTCATCTGCAACGGCGGCGGTGGCGTGCCGGTAGTGGAGAACGCCAACGGCTATCGCGGCGTTGAGGCGGTGATCGACAAAGACCTCTCCGCCGCCCTGCTGGCGCGCCAGATCGAGGCCGATGCCCTGCTGATCCTCACCGATGCCGACGCGGTGTACCTCGACTGGGGCAAGCCGACCCAGCGCCCGCTGGCGCAGGTGACGCCGGAACTGCTTAAAGACATGACGTTCGACGCCGGATCGATGGGGCCGAAGGTCGCCGCCTGCCGCGAATTTGTTGAGGCCTGCGGCGGGATTGCCGGGATCGGCGCGCTGAATGACGGCGCGGAGATCCTGGCGGGCGAGAAAGGCACGCTGATTCGTAACTGAGCACTCATTTAAAAAGGATTTACCCATGACCATCAACCTGAAAAACCGCAACTTTCTTAAACTGCTGGACTACACCCCGGCGGAAATTCAGTACCTGATCGACCTCGCCATCGAGCTGAAGGCAGCCAAAAAAGCCGGGCGCGAAAAGCAGACGCTGGTCGGAAAAAACATCGCCCTGATCTTTGAAAAAACCTCCACCCGCACCCGCTGCGCCTTCGAAGTGGGCGCGTTTGACCAGGGCGCGCAGGTCACCTACCTCGGCCCAAGCGGGTCGCAGATCGGTCACAAAGAGTCGATGAAAGACTCCGCCCGCGTGCTGGGCCGCATGTATGACGGCATCGAGTACCGCGGCTACGGTCAGGCCATCGTCGAGGAGCTGGGCGAGTACGCGGGCGTGCCGGTGTGGAACGGCCTGACCGACGAGTTTCACCCAACGCAAATTCTGGCGGATCTGATGACCATGCTGGAGCACTCCCCGGGCAAAACCCTGCCGGAGCTGAGCTTTGCCTACCTGGGCGATGCGCGTAACAACATGGGCAACTCCCTGATGGTCGGCGCGGCCAAGATGGGGATGGATATCCGTCTTGTGGCGCCCAAATCCTTCTGGCCGGAGGCGGGCCTGGTTGAGCAGTGCCGCGCCATCGCCAAAGAAACGGGCGCGCGCATCACCCTCACCGACGACGTGGAAGAAGGCGTGCACGGCACCGATTTCCTCTACACCGACGTGTGGGTCTCCATGGGCGAACCGAAGGAAGCCTGGGCCGAGCGCGTCAGCCTGATGAAGCCGTATCAAATCAACGCGGACGTGATGAAGGCCACCGGCAACCCGAACGTCAAGTTCATGCACTGCCTGCCGGCATTCCACAACGAGCACACCAAAGTGGGGCGCGAAATCGAGGTGGCGTACGGCCTGAAGGGGCTGGAAGTGACGGAAGAGGTCTTTGAATCACCGAACTCCATCGTCTTCGACGAAGCAGAAAACCGCATGCACACCATTAAGGCGGTCATGGTGGCGACACTCGGCGACTAATCACCGCCCGGCGCGCCGCGAGGTGCGCCGGGTTTCAGGAGAACATCATGGGCAAGTTCAAGTTTCCCTCCGCTTACACCATTCTCTTTTTTCTGATTGCCGTCGTGGCCGTGCTGACGTGGATTGTTCCGGCCGGGCAGTACCACATGGCGATGAACGAGGCGCTCGGCAAAGAGGTGCCGGTTGCCGGCACCTATGCGCACGTGGCATCGCACCCGCAGGGGCTGGTGTCGGTGCTGATGGCCCCGATAGCCGGGCTGTACGATCCGGAATCCGGCCAGGCCGGAGCGATCGACGTCGCGCTGTTTATTCTGATCATCGGGGGATTTCTCGGGATCGTCACCAAAACTGGGGCAATTGACGCCGGGATAGAGCGCGTCACCACTAAGCTGCGCGGACGCGAAGAGTGGATGATCCCGATCCTGATGGCGCTGTTTGCCGCAGGCGGCACGATTTACGGCATGGCCGAAGAGTCGCTGCCCTTCTATACCTTACTGGTGCCGGTGATGCTGGCGGCGCGGTTCGATCCGGTGGTTGCTGCGTCCACCGTGCTGCTCGGGGCGGGGATCGGCACGCTCGGCTCTACTATAAACCCGTTCGCGACGGTGATCGCCGCCAACGCCGCCGGGATCCCCTTCACCAACGGGATCATGCTGCGCATCGCGCTGCTGGTCATCGGCTGGATCATCTGCGTGATGTGGGTGATGCGCTACGCCCGTAAGGTGCGCAAAGATCCGTCGCTGTCGATCGTGGCGGATAAACAGGAAGAGAACCGCGCCCATTTTCTCGGCAACAAGGGCGAGCAGTCGCTGGAATTTACCCCGGTGCGCAAACTCATCCTGGCGATCTTCGCCCTCGCCTTCGCGGTGATGATCTACGGGGTGGCGGTGCGGGGCTGGTGGATGGCGGAGATCTCGGCGGTGTTCCTCGCCAGCGCCATCATCGTTGGGCTTATCGCCCGCATGAGCGAAGAGGAGCTGACCTCAACCTTTATCAACGGCGCGCGAGATTTGCTGGGCGTCGCGCTGATTATCGGCATCGCGCGCGGTATCGTAGTAATGATGGATAAGGGCATGATTACCCACACCATTTTGCACAGCGCCGAGGGGATGGTTACCGGATTATCGACGGTGGCGTTCATTAACGTGATGTACTGGCTGGAGGTGGTGCTGTCGTTTCTTGTGCCTTCTTCGTCCGGCCTGGCCGTTCTGACGATGCCGATCATGGCGCCCCTTGCCGATTTCGCTAACGTCAACCGCGACCTGGTGGTTACGGCTTACCAGTCGGCGTCCGGCCTCGTTAACCTTGTCACCCCCACCTCTGCCGTCGTGATGGGCGGGCTGGCTATCGCCCGCGTGCCCTACGTGCGCTATCTGAAATGGGTCGCGCCGCTGCTGGGGATTTTGACGGTGGTGATTATGGTGGCGTTAAGCCTGGGCGCCTTGTTGTGATTTGCCGGATGGCGCTGCGCTCATCCGGCCTACGGATCGGTGCGGTGCCACCGGTTATTTCGGGAACTGATATGGGAACTATGATGGATTACGAAGAGTACTCTCCCAAAGAGCAACTACAGCTAACGGTCTGCCAGCGTCTGATCGCGGAAAAGAGCTATCTCTCTCAGGAAGAGATCCGCCGCGACTTGCAGGAGCGGGGTTTTGAGACCATTAGCCAGTCCACCGTTTCACGTCTGCTCAAGCTGCTCGGCGTCATAAAAATTCGCAATGCCAAAGGGCTAAAGATTTATTCGTTGAATCCCCAGCTGCGCCCTGCCCCCGACGCCGCGCGCACCGTCTCCGAAATGGTGGTCAGCGTGGAGCACAATAGCGAATTTATCCTTATTCATACCGTCGCCGGATATGGCCGCGCGGTGGCGCGTATTCTGGATTATCACCAGTTACCGGAAATTTTAGGCGTGGTGGCGGGAAGCAGTATCGTCTGGGTCGCGCCCCGGGTGGTGAAGCGTACCGCGCTGGTGCATAAGCAAATTAATTATTTACTCAGAATGAATTAATATTCATAAAGAACCGTTTGCATTGAGTAAAGCGTGCATTAAATCGCTTGATCCCAAAAACGAGCTGCGTATAATGCCCGACAATTTGCCGGGAGGAAGCATGGTCAAGCGTGTACGACATAACGTCTTACCGCGTCTGAAATCAGACGCTGGCCTGCCGTTTTTCTTCCCGTTGCTAAACCTATTCCCAGAGCCCCTCATTTGAGGGGCTTTTTTTTGCCCGGCGTCAGGAGATAAACATGAATCCGCTTTATCAAAAACACATCATTTCCATAAACGACCTCAGCCGCGAAGAGCTGGAACTGGTTCTGGAAACCGCGGCAAAACTGAAGGCCAATCCGCAGCCGGAGCTGCTGAAGCACAAGGTGATCGCGAGCTGTTTCTTTGAAGCGTCGACGCGCACCCGCCTCTCCTTTGAAACCTCCATGCACCGCCTGGGCGCGAGCGTGGTGGGCTTCTCGGACAGCAGCAACACGTCGCTGGGCAAAAAAGGCGAAACCCTGGCGGATACCATTTCAGTGATCAGCACCTACGTGGACGCGATTGTGATGCGCCACCCGCAGGAGGGCGCGGCGCGCCTGGCAACCGAGTTTTCCGGCGGTATTCCGGTGCTGAACGCCGGTGACGGTGCCAACCAGCATCCGACGCAGACCCTGCTGGATCTGTTCACCATTCAGGAGACGCAGGGCACGCTTGAAAACCTGAACATCGCCATGGTCGGCGACCTGAAGTACGGTCGCACCGTCCACTCCCTGACCCAGGCGCTGGCGAAATTTAGCGGCAACCGCTTCTTCTTCATCGCCCCGGACGCGCTGGCAATGCCGCAGTACATCCTCGACATGCTGGACGAGAAAGGCATTGCGTGGAGCCTCCACGCCAGCATCGAAGAGGTGGTGGGCAACGTGGATATTCTCTATATGACCCGCGTGCAGAAAGAGCGTCTGGATCCGTCCGAATACGCCAACGTGAAGGCGCAGTTCGTGCTGCGCGCCAGCGACCTCGACGGCGCGCGCGACAACATGAAGGTGCTGCACCCGCTGCCGCGCATCGATGAAATTGCCACCGACGTGGATAAAACGCCGCACGCCTGGTACTTCCAGCAGGCCGGGAACGGCATCTTCGCTCGCCAGGCGTTACTGGCACTGGTTCTGAATCGCGAATTAGCTCTGTAAGGGGAGACGACCATGACACACGATAACAAACTCCAGGTTGAAGCCATCAAGCGTGGCACCGTGATTGACCACATCCCTGCGCAGGTGGGCTTTAAGCTGCTGACGCTGTTCAAACTGACCGAAACCGACCAGCGCATCACCATCGGCCTGAACCTGCCGTCCGGCGAAATGGGCCGTAAAGATTTGATCAAAATCGAAAACACCTTCCTGACCGACGAGCAGGTCAACCAGCTGTCGCTGTATGCGCCGGACGCCACGGTTAACCGCATCGACGATTACGACGTGGTGGGCAAATCCCGCCCGAGCCTGCCGGAGCGTATCGAAAGCGTGCTGGTCTGCCCGAACAGCAATTGCATCAGCCACGCCGAGCCGGTCTCCTCCAGCTTTGCAGTGAAAAAGCGCGCCAATGACATTGCGCTCAAATGCAAATACTGCGAAAAAGAGTTTTCCCATTATGTGGTGCTGGCCAACTAATTGAGGTTGGTAATGAAATCCCGGCTGTTATAATGGCCGGGAACATTCTTAACGCTGTAATTCTGGAGAAAAAATGAGCAAAGTACTCGCGACGGAAAATGCACCAGCGGCCATTGGCCCATACGTTCAGGGCGTTGATCTGGGCAGCATGATCATCACCTCTGGCCAGATCCCGGTAAACCCGAAAACCGGTGAAGTGCCGGCCGACGTGGCGGCACAGGCGCGTCAGTCGCTGGAAAACGTGCAGGCTATCGTTGAATCTGCGGGCCTGAAAGTGGGTGATATCGTCAAAACGACGGTGTTCGTGAAAGATCTGAACGACTTCGCCACCGTTAACGCCACGTACGAAGCGTTCTTCACCGAGCACAACGCCACCTTCCCGGCGCGCTCCTGCGTGGAAGTAGCGCGTCTGCCAAAAGATGTAAAAATTGAAATTGAAGCGATCGCCGTACGTCGCTAATTTATTTCAATAAATAAAAGGCAGCGCTCGCTGCCTTTATTATTGCGACCATTTTTACTCTCTGTACGAAATGACATATTACTTGTCCGATTATTAGAATCCTCCCGCCTAGTAATATTCTCTTTTTATGGATGAGTAATGAAACTTTCAAAAATCGCACTTGCGCTCGCAACATTGACCGTTGCGTCTTCCGCATTTGCCCACGGATATATTGAATCTCCTGCCAGCCGCGCCTATATGTGTAAGCTGGGTCAAAATATTGATTGCGGCTCCGTACAGTATGAACCGCAGAGCGTAGAGAAAACCTCCGGCTTCCCGACTGGGGCAGAGCCAGCAGACGGACACCTCGCCAGCGCGGGTATCTCACAATATTCTCAGCTGGATAAGCAGAGCCTGAATGCGTGGACTAAAAACCCAATGACCGCGGGCCCGCATGAATTTGTCTGGCACCATACTGCGCCGCACAAAACCACCAACTGGCGTTATTACATTACCAAACAAAACTGGGACCCAAATAAGCCGCTCACTCGCGATCAGTTTGAATTAACCCCGTTCTGTACAATTAACGGAAATAGCCAGGCGCCAGCCGTTACAAAATCCATGACCTGTAATGTTCCTGAGCGCACGGGCTATCAGGTCATTTACGGCGTATGGGAAATTGCAGATACCTCAAACAGCTTCTATCAGGCTATCGACGTTGATTTCGGCAATGGCGGCAACGTGACCCCAGACGAAACGCCTGCGATCGTATCCGAGTGGAGCAAAACCCTGAGCGGCCAGATTGCCGGTAATAACCTGAACGTGGGCGATAAGGTTATCGCACGCTTCTTCGACGCCCACGGCGAAGTGACCGCCATGCGCACCGAGATGACCATCGGCTCTGCTGAGCAGGGCGACGCTAACCAGTGGTCTTACGATCTGGCGCAGAAGATCAACACCGCGCAGCACGACGTGCGCGTCGGCGTGAAGGATGAGGCCGGTGACATCAGCCCGGTTCACGGCGCTAACAGCGTCTTCGTGAAAGACGGCAGCACCTTACAGTCCGTTGCTATCTCTTATGAAGAGCAGAAAGCGCAGGTGAGCGAGAGCATCGCCGTTACCGATCTGCAATACAGCAAAATCGAACATGGCAACGCGACCGTGACCTTCCACGTGAATACGCAGGGCGACGTGAATTTTGAAGCACACGTGATGAACCACCACGGTGCGGAAAAAGGCTACCTGAAGCAGGACATGAACAACAGCAATCAGGACGTCACCATGACCCTGACCGACGTGACCGCCGGCCACCACATGCTGAAATACTACGCGACCAATAAAGACGGCACGATGTTCGCGCAGGACGTGCTGAACCTGATGCTGGAAAGCGATGCAGCCGCGGACAGCACCGGTCACCACGACTTTACCTTCCCGGACAATATCGCGTCTTACAAGGCAGGTACCGTGGTGCTTCAGCCTAAAGACGGTAAGACCTACGAATGTAAGCCTTTCCCGTACAGCGGCTACTGCGTGCAGTACAGCCCAGCCGCAAACCAGTATGAGCCAGGCGTTGGCGCACACTGGAAAGAGGCATGGGTTCTGAAGAACTGAGTAGCCTTTACGCCCGGCGGCACTTCGTTTGCCGGGCCTACACGCCACCGGGCATGTGTATTACTGATTCCGCGTGGCGCGTAGCAGCGTCTCCAGCGGATAGACCGCCGCAATCACCACCTCATCCTGAATCTTCGCCGCGCTGTCCAGCTCGCTCTGGATCGAGGCGATCTCTTTGTCGTCCAGCGTCCCCTGACGCGCCACCAGATCCGTCAGCCTCAGGCCAATCGAGGCCAGCTTATCCACCTCCTGAATCACCGGCTTAATGGCCTTCAGCTGATAGCTGTTTTCGCTTAAGGCCAGCACATCGCTGGTGTTGTTCTGCCAGCGGTTAAAGACGTGGCGCAGCGCCTCGGCGCTTTCCGTGTCTTCCGCGTCGCTGACCAGACGGTCGGCCCATTTATTCATCTGACGCACGGTAGCACTTTCAGCGTTTAGCGCGTCCGCGAGCCGGTTGAGCGGCTCAAACTGATGGTAGTTTCCGGCCTGGAACTTGAGATGCTGGCGGGTGTAATACTGCGCCGGCTCGAGCGTCTGAGCGAGGATTTGCAGCGGCAAGGTATCCGCATTATTTGCCAGCCGCGTGAACTGTACCTGCTGCTGGGTATGCTGCTGTAGACCAACCGACACCGTGGACCAGCTGTCCATCGCCTGTAGCCGGGTATACATGTTGTCGACGTCGTTCACGTCCTTCGCCGACCACAGCCGCTCCGCCACGGCAAAGGCGCGCGGCCACAGGCGGATGTCCAGCACCGGCGCGACCACATTTTCCGCCCACAGCGCGGCTTCACCGCCGAGCAGGTTGGCCTCGTTCGCCGGGTCCGGCACCACGGGCGGTATGCCTTTTGGCACCTCGTCCAGACGCGAACCGTCGATTGGGTAGCGCGCGTTGCCCACCAGGAAATAACCGCTGAGCTTATCGTTCGCAACTGAAACGACCGGGCGCGTTTCACCCATCCAGGTGTCAACGGTAAACGTCACCTGGTTGTCGCCTCGCCACTGAATGTTATTCACCACCCGACGCGATTTCCCGGCAAAATCAATAAATCCGCGCCATCCGGCGTCCCCTTTCACCAGCGTAAAGCTCCCCTCTACCGGCTTCCCTTTCAGGCGCGGCATGGAGAAAGTCCAGCTCTGTGCGCTGTCGGTGTCCGCTATCACATCCACGCCATTCAGCCCCTGCGGCACGATTTCGTTGCGGTAGTGATAGGCGGTGGACTGCGGCTGGTCGAGGTAGAAGCCGGTTGAGAGAATGCCCTTATAGCCGTTCTGCGCCACCTGCCCCAGCGCGTCCTGCCCCTGCCAGGACTGGATCAGAATGCTTTTCGGCAGATCGGGATGGTAGATCTCGTCCCAGCCGACCATCTGCCGGTGGTGCTTCTCAAGGATCGTCTCCAGCTTGCGGTTGAAATACGCCTGCAACGCGTGGCTGTCCGCCAGTTTGTTGTCGCGCATAAATCGCTGGATCGCCGCGTTCGCCTTCCACTGGCTGTCGTCCACCTCATCGCCGCCGATATGCAGATACGGATCGGGGAAGATCGCCGCCAGTTCGCTGACCATCGCGTCGGCAAAGGTGTAGGTCGCCTCTTTGGTGGGGTCCAGCACCGGCTTCAGCACGCCCCAGTGGCGCTCCATGGCGTACGGCCCCGGCGCGCTCATCAGTTCCGGATAGGCGACGGCAATCGCTGAGGCGTGGCCCGGCATATCGATTTCCGGCACCACGCGTATGCCGCGTTCGGCAGCGTAACGCACAATCTCGCGCATCTGTTCAGGGGTGTAGAACAGCCCGTCGCTGGCAAGCTGGGTTAATTTTGGATAACGCTTCGAGGTAAAGCGCCAGCCCTGATCGTCAGTCAGATGCCAGTGCAGAACGTTGAGCTTAGCCGCGGCCATACCGTCGATCTGGCGTTTGATATCGGGTAACGGGATGAAATGGCGCGCCGAATCAAGCAGCAGCCCGCGCCACGGAAAGCGCGGCGAATCTTCGATGGTAATCCACGGAATCGAGGTGTTTTCGGCACCGTTCTGCATTAGTTGGAGCAAGGTTTCCATTGCGCGCAATGCGCCAAAGCGGGTGTTGGCGGAGATGTTCACGCCGTTGGCATCGACCTTCAGCGTATAGCTTTCATCGCTGTCCGGCAGCGGCTGCGGCTTCACCTTTTTAGCGATGGCGATGCGGATGGTCGGCTTGTCAGGTTTTTCGGCCTGCGGCTGTAGCGTCCAGCCGGTTTGCAGCGCAATGCGCTGGCGCAGGCGGTTGACCGCATCCCCCAGATCGTCGCCGCTGACGCTCACGGAGAGTTGATTGTTAAGCACCAGCGCGCCCTGAGTCGTCGGGCGTTCAACCTTCGCAGGCCAGGGCATCAGTGGAAGGTCGCCCGCCGGCGCGGCAAAAGCGGAGGCGCCGAGCATAAGCCCGGCGGTGAAGAGACTGTACCGTAACATGAATGTTCCTTATCTGACGGGCCAAATACAGGCAAAACATTCTGTTAACATGCGTACAAATTGTCGTCAAGCGAATGCGCCGACGGAGATCACAGGTTGTTGAATTTGGGAGGAAAGCCAGATGCCGGGTGGCGGCTTCGCCTTACCCGGCCTACGTCTGGATTGTGGCAAAATGAGCTTACTGCCACCCATATCGACGCGCATAGAATCCTTTCACCATCTGCGTCAGCACCATATAGCCCGCGAGGATCGCCACCAGCCACGGGAAGTAGTTCAGCGGCAGCGCCTGAAGTTGCAGGTAACCTGCAAGAGGCGAGAACGGCAGCGCGACCCCGAGCGCCATCACAATGCCCGTCATCACAATCAGCGGCCACGCGGCACGGCTCTGGATAAACGGAATGCGGCGGGTGCGGATCATGTGCACAATCAGCGTCTGGGACAGCAGCCCTACCACGAACCAGCCGGACTGGAACAGCGTCTGGTGTTCCGGCGTGTTGGCGTGGAACACAAACCACATCAGGCAGAAGGTCAGAATGTCGAAGATGGAGCTGATCGGCCCAAAGAACAGCATAAAGCGCCCCAGATCGGCGGGGTTCCAGCGCTGCGGCTTCTGGATCTGCTCGTCGTCCACGTTATCAAACGGGATCGCTACCTGAGAGACATCGTACATCAGGTTCTGGATCAGCAGGTGCAGCGGCAGCATCGGCAGGAACGGCAGAAACGCGCTCGCCACCAGCACGCTGAAGACGTTACCGAAGTTGGAGCTGGCGGTCATTTTGATGTACTTCAGCATGTTGGCGAAGGTACGACGCCCTTCGATGACGCCCTCCTCCAGCACCATCAGGCTCTTTTCAAGCAGGATGATATCCGCCGCCTCGCGGGCAATATCCACCGCGCCGTCCACGGAGATGCCAATGTCCGCCGCACGCAGGGCGGGCGCATCGTTGATGCCGTCGCCCATAAAGCCCACCACGTGCCCTTCACGACGCAGCAGCGTCACAATGCGCTCTTTGTGCATCGGCGTCAGGCGGGCAAACAGCGTGGTGCGCTGGGCAAGCTGCGCCAGTTCGTCGTCAGAAAGCGTTTCGATGTCGCTCCCCACCACCACGTCGCCCGCGTCCAGCCCCACTTCGGAGCACACTTTGGCCGCCACCAGCTCGCTGTCGCCGGTCAGGATTTTGACGGTAATACCGCTCGCCTTCAGTGCCTTCAGCGCGGGGGCGGTGGTCTCCTTCGGCGGATCGAGGAAGGCGATGTAACCTTCGAGGATCAGGTCGGATTCGTCGATACGCTGATAGTCACCCTCGCGCGCGGGCAGGAATTTGCTCGCCACCGCCACCACGCGCAGCCCCTGACGGTTCAGGCTATCGGTGACGCGCTTGATGCGGCGCAGCATTGTGTCGTCCAGCGGCACGATCTCCCCGTTATGGCGCACCTGCGTTGAAACGTTCAGGATCTCCTGCAACGCCCCCTTGCAGATCAGCTGATGCACGTCCGGCTGCTCGCTGACCACTACCGACATGCGGCGGCGCTCAAAGTCGAACGGGATTTCGTCCACCTTCTGCCAGCGCCCAGAGAGCATGCGGGCAGACTCTTCATCCACGCCTTCCAGCACCGCCACGTCGAGCAGGTTTTTCAGCCCGGTCTGGTAATGGCTGTTCAGCCACGCGCTGTACAGCACGCGCTCGCTGGTCTTCCCGGCAATATCGGTATGATTCTCCAGCACAATTTTGTCCTGGGTCAGGGTGCCGGTTTTATCGGTGCAGAGAATGTCCATCGCGCCAAAGTTCTGGATGGCGTCGAGGTGTTTGACGATGACCTTTTGTTTAGAGAGTTTGACCGCCCCGCGCGCCAGCGTGGAGGTCACGATCATCGGCAGCATTTCCGGCGTCAGGCCAACGGCCACGGAGAGCGCGAACAGCGCCGCTTCCCACCAGTCGCCTTTGGTGTAGCCGTTGATCAGCAGGACAATCGGCGTCATGACCATCATAAAGCGGATCAGCAGCATGCTGACGCGGCCAATGCCTTTCTGGAACGCATTCGGCTCGCTCTCCTGCTCGCTGACGCGCCCGGCCAGCTGCCCAAACCAGGTGTTGCCGCCGGTGGCAGTGACAATCGCCTGCGCCGTGCCGCTGACCACCGTGGTGCCCATAAAGCACAGGGTGTCGCACTCAAGCGGGTTCATCTGCTGCGGGTCGCGGGTCCGCGCGACCTTCTCCACGGGCAGGGATTCACCGGTCAGTGAGGCCTGGGCGACGAACAGATCCCGCGCCTGGATGATGCGTAAATCCGCCGGGATCATGTCCCCCGCCGCCAGCTTCACCAGATCGCCCGGCACCAGCTGGTCAATGGGCAGCTCAATCCAGGCGTTTTCGCCGAGATCGTTAATCACGCGCGAGACGGTCGCGGTGTTGCTGACCATCGCCTTCAGGGCGTCTGCCGCTTTGGTGGAGCGCGCTTCCTGAATAAAGTTAAGCAGCGTGGAGATGCCCACCATCAGGGCGATCACGCCTGCGGCAAACAGATCTTCAGTGGCGTAAGAGATAATCCCGAGCACCGTCAGCAGCAGGTTGAACGGATTGCGATAGCAGAGCCACAGGTGGACCCACCAGGGAGAGGGTTTCTGCGCCGGGATTTGGTTGTCGCCATGTTCCGCGCGGCTTTTTAACACTTCTTGCGCGTTCAGCCCTTCCGGGTGGCCGCCAAAGGCGCGCCAGACTTCGTTTTCATCCATCGCCGCCACGTTCAGGCAGCGCTCGGTCAGGGAAGCGGGAATCGCCGCTCCCGCCATGGTGTTGGCATTTGGCAGCGGATCGCGCGCAATCAGGCGGCGTGGCAGATGGCGGCTCAGCTGCGTAAACAGCTGCCGGGTGAAATTTTTCAGCATAGTCATTCCCCCGCATCCGCAAAGGCGGACGCAGTCTTTCCCGCAGGCGTGGCAAAGCCTTACCTGTCAGGCACTTAATTTAACAAGCAGGAACGTATGAACGTTGCTGCCTCACGCCGGTGAGACAGCAAAAGGCTGGCTTACCGGAAAGAAGGTTTTCTCCTGGTCAGGAGAGGTACGGGATCGGGATCCATGTGGCCTCCGGTAAGTAAAAAGTAGAGTTTCGGCACGCAGTATAGAGATTTAACCATACCGTTTGTGGCTAATCGGGCGGTATTATAACGCCCTGCAAATAAACCAAACGTAAACCAGACTTTGCCCATAGCGAATTCGCAGGATAGCATTAGGCTCAATTGACCATTTTATCGTTGTTACAGGGAATACAGCATGCAGAACCGCCTTACGATTAAAGATATCGCGCGTTTAAGCGGCGTGGGGAAATCGACCGTCTCACGCGTGCTGAACAACGAAAGCGGTGTCAGCGAGCGCACCCGCGAGCGCGTCGAGGCGGTGATGAATCAGCACGGTTTTTCCCCTTCCCGCTCCGCGCGCGCCATGCGCGGGCAGAGCGATAAAGTGGTCGCCATTATTGTCTCGCGTCTGGATTCCCTCTCCGAAAACCTCGCCGTACAAACCATGCTTCCCGCCTTTTACGAGCAGGGCTACGATCCGATCATGATGGAGAGCCAGTTCTCCGCACAAATGGTGGAGGAGCATCTGGGTATGCTTCAGCGCCGCAACATTGACGGCGTGGTGCTGTTCGGGTTTACCGGCCTGAAAGAGGACGTGCTGAAGCCCTGGCAGCCGTCGCTGGTGCTGCTGGCGCGCGACGCCAGCGGGTTTGCCTCCGTTTGTTATGATGACGAAGGAGCGATAGTGATCCTGATGCAGCGCCTGTATGAACAGGGCCATCGGCATATCAGCTATCTCGGCGTGCCGCATGCCGACGTCACCACCGGCAAGCGTCGCCATGAAGCGTATCTGGCGTTTTGTAAAAAAAACAACCTCCCTGCCGTGGCCGCGCTGCCGGGGCTGGGCATGAAGCAGGGATATGAGCAGGTCGCCAGCGTGCTAACCCCGCACACCACCGCCCTGGTGTGCGCCACGGATACCCTTGCATTAGGCGCGAGCAAATATTTGCAGGAGCAGCGCATCGGGGAGCTGCAATTAGCGAGCGTGGGAAACACGCCGCTGATGAAGTTCTTACACCCGGAGATTATCAGCGTTGATCCCGGCTACGGCGAGTCTGGCCGTCAGGCTGCCGCGCAGCTGATCGAGCAGATCAACGGTCGTGCAGAGCCGCGTCAGATCGTTATTCCTGCCCACCTCTCATAACCTTCTTGAATGGATTATTGTGATCTCCGCCCGATTTCGGGAACGTTCCCATTTTCGCCGTCACGCTGAAAGAGTAGGCTTGCGCTCAGGTCATTACCCCTATCAACCGGTCATGAGGTTTCATGATGAGTAAAGTCAAACAAGCAGATATCGATCGGCTTATCGCCCTGGTCGGCGGACGCGAGAACATCGCCACCGTCAGCCACTGCATTACCCGCCTGCGCTTCGTGCTGAACGATCCGGCCAAGGCCGATCCGAAGGCCATTGAAGAGCTTAAGATGGTTAAAGGCTGCTTCACCAACGCCGGACAATTCCAGGTGGTGATTGGTACCGAAGTGGGCGATTACTATCAGGCTCTGCTGGCGACTACCGGGCACGCTTCCGCCGATAAGGAGCAGGCGAAGAAGGCGGCGCGCCAGAATATGAAATGGCACGAGCAGCTGATTTCCCACTTCGCGGAGATCTTCTTCCCGCTGCTGCCGGCGCTGATCAGCGGGGGCTTAATTCTCGGCTTCCGTAACGTCATCGGCGACGTGCCGATGAGCGACGGTAAAACCCTGGCGCAGATGTACCCGGCGCTGCAAAGCATCTATGACTTCCTGTGGCTGATTGGCGAGGCGATCTTCTTCTATCTGCCGGTCGGGATTTGCTGGTCGGCGGTGCGCAAGATGGGTGGCACGCCGATTCTGGGCATCGTACTGGGCGTTACGCTGGTCTCTCCGCAGTTAATGAACGCTTACTTACTTGGTCAGCAGATGCCGGAAGTGTGGAACTTTGGCCTGTTTACCATCGCCAAGGTGGGCTATCAGGCGCAGGTGATCCCGGCGCTGCTGGCGGGCCTGGCGCTGGGCTTTATTGAAACGCGCCTGAAGCGCATCGTGCCGGATTACCTCTATCTGGTGGTGGTCCCGGTCTGCTCGCTGATCCTGGCGGTGTTTCTGGCGCACGCTTTTATCGGTCCGTTTGGCCGCATGATTGGTGACGGCGTGGCCTTCGCGGTCCGTCACCTGATGACCGGCAGCTTCGCGCCGATTGGTGCCGCGCTGTTTGGCTTCCTGTACGCTCCGCTGGTGATCACCGGCGTGCACCAGACCACCCTGGCCATCGATATGCAGATGATTCAAAGCCTCGGCGGTACGCCGGTCTGGCCGATTATCGCCCTGTCTAATATCGCGCAGGCGTCTGCGGTCACCGGCATCATTATCGTCAGCCGTAAGCACAACGAGCGTGAGATCTCCGTTCCGGCGGCTATTTCCGCCTACCTCGGCGTCACCGAACCGGCGATGTACGGCATCAACCTGAAGTACCGCTTCCCGATGCTCTGCGCGATGATCGGCTCTGGTCTGGCGGGCCTGCTGTGCGGCCTGAATAGCGTGATGGCGAACGGGATTGGTGTCGGTGGCCTGCCGGGAATCCTCTCCATTCAGCCCGCTTTCTGGCAGGTATTTGCGCTGGCCATGGCGGTGGCGATTATCATCCCAATGGTGCTGACCACCGTGGTTTACCAGCGTAAGTTCCGTCAGGGCACGTTGCAGATTGTTTAATTCCCTCTTTCGGGGCGCAGTTGCGCCCCTTCGCATTTGCAGGAAAGCACTATGAATACCCTTCCTCACTGGTGGCAGAACGGCGTTATCTATCAGATTTACCCAAAGAGTTTTCAGGACACGACCGGCAGCGGTACGGGCGATCTGCGCGGCGTGACGCAGCGCCTGGACTACCTGAAAACCCTCGGCATTGACGCCATCTGGCTGACGCCGTTCTACATCTCCCCGCAGGTGGATAACGGTTACGACGTGGCGAACTACACCGCCATCGACCCGACCTACGGCACGCTGGACGACTTTGACGAGCTGGTTGCCGAGGCGCACGATCGCGGCATCCGCATCGTGCTGGATATGGTCTTTAACCATACCTCCACGCAGCACGCCTGGTTCCGCGAATCGCTGAACAAAGAGAGTCCGTACCGCCAGTTTTACATCTGGCGCGACGGCACGCCGGACGTGCTTCCCAACAACTGGCGCTCGAAATTTGGCGGCAACGCCTGGCGCTGGCACGCCGAAAGCGAGCAGTATTATCTGCATCTCTTCGCGCCGGAGCAGGCGGATCTCAACTGGGAAAACCCGGCGGTGCGTGCCGAGCTGAAAAAAGTGTGCGAGTTCTGGGCCGATCGCGGCGTGGACGGTTTGCGTCTCGACGTCATCAACCTGATTTCGAAAGATCAGACCTTCCCGGACGATCCCTTCGGCGATGGTCGTCGCTTCTACACCGACGGGCCGCGCATTCACGAATATCTTCAGGAGATGAGCCGCGACGTCTTTACCCCGCGCAACCTGATGACGGTGGGCGAGATGTCTTCCACCTCGCTGGAGAACTGCCAGCAGTACGCGGCGCTCGACGGGCGCGAGCTGTCGATGACCTTTAACTTCCACCACCTGAAGGTGGACTATCCCGGCGGCGAAAAGTGGACGCTGGCGAAGCCGGACTTCGTGGCGCTGAAAACCCTCTTCCACCACTGGCAGCAGGGAATGCACAACAAAGCGTGGAACGCGCTGTTCTGGTGTAACCACGATCAGCCGCGCATCGTGTCGCGTTTTGGCGACGAAGGTGAACACCGCGTGGCGGCGGCGAAAATGCTCGGCATGGTGCTGCACGGCATGCAGGGCACGCCGTACATCTATCAGGGTGAAGAGCTGGGCATGACCAACCCGCACTTCAGCCGCATCACCGACTACCGCGACGTGGAAAGCCTGAACATGTTCGCCGAACAGCGGGCTAACGGCCGCGATACCGATGAACTCCTGGCGATTCTGGCGAGTAAATCCCGGGATAATGGTCGTACGCCGATGCAGTGGGATGCCTCGCACAGCGCGGGGTTTACCGCGGGCGAACCGTGGATTGGCGTCTGTGATAATTACGAAACGGTGAACGCCCGCGCGGCGCTGGACGACCCTGGTTCGGTGTTTTACACCTATCAGTCGCTGATTCGCCTGCGCAAATCTCTGTCGGTGCTGACGTGGGGGGATTATGAGGATCTCCTGCCTGAGCACCCTTCCCTGTGGTGCTATCGCCGCCAGTGGCAGGGGCAAACGCTGATGGTGGTGGCGAACCTGAGCCGCGAGCGCCAGCAGTGGCAGCCGGCCCCGGTAGAGGGAGCATGGCGGGTGGCGCTCAGTAACTATGAAGAGGTTCCCTCCCGACCCGATACGCTGCAACTGCGCCCGTTTGAAGCCATCTGGTGGGTGCAGGAATAAATATCAGGAGGGACAGCATGCTGTCTCTCTTTTTTTATGTTTAGCGATACGCTAAATGTACGACGATAGCTTTTACATCATGCCGTGCCAAAAATAAAAATAGCCCTGCTAATTAATAACCTCGGCAGGACATGATGAAAAAGACAATTATTAAAGTAACGTGTATTAGCGCATTATTATTGAGCACACAGGGATGGTGCGGAAATACGTCCGTCGACCTTCGCTTTGGCCATAATACGCGCTCTGACGTAAATGATTCACGTATTAAGGTTATGCATCAGGCGGATAACGGTTTTTACTTTTCCGTTGAAGCTGCACAAAACCACAACGATACTTTTTTTGGTGATACCGACCGAAATAACCCCGATGACAAAGGATTAACGGAGGCGGCACAGGAGATTGAAACGCGCTGGCGCTTCAATCTGGGCAATGGCTTTGCCGTTGCGCCTGGCATGGTGACGGTTTTCACCCCCAGTAATACCCACTATCGCCCCTTCATTCAGGGCTGGAAAGCGTTCGATAACGGTCTGAACCTCTCTGCCCGCTATCGTTATAACACCATCAATGACGCGCACAGCGACAAAGAACTCGACGGCAGCGGCTATACCCGCCGTCAGTCACACCAGTTCGACATTTGGTTCGCCTATAACATTGGCAAATTCGGTATGTCCTATAACCCACGCTTCCGCTGGCAGGATAACGTCGATCAGGGAACCGGGGATGACACCTACTGGGAGCATACCGTCGCGTTTAACTACAGCCTTGACGACGGCTGGACGCCTTACGTCGAACTGGTGTCACTGGATAAAACCTATATCAACAATGACGGCAACCATGAAAATGATTATGCCGTACGTCTGGGGATAGTGAAGCAACTCTGACGGCCTGACTACACCGTATCGTGCTGTAGCAACCTACAGCCGATACGGTCCACGGCGCTTAACAGTTCAAGCTGTCCTTCCCTCTGATACAGCGATACCGCGTTGATGTCGATCACTAGCGGCCAGCATAGCGATGAGATCGCCGCCAGCGTCGACCCCTCGCGGGTAATCGCAATAATCTTTAACCCTTTTCGCAGCGCGTTACGCGCCATTTCAATCAGCGACTGCGTCTCCCCGGATTTACTGATCAGTACCAGCGTCCCCTTCGATACCCGTGTCAGCTGGTGCATATCATTCAAAATGAGGTGCGGCAGACTCGCCAGGGATAAAAAACGCGACAGGTAGTTGAGGCTGGTGAGTGAAGCACCGCGCGCGTACAGATAAATATGGCTGGAATGGGTGAGCAGCCTGGACACCTCCGCCACAATATCGTCCGTGTGCGGCCCAGCGTCGGGGGCGGCAGGCGCTGGGGTAAAATGATCGCGTAAAAAACGATACCGAAGCTCGGTATAGCTTTTATAGCCCATTTTTTTACACACTCGATTAACGGATGTTGTCGTTGTAAAGGTATCCCGGGCGATCTCTTTTGCCGATATATTAGAAATATTAGACGCATGATACTGAATGTATTCAAATATCAAACGTTCACTTCCCTGAAATGAATTCATATATTACACCCTGTTTAATCCCGGCATGATATTAACATAACAGAAAAATAGCCTCTGGAAGACGCTTCACATAATGCAGCGTCGCGTATCACGATACGTAATTAGTATTAGCAAACATTAAAAACTGTTTTAGGTTCTCTTTATACTTTCCCGGTTTTCACATCCAGGGAATTATGACAATGACGAAACAAAAAGTTGTCGCGGTGACGGCCTGCCCGACAGGTATCGCACACACCTTCATGGCGGCGAATAAAATTATTGCATGGGCTAAAGAGCACAATATTGAGGTTAAGGTCGAAACGCAGGGCAGCGACGGCGTAAAAAATCGCTTAACAAAACAGGATATCGCCTCCGCCACGGCCATTATTCTGGCCACCGACGTTCCCATTCAGGATGCCGAACGTTTTGAAAATATTCCCCATCTTCAGACCCGCACGCAAGCGCTGATCAAGCATACCGATCGCTATCTGCGTCAGGCCTTGGCCATGGAAAAAAACGTCACCGCCTCCTCCGTAGCAGACGACGACGAGCGCCAGCATTCGGCTTACCAGATTTTTATCGGCCATATTATGGCGGCCATCAGCTATATGCTGCCGGTTGTGGTCATGGGCGGGCTGATGATGGCAACGGCCAAAATCACCGGCCAGTTTATCAACATCGACCATTCGCCGTTCAGCGTGCTGGATAAAGTGGGCTTTATGACCATTAAGTTCATGTATCCGGTTTTCGCCATGTACCTGGCATTTTCCATTGCCGGAAAACCGGCGCTGATCCCCGGACTTATCGGCGGCATCATGTCAGACGAGGTCTACAAACGCTTCTTTGATATTGAAGGCTTTATGCCGTCCGGCTTTTTCGGCGCGATTGGCATCGGCTTTTTCGTCGGCTATCTGGTGCGCTGGCTGAATGATTCCATTCACGTCCGCCAGCAGCTCACCACTATCAAAACTATGCTGGTCGTCCCGCTGATCACCGGCATTACGCTGGTGATGGTCATGGAATATTTGATTAACCCGATTTTTGGCTCGCTTAACCAGCTGATGGTGGTCTTTTTTACCTCGGCAGGTGACACCGGGCGCGGATTCTATTCCGCGATGATCGCCGCAGGCACCGCGTTCGACCTGGGCGGCCCGGTCAATAAGGCGGCGGGTTCGGTCGCGCTCGGCCTGAATGGCATGAGCGAGACGTTTGATTTAACCGCCCGCGAACTCTCCATCGTGATCCCCTCCATTGGCGTCGGCTTTGCCGCTTTTCTTAACGGCCGCTTTGGGCTACCGGATGTCTTTAGCCAGGAAGAGAAAACCGTTGGCAGCACCTCGTTATTGCTGGGCGTGATTGGGATCTCGGAAGGCGCTATCCCGTTCATCCTGAAAAACCCACGCCTGATCCCGGTGTTCATGGCCGGTGCCGTCGCCGGCGCGCTGGTCGCCATCACCCTTGGCGTGAAGCAGACGCTGCCGCTGCCAGCCATCTGGGGCTGGCCGCTGGCGACCAACGTGGCGGGCTACCTGGCGAGCGTCTTTACTGGCGCACTGATTTGCGCTCTGGGCGTGCTCTATGTCAGCCCAAAGAACGCCAGCTAAGGGGAAGGTCATGAATCAGATCCACGTCATTGCCCATACGCACTGGGATCAGGAGTGGTATTTCACCCGTCAGGACAGCATGGTGCTGGCGTCATATAACTTTGCGGACGTCATCGACACGCTGGAGCAGGACCCCGCTTACAGCTGCTACCACCTTGACGGGCAGATGGCGGTAGTGGAGGATTTTCTCGCCATCAATCCCGATTATCGCGCCAGGCTGGAAAAACTGGTCAAAGAAAAAAGGATCTTTGTAGGGCCGTGGTATACCCAGACGGACACCTACAACGTGCATGGCGAATCCATTATTCGCAATCTTAAGTACGGCATCTTCGCCGCCCGTAAGCTGGGGCACGCCATGCAGGTTGGGTATCTTCCGGACACCTTCGGCCACAATGCGCAAATGCCCACGATTTTGCAGGGCTGCAATATCGACAACATCGTCTTCTGGCGCGGCATCGATCACGACAGACAGGCGAAAAGCAGCCAGTTCCTGTGGCGGGCGCCGTCAGGTGCGACCGTTATCGCCTGCGCGATGGCATTCGGTTACGGCGCGGCTAAAAACATCTCTTCAGACGCGGGTCATTTGCAGGGAAAAATCTTCCCGATGGTTAATCTCCTGCGCTCGCGGGCCGGAATAAATGACCTGCTGCTGCCCTGCGGCGGCGATCAGGTCAGTATCGACCCGGCGCTGCCGAAAATTCTACAGATCGCCAGCGCACGCTCCCCCAATGAAGACCGCTACGTTATCAGTTCGCTGGAGCGCTACGTCGACATTCTGCGCGCGCAGCGTGAACAGTTTGAACGCTGGGAAGGAGAGCTGAAATCGCCGCGCTATACCCGCATCCATAAAACGATCGGATCCGTGCGCTACGACATCAAAAAGAAAAATGATGATGTTGAGCAGTTCATCCTGCGACAGCTGGAGCCGACAATCGCCATGGCGCGTCATCAGGGGCTGCCAGTCAACCTCTCGGTGGTCGATACGCTCTGGAAGAAGCTGTTGCGAAGCCATGCCCATGACTCCATCGGCGGCTGTAATAGCGATACCACCAACCGCGACATTCTGCATCGGCTGGAGCAAACCGAACAGCTGTGCCACAGCCTGTGGAACCTGGTGGTAAAAACCCTGAGCGCCGCCTGCGCTCGGGAAGGCGACCTGCTGATTTTCAACCCGCTGGGCACCCCAACGCGACGCGTGGTGATGACCACACTTTATAGCCGGGCTGAAAATATCGCCCTGAAATATCAGGGACAGGCCATCCCCTTCGACGTCCTGAAAAGAGACATTCTGCCAGGCGGAACGGCAGTCTCCCTTAACGCCGAAGGCGAATGTGAAACGCCCCTTCCCCCTTATTATCGCTGGCACGTTGCTGTGAAAACACCGGTTCTGCCGCCGGTCGGCTATCTCAGCATTAACGTTGAAGATGACCCGGCGCCTTTCCGGCAGCCTGAACAGACAACGGGCAGCGAGATAGAGAATGCGCATTATCGATTAACGCTGGCCGACGGAACGCTCACCCTGCACGACAAACGCAGCGGCAGATGCATCCCCTCGTTCTTTACCCTTGAAGACTGTGCGGATGCGGGCGACAGCTACGATTTCTCACCGCTCGCGGGCGATACACCGACGCGATGCGACCATTTCACGCTTGTCGACTGCCTTAAAACGCCGCTTATCGAAAAGCTGATCGTTGAAGCCACCCTGTTTCTTCCGCCGGATCTCGCCGGACGCCAGGATACTGCCCGAACGCCGTTATCCCTTCGTCTGGAATGCACATTACGCGAAGACGATCCGAACCTGTATGTGGACAGTTCGCTGGAAAACAGCCACTGCGATCACCGGCTACGTTTACTGATCGGCAGCGATATTCACACCCGGCACGCTATCGCCTCGCAGCCCTTCGCGATAATCCAGCGCGAAACGGGATATCACGAAGAAAACTGGCGAGAACACTATCGCGAAATGCCCGTGAATATCGAAACCAGCGAGGGAATCATTGCTGTTGCGGAAGCGGGCAAAGCGCTGGTGGTGAATAGCCGCGGCATGAAGGAGTTTCAGATAATCGGTAGCGCGCC
The DNA here is from genome assembly GCF_014896205.1 of Enterobacter cloacae complex sp. I2. Lineage (NCBI taxonomy): Bacteria > Pseudomonadati > Pseudomonadota > Gammaproteobacteria > Enterobacterales > Enterobacteriaceae > Enterobacter > Enterobacter cloacae complex sp. I2. The sequence goes on from NZ_JADBRA010000014.1 coordinate 33,357, forward strand.
GGCTGCTATTGCCCTGACGTTGTTTAAATCCACGGGCGTGCTCGGGCGCAACGATCTCGAATGGCGACCGGGCCGGGCGTCCGGCATCAATAATACGGTGGTCGAGACCCCCGATGCGCAGCTGCTGAAACCGTTGTGCTTCTCGTTCACCGTCGCGCTGGCCGACAGCGCCGATCATCTCACGCTTCGCCAGCTGGAAAACCAGGCTGCGGGACAGCCTTTCACCTATCAGCGGCAAACGCTACACACGCTCGATCACCGCCTTGAGCGCTTTTCGTTGCGTCTGCCCGACCGCAGGCTTCCGGCAGAATTCTCATTATTGAGCCTGCCGGAGCCGCTCATTCTCTCTGCCCTGCCCCATGCGCAGCACTCCTCTGGCACGGTCGTTCGGGTGTTTAACGCCGGCACGCAGTCGGTTCCCGTCCCGACAAGTCTGGCGGGGCTTCGTCAGATCAACTACCTGGAAGAGCCCGTGCAACCGGTAACGGCGATTTCACCTTCCGCGACATGCGATTTTTTGATTGAGGCTTAATATGAACTTGCTTGCATTGACGCACCCCGATCTGGTTTTTATCAATCCGCCGCACCGTACGCCTGAAGCGCTGATCCGCTGGCTGGCCGAGCCGCTCGCCAGGCGAAAAATCATTAACGATGAAGCGGCATTTATCCAGAGCGTTTTACAACGCGAAAGTGAAGGTCCTACCGCGCTGGGCGAGGCGCTCGCTGTCCCTCACGGAAAAGCCGAGACGGTGCAGCAGGCGGCGTTTTGTCTGGCGCTCTTCGACGACCCGATAAGCTGGCCGGGCCTGGACGGTGATGAAGCGGTGAGAATGGTCTTTCTGCTCGCCATCCCACCAGCGGAAGCAGGCAGTACCCATATGCAGCTGCTGACGTCGCTCACCAGCCTGTTGACAGAAGACCGGGTGCGGGAGCAGCTTCTGGCGGCGCGCACCCGGGAAGAGGCATTGTCAGTCCTGAATGCTGAAGAACCGCCAGAACAGGACGATGGCCCCGATCGCTCCTTTCTCATCCCCGTGGTGCTGGGCAGTATCGCTACCGCAGCCTTTTTACAGGCAGGGTTGAGCTGGATCTGCGGGGCGAGTTAACCGTGAGGCGCTCAGCACACGCCGTGCTGAGCGCTTGTTTTCGTTGAATAATTAATCAGATTTTTCCTGCACGTATTTACAATTGCTCCAGCGCCCGCCGTTTGTACTCTCGTCTTTTTACTTTGTTCTGAATCAAAAAAATCGCAAACATGTTTGATGCAAATCACTATATGTAGCACTTAAAATGCGTCCCAACCCAACATATTGTATCTATCGTCTACAATTCCAACAACAAGACGGCGCTTACGCTGGCCGGAATTGTGGATAACACACGCTGGGAACGCGGGAAGCCTTTGGCGCGGCGGGAAATACGCCCGGTGAATACTTCCCCACCTTTGTGGATAACCTGTTTTTAATATGGAGTGATCATGACACCGCATGTGATGAAACGTGATGGCTGTAAAGTGCCGTTTAAATCAGAGCGCATTCAGGAAGCCATCCTGCGTGCAGCTAAAGCAGCGGGAGTCGATGACGCAGATTACTGCGCCACCGTCGCAGAAGTCGTTAGCAGCCAGATGCATGAACGCAGCCAGGTCGATATCAACGAGATCCAGACCGCGGTTGAGAACCAGCTGATGGCGGGGCCATACAAGCAGCTGGCGCGCGCCTACATTGAGTACCGCCACGATCGTGACGTCCAGCGTGAGAAACGCGGTCGCCTGAACCAGGAGATCCGCGGTCTGGTGGAGCAGACCAACTCTTCGCTGCTCAATGAAAATGCCAATAAAGACAGTAAAGTGATCCCGACCCAGCGCGACCTGCTGGCCGGTATCGTCGCCAAGCACTATGCCCGTCAGCATCTGCTGCCGCGCGACGTGGTCTCGGCGCACGAGCGCGGTGAGATCCACTACCACGATCTCGACTATTCGCCGTTCTTCCCGATGTTCAACTGCATGCTGATTGACCTGAAAGGCATGCTGACCCACGGCTTTAAGATGGGTAACGCCGAGATTGAACCGCCGAAGTCCATCTCTACCGCGACGGCGGTTACGGCGCAGATCATCGCCCAGGTAGCCAGCCATATTTATGGCGGGACCACCATCAACCGCATCGATGAAGTGCTGGCTCCGTTCGTGACCGAGAGCTTCAACAAGCACCGTAAGACGGCGGAAGAGTGGCAGATCCCGGACGCGGACGGCTATGCGCGTTCCCGCACCGAGAAAGAATGCTACGACGCGTTCCAGTCGCTGGAATATGAAGTGAATACGCTGCACACCGCCAACGGGCAGACGCCGTTTGTCACCTTCGGGTTTGGCCTGGGCACCAGCTGGGAATCGCGCCTGATTCAGCAGTCTATCCTGCGCAACCGCATCTCTGGCCTCGGCAAAAACCGTAAAACCGCGGTGTTCCCGAAGCTGGTGTTCGCCATCCGCGACGGCCTGAACCACAAGTTTGGCGATCCGAACTACGACATCAAACAGCTGGCGCTGGAGTGCGCGAGCAAGCGCATGTATCCGGACATCCTGAACTACGACCAGGTGGTAAAAGTCACCGGTTCGTTTAAAACGCCTATGGGCTGCCGCAGTTTCCTCGGCGTGTACGAGGATGAAAACGGCGAGCAGATCCACGATGGGCGCAACAACCTGGGCGTGATCAGCCTTAACCTGCCGCGCATCGCCCTGGAAGCCAAAGGTAATGAAGAGGCCTTCTGGACGCTGCTGGACGAGCGCTTGCAGCTGGCACGTAAGGCGCTGATGACGCGCATCGCCCGCCTGGAAGGGGTCAAAGCCCGCGTTGCGCCCATCCTCTATATGGAAGGTGCCTGCGGCGTGCGCCTGAAAGCGGACGATGACGTGTCTGAGATCTTCAAAAATGGACGCGCGTCGATCTCTCTCGGCTATATCGGCATTCACGAAACCATCAACGCGCTGTTCGGCGACAAGCACATCTATGACAGCGAGGCCCTGCGCGAGAAAGGCATCGCGATTGTGCAGCGCCTGCGCGATGCGGTAGACCAGTGGAAAGAGGAAACCGGCTACGGTTTCAGCCTGTACAGCACGCCAAGCGAAAACCTCTGCGACCGCTTCTGCCGCCTGGATACCACCGAATTTGGCATTGTTGAAGGGGTGACAGATAAAGGTTACTACACCAACAGCTTCCACCTCGACGTGGAGAAGAAGGTGAACCCGTACGACAAGATCGACTTTGAGGCGGCCTATCCGCCTATCGCGAACGGCGGATTTATCTGCTACGGCGAGTACCCAAACATCCAGCACAACCTGAAGGCGCTGGAAGACGTGTGGGACTATAGCTACCAGCACGTGCCGTACTACGGGACTAACACCCCAATCGACGAGTGCTACGAGTGCGGCTTTACCGGTGAGTTTGAATGCACCAGTAAGGGCTTCACCTGTCCGAAATGCGGTAACCACGATGCGGCCCGCGTCTCCGTGACTCGCCGCGTATGCGGCTACCTCGGCAGTCCGGATGCCCGTCCGTTTAACGCCGGCAAGCAGGAAGAGGTGAAGCGCCGGGTGAAACATCTGGGGAATGGGCAGATCGGTTGAGCCACTGCCGCATTTATGCCCGGTGGCGCTACGCTTACCGGGCCTACAATCCGCACTCACACTGTACCCGGCTTGGTTAACCGCTATGAACTACCATCAGTACTACCCCGTCGATATCGTCAACGGCCCCGGCACCCGCTGCACCCTGTTCGTTTCAGGCTGCGTTCACGAGTGCCCCGGCTGCTACAACAAAAGCACCTGGCGCCTGAACTCGGGTAGGCCGTTTACCGCTGAAATGGAAGACCGCATCATCGACGACCTGAACGACACGCGCATTAAACGTCAGGGGATTTCCCTTTCCGGCGGCGATCCGCTCCATCCGCAAAACGTGCCGGATATACTGAAGCTGGTGAAGCGCATCCGCCGCGAGTGCGCGGGAAAAGATATCTGGGTCTGGACGGGCTATAAGCTGGATGAGCTGAATGCGCAGCAGAAGGAAGTGGTGGATCTGATTAACGTGCTGGTGGACGGCAAGTTCGTGCAGGATTTAAAAGACCCTATGCTGATCTGGCGCGGCAGCAGCAACCAGGTTGTGCATCATTTGCGGTAAATGAAGGCGGATATCCTCTATCCGCCTGGCTTCAAAACCGGCTCAAACTCTCCATCGCCTCAGCCTTAAACGCTGCAAAATCCTCGCACTGGCACAGGCGCGCCATCGCGCGCTCGCGCAGGAAGGTGACGAAGATGTCGTAAATCGCCATTGCCTCTTCGTATTCGCTTTTGCTGATGGCGAGCAGGAAAATGACGTGCGCCGTTTCATCTCCCCACTGAATGCCCTGCGGGGCGAGCACGGTGTAGACCACCGTTTTTTGCGCCAGCAGGCCGAGGGAGTGCGGCAGCGCGATGCCGTCCCCGAGCATGGTGCTGACAATCGCTTCACGCTCGATGACCGAATCCAGAAACTCCGCGCCGACAAAGCCTTCGCCTTCAAGCTGCCCGCACAGTTCGCGGAACAGCGTTTGCCGATCAACGGGCTTGTCGAGAATGCGGAAATGGGTCGCGTCGAAGTATTTCTCCAGCATCCACGGGCGGGTGCGGTCCACCAGCACCAGCTTGCCGATCTGCTCCAGCTGATAATCGGTCGGGAACGGGGCGATTATCACCACCGGCTTGGACTTTTCGCTCACGCGAGCGGTGGAGATCACAAAGTCTTCACCGATGGCATCCGCAAGCTCGTACTCGCGCAGAGTAAGCGTGCGCGTCACCTCGATCTGCGGGTATTTACGCTGAAGTACCGCCTCGATCATGCGCACCATCGCGTTACCGGCGTCGCACACCAGCAGCACGCGCGGCTGGCGCTGGTAGCCGATGTTGTAGTGGCGCTCCAGCCCCACGCCGATGTGCAGCACCAGAAAACCAATCTCGTTCTCGCTGATCGCATACGGCGTGTATTTCCCCCAGCTCGACACCGCCGCGAGGGTCATATCCCACGCCATCGGGTAGTGCTGCTTGATGTTGTCCAGCAGCGGATTGGGGATCATGATTTGATAGCGCACGCGGGTGATCATGGTTTTGATGTGCGTGAGCAGATCGGCGTGCAGCTGCGCATCGCTGAGCAGGTTGTAGTTATAGTGGGTGTTGATGTAGCGCAGGATATAGTTGACCAGCGCTTCGTCGTCGTCGGCGTTAATCGCGCTGGGGGCAATCTCCTGGATCTGCCGCGCCGCGATGTGCACGCACAGCCAGCTCTCTTCCGATGGCGCAAGCGCCTTGCCCGCCAGCTCCTGGATGGCTACCGCAATATCCTTCGCCGCCTCGCGCACGTTCTCTTCCACATCTTCTGCGTGGAATTCCGGCAGCGGATACCCCTCGCTGATGCGCCGCACCGACACCGCGCAGTACAGGCGCAGGAACAGCTCGCCTTCGTCGGTCAGACGAATGTGATGGCGCGTCAGCGCATCGTGCAGCACCGGCACCATCTTTTCCGCCACGCCCGCATTCAGTGCCACGTCGGTCACCAGCGGGTTCAGGCTGTCCTGCTGCGCCAGCTCCCACAGGAGGTCGGTCAGGCAGGCGCGGATCGCCATCTCGCTGCCAAACAGCTTCATGCCGTGGCGCGGACGGGTTTCCAGCGTCAGGTTGTAGCGATGGAACCACTCGCGCACTTCCACCATGTCGCTCTGCAATGTGGCCCGGCTGACGAACCACTCGTCGGCCAGATCCTCCAGCTTAAGGGAAAATGCCGAGGTGAGAAAACGCACCACCAGATAGTGCACGCGCTCCGGCCCGGTTCGCGGAATGCGCAGCGCGCGCGGGTGGGAGGCCTGCAATTGTTGATAGCGCTGGGCATCATCAATTTTTAGCTGATAGCCGCTGCCGCGGCTCAGGATAAACTGCGCCCCGTGGCCTGCCAGCAGCGCGTTGAGGGCGGTGATGTCCGCCCGGACGGTTCGCGTGGAGACCGACAGCCGCTGCGCCAGCTCGTCCTGCGGCAGCGTCTCGTTTTGCAACAGCTCGAAAAGTTGCGCTAAACGTTGGTTCGGAAATCGCACGTCGTTGTCCTCTTACTGCTCAGGGTGAAATGACCATCTGGGATGGGCTGCCGACCGGGGTATAGTCTGGCTCGGCGCTCAGCTTGCCGTCCGGCGCCACGCGGAAACGGGTAATATTGTCGCTGCGCTGGTTCATGACGTACAGCCAGCGCCCCTGCTTATCGAGCGTCAGGGTGCGCGGATAGTCACCCCGCGTCCAGACATCGTCCTGATGCGTCAGCGTCCCTTCTGCCGTTACGGTAAAGTGCCCGATGCTGTTATGCAAACGGTTAGCGACATACAGCTGTTTACCATCGGCGCTTAGCGCCAGCCCGGCAGCAAAACTGGTGCCTTTGTAACCGTCCGGCAGAGCTGAAACGGTTTTACCCTCTTTTAGCCTGCCGCTGCTGTCCAGCGCATAATGGGTGAGCGTAGAGGCCTCTTCGTTAATCAGCCACAGGGCATCGCCTTTCGGCGTAAAGACGAAGTGGCGCGGGCCAGCGCCTTTCGAAGAGGCGCTGATAAACGGCGGATCGTTCGGGATCAGCTTTCCTGCTCGATCGTCAAAACGGTACTGATAGATACGATCCAGACCAAGATCGGTGGAAAAAACGTACTTCCCGCTCGGATCGGCGGCGATCATGTGCGCATGCGGGCCGTTATGATCGCTGATCGCGAAACTGCCCTCAACGGCAGCTTCCGGCTTCGCCGCGCCCGGTTCGCCTCGATCCTGATGCGTGTCCGTGGCGTCGCCCAGGCTGCCGTCTGCGTTAACGGGGAGCACCGCGACGGTTCCGCTGACGTAGTTCGCTACCAGCAGGTGCCTGCCGTTCGGCGTCAGGGAGAGATAAACCGGCCCGGCACCGCCGGAGGCCACCTGATTCAGTTCGCTTAGCGCGCCGTCATCGCCGATGCGCAGCGCCTGCACCACGCCCTGCTCCACTTCGCTTGCCAGATACAGCGTTTTACCGTCTTGCGAAAGGGTCAACTGCGCCGCATTCGGCAGTTTGCTCACCAGCGTTTTGTTATCGAGCGCGCCGGTTTGCGGGTCAACGGTAAAACGGTACAGCCCTTCACCGTTCGGATTATAGGTACCCACCCAGGCGTATTGCGTCTGGGCGACAGCGGCGGTGGCGAGCATTGAGAGTGAAGCGACGAGCAGGTTACGGGTGTGCATGGTGGCTCCTTTAGGTGAGGGGTAAGGTTTTATTCTACTTCACCAGCTTCTTCGTCATTTCCAGCAGCGTACGCACATCTTCCGGACGCGTATCACCGCTGGCTTTGTCGATAATTGAACTGTAGATGTGCGGGATGATTTTGCTCACGCCCGCGTCGAGGGCAATCTGCAAGATCGCCTCAAAGTTCTCCAGATCGATCCCCCCGGTCGGCTCCAGCCAGAAGTCGTGGTGGGCGCAGGCTTCCGCCACCGCCTGGTATTCATCACGGCACTTGAGGCCGCCCATCGGGAAGTACTTGATCGAGCTGCCGCCGAAGTCTTTCAGCAGAGCAATCGCCGTTTCAACCGGCACGATGCCGTCCGGCGCTTTGCTGCTCAGCGGGCCGGTGGAGATTTTCACCATGCCGACGGTCCCGGTCGGAGAGACCAGGCCGTTGACCACCGATTCATTCTGCCCCAGCAGCGCGCGGCTGGCGGCTACACCGGTAAAGACCTGGTTGACGTGCTGCGGCTGCACCTGGCGGGAGATTTCACTCACCATGGCCGACTGGTTCGGATCGCCCGCGCCCAGCCCCACGGAGAGCGCGTTATCAATCAGCGCCGCGTATTCACGCATATCCGCGACCGCGCTCGCCACGTCCGGGTAATTTTTGGAGAGCACGCCCACCAGCACGTGACCTTCCGCCGCCTCGTAAATGGCACTGGCGTTGGCCTTTGAGCCGGCCAGCACGTTCAGGCAGACGCGGTCACGGTAAAAATTGGGGGTCAGTTTCATGCGTTTTTCTCCTGTCCTAACACTTCGCTAATGCGGCGGTACACGATGTTCAGCTGGTCAGCGCTCACGCTGCGCACGTCCGCTTCGATAATCCCTTCGTTGGCCTTGTAGCCACGGAAGTAAATGGCGTATTCCCCCTGCTTCAGCTGGGCGACAAGGTCGCCAGTGCCAACGCCGGTGGTGGCTTCGTCAAACTTAATCTCGGTGCGGGCGATGTCGCGACCGGCGCTGTCCCAGACCACGCGCGCGGTGACGCCGTTCAGGGTGTTGAGTGCGTCGATAAACGGCGTCATCTTCGCCATCATCTCGGCACCACTCTCTTTGGTGGCCGTCAGGTAGTGTTCGATGGCGCAGGTCAGGCCGAGGATCCCCTCTTTACCCACCTTCATCGCGCGGCCAATGCCCGCCGTCTGGCGCTTCACCCACTCAACGTACTGGGTTTTGCCGATCACCAGGCCGCTGGTTGGCCCCTCGATCGCCTTCGCGCCGCTGTAAATCACCAGATCCGCGCCGGAACGGTAGTACGCGTGCAGATCTTCTTCCGCCGCGGCATCAACGATCAGCGGCAGGGAGTATTTACGCGCCACGACCGCGGCCTGCTCGACGCTGAGCATGCTTTTCTGCACGCAGTGGTGGGACTTGATGTAGAGGATCGCCGCGGTGCGCGGGGTGATGGCCGCCGCCAGCTGGTCGGCGGAGCATTCGTTGGCGTAGCCCGCTTCCACCAGCTTGCCGCCGCCCAGCGCCACCATGGTGCCGACCGGCGCGCCAAAGTTAACGTTATGGCCTTTCGGCAGGACGATTTCATTGTTCTCGATTGGCGTGACGTGCAGGTTTTCCAGCAGCCAGTCGCTGTCTTTCACCAGCACCGCCGCCACGGACTGGGCTATGCCTGCCGACGCGCAGGAGACCACCGTCGCGCCTTCCACATCCAGCAGCTTCGCGATGTATTCCCCGGTTTTGTTAACCAGATCCTTCATCTCGAAATAGTGATTCATGCCGTCCATCGCCGCCTGCACCACCTCCGGGCGCGGCGTGGAGACGCCCAGCGCCGTCATGCGGCCAGAGGTGTTGATAACCTGCTTTAAATTATACTTCTCATAAATCGAAGGCATGTTCCGTGCTCCCTTGTTCGGTCATGTAGCCCTTGCCCGCGCGGATCGCGGCAAGCGGCACCAGAATGTGTTCAGCTTGCAGACTGTCGTTTTCAGCGTCCGTCAGCACCGTTGGCTGGCGTTTAATCGTGAATAGCGTCAGGTCGGCGTCGAGGCCAGGCTGAATGCGGCCCTTGCGCGTCAGGCGCAGGCCGTCTGCGGCGTTCGCGGTGACGCAGTCAATCACCTGCGGCAATGACATGCCGATGGCGAGGAATTTCGACATCACGCTTGCCAGCGAGCCGACCGGGCCGTTGATGCGGTTGCGGCAGTAGATATCCGAGCTGATGGTGTGCGGCAGAATGCCCATCGCGATGGCGCGTTTCGCCACCTCAAAGCTGAAGCTCGCCGTGCCGTGGCCGACGTCCAGACGCACGCCGCACTTCAGGGCGGAGGTGATGGAGGCGCGCAGCTCGCCGGAGGGCGTCAGAATGCGGTTAGGCTTGCCGTTGTAGCAGTGGGTAATGATGTCGCCCGAACTCAAAAGTTCAGCGATTTCATCGAGGTTCGGCGGGTTATTGCCGATGTGCACCATCAGCGGCAGGTCGCCATTCTCTTTCTGGATCGTTTTGGCGCGCTCCAGCGGCGTGATGCCATTCTCGCCGACCACGCTGCTGCTCATGCGCGCCTTCAGGCCGACGATGAAATTCGGGTGGCGCTTCACCGCCTGCTTCACCGCATCGGCGTCAATGTTCGCCATGTTGGCCAGCTCGTTCTGGGCAATCAGCCCCACGCGGGAGATGTTCAGCAGGGCAAAGACGTCGGTGGAGGCTTTGCGGGTGATTTGGTAAAAATCGTCCACGTCGTCGGCACCGGTACTGCCCGCGTCCACCACGGAGGTGACGCCGGTGGCAATGCCCACGCTATCCGGCTCGTCGTGGTAAATCGGGGAGTTCGGGTAGCAGTGAACGTGGGAGTCAATCCAGCCCGCGCTGACGTACACGTCACCGTTAAGCTCAACCGTTTTACGGGCGGGATCGTCAATTTCGCCCGTCGCGGCGATCTTCCCGTCCTGAATGGCGATATCGGTCAGGGTATCGTCGGCGAGGCGCGCACGGCGCAGGAGTAAATCAAACATGGGGTTCTCCTGATAGGGCGGGCGCTGATGCGCCCGCGGGTATTAAAGGGCGACCGGGAACAGCCAGCCCAAAATCATTGCGCCGAGGATGGCGCCACCGGTAATCGGCTTCTGCCAGATGTAGAACAGCAGCGCGCCCACCAGCGAACCGACGCCGATTGGAATGGAGGCGGTCATGGCGCTGAGGATAATCAGCGGCCCGAGGAAGCGGCCAGAGGCGTTACCCGCGCCCATCATCACGTCAGCCCCGTAGGTGGAATTACTCTGGTTGATGGTGAACTTACGCGCCAGGATGATGACGTAGCCAATCGCCAGACCAATCACCAGGCCGGTAATCAGCGAGGCAATGAAGTTGGTCACCGGGAACATGATCCCCGCGCCCAGCAGCAGCGCCGGTACGCCGAGGCCCACGCCGGTCTGGATCGCCCCACCGATATCAAGAATACCGACCAGCGATCCTTCGATAATACGGGCGAACAGGAAGCTCGCGCCGAACGCCGCCACCGCGCCGTAGACGCCGGTATCGATTCCCGCTTTCAGCATCGCCACGAAGGCCACTTCGTTAAACGCGCCGATGCCGTAGAGGTAGTACATGTGCGTCCCGGCGAAGACGCCGGAGGAGAGCAGGCCAACGAAGATCGGGAACGACCAGTCGGCATACCAAAAACCTTTATTCTGTTCCATGTAGAGGCTCCTGTTATTTACCGCTGAGCGAGTTGTGGATCATGTCGAGCCAGTTCGGCACGGTCAGATGGAAGGATTCGATCATCTTCATGTCGAAGCCGCGGAAGAAGCCGCTCAGCACGAACAGCAGAACGATTGCCGCCATCATCACTTTGGTGACATGGTTCCAGCCGCTCTCCTCAACGCCTTTACCGATCAGGATGCCGAGAACCAGACCCGGTACGGCGTTCCCCATGATCAGCTGCGCCGCGCCGCCAAAGATGGTGGCCCAGAAGCCCGATTTTTTACCCGCGTCGATGGCCGCCAGCCAGAAGATCACCGGCATTACGGTGTTGACCAGCAGGTTCGCGGCAGGCACCAGCACCTTCACGGCGGTGACCTGAAGTGCGGCCGGCACGGAGGAAGCGGTCAGGTTAAGGAAGGTCACGACGATCATGCCGATGATGCCGCAGGCAATCGCCATTTTGCGGGGATCGTGCAGCGTTTCGCCGACGTTACGGTTTTTAATCATCAGCGCGGCAGCACCCCAGTTCGGGATGATGCGGTGGTCAACGTCCTGTGTGAAGGCACCTGCGGCCACGGAAGAGGCCCAGGCGTTAAAGAAGAAGCCTAATCCAAAGGAGAAGTGGGAGGCCGGATCCCCTTCGCAGGAGTTCAGTTCCCCCAACGTACGAAACGCGCCCATACCCTGAGTGGTAGGCGCATGAAACATGCGTGCAGCCCCGGCTCCCACACCGACGCCAACCAGGCCGCCAATGATGAGCGATTTTATTAATATAATTAAGAACATCAGTCTGCCCTTTTATGAATAATCAGCGTTGCGTGACGAAATCCACCTGGTCGAGATTGATGGCAGTCACGTTGACGGTCACATCCAGCTCCACGCTGTAGGTGCGTCTTTCCCGGCGCAGAAAGAAGAACAGAAACGCTTCTTTTCGCACCGCTTCTTGCGCCTGAACAACCTGCACATCCTGTGGCTCAATACGCAGTAAGATATGCGGTGAGGCTTTCATCACCGCGGCCTGAACGTGGTTGAGCGCGTCGGCAAAGGCGCGCGCTTTGGCGTCGCCCTTCCCCTTCACTCTCACCGTGGTTGTGAACTGTTCTTTCATGCTTATGCGCCGTGCTTCTTCTGCCACGCCTGTACCAGACGCTCGCCCAGCTCTTCTTTATCCATAAAGCCAAAGCCCAGCACGTTGCAGCCTTCGTTGATGGCGGTCACGCCCTCATCCACGGAGCGCATGCCGTATTTGGCCTTGTAGCCATATTTGGTTTGTGCGGTGATGGCGCCCGCGCCGCCGCTGCCACAGAAGGAGATGCCGAAGGTGGCGTTTTCCGCTTTCATCACGTCACCGAGCTTCATGTCTGCCGCCATGCCCGGTACGACAACCGCGCGTCCACCGGCTTTTTCCACACCCGCAGCCACTTTCTGACCTTTACCCAGGCGATCGCCAATCACGACTGTAATCTGTTCCATGTGTTGCTCCTTAAAGGTTGTCTTTCGCGACTTCGAAGTGAACGGAGAGCAGCCAGGCCTCTTCATCAGGAAGGTTGCCAAACTGCGCTACCACTTCACGGGCAAGTTGCATTGAATCTGGTGAAATTTCGTCGAAAAGCTCTGCTTCAACCTCCGGCAGCGGCTCGCCGGTCACGGACCGGTGCGCCATTGCGCGAACGTGGGAGGTCAGCATCTGCTCCTGTACCGCGTTGGGGATGATGTTGTGCCGGGCCAGCAGAGCATAAACCTGCTGAAGCATGGTGTTCGCGAGCTGCTCAGTCTGCACCGCCTGTTCCCCAACGTCGTTCATTACCGCTCCGTTACTCACTCGTCTTACCCCGTTAATGGCTCTGGAATAAAACTAACGTTGCAGGTGCAGGGTTTGTAGCGAGTTGTTTTCCACTTCGAAGTGGAAAGGCGAGCCGCGGCAGTGATCTGTGCCACATAAATGCGGTGAATCTGGATAAATCGCTGTATTTGCGTGATGAATATCACGCTATCTGGCGGCAAATAAGGGGTATGCAAAGCGGAAAAGATTACGAGCGGGCTCGTAGAAATGTGATGTGGATAAGGTTTTCTTATGGGGATTGGGTAGAGTGGCTGCGGGTGCTTGAGACTGACCGTCTCAGGCATGGGACGGAAAGGAGCAAGGATGCGGGGGCGCGTAATGCGCCTCCGCATACGGAGAAAGGACGTACAGCTCAGGCACCCAATTAACGATACTTTTTGTGATACGCGTTGCGGGTCGCCGCAAACTGGTCGGCCGCCGCCTGGGCTTCTTTGACTTTGCCTTCGTTAGCCAGCTTCAGCGCGCCGTCGATCTGGCTGACCAGCACATCAAAGCCGTGACGATAGTCTTTCATCTCGGCGCTGTCTGCTGCTTTGCTTTCCAGCTTCGGCGGCGTCGCTTTTTGCGCGTCCAGCGCCGCTTCACGCATTTTGGTCAGCGCGTCCTTCATCTCGGCGGCATTGTCGGTTTTCTGCACCACCTTCAGATTTTCACTGAGGATGTCCATGTTGTCTTCGAGATCGGCAGCAAACGCGGACGAGCCAAGAACCAGCGTTGAAGCCGCGACGATCGCTAACAGGTGTTTACGCATTGCTCACTTCCTTTTTTATTATTAAACACGCTTTTACGGGTATTACTGACCGGCGATTTTCATCTCCGGCAGCAATACAGAACCACACTGAATATTGCTGCGTGTTTCAATATCGTTACCGACCGTAACAATATTGCGCCACATGTCCTTGAGGTTGCCGGCGATGGTGATTTCGCTCACCGGATACTGAATTTCACCGTTTTCGACCCAGAAGCCTGCCGCACCGCGAGAATAGTCTCCGGTGATGCCGCTCACGCCCTGCCCCATCAGCTCGGTCACCACCAGGCCGGTGCCCATCTCTTTCAGCATCTGCTCAAAGTTCAGGCCCTGTCCGGCAATGCGCCAGTTGTGGATCCCACCCGCGTGCCCGGTGCTTTTCAGCCCCAGCTTGCGCGCGGAGTAGTTGGTCAGCAGCCACTGGGTCAGCACGCCGTCTTTAATGATATCCCGGCGTTCCGTGCGCACGCCTTCGCTGTCGAACGGCGTAGACGCCAGCCCTTTCAGCAGGTGCGGATGCTCTTCGATGGTCAGCCATTCCGGCAGGATCTGCTTGCCCAGCGAGTCGAGCAGGAAGGTCGATTTACGGTACACCGAACCGCCCGCAATCGCCCCCACCAGATGACCAAACAGGCCGGTCGCCACTTCATTGGCAAAAATGACCGGGGCTTTCATGGTGGAGAGCTTACGCGGTGAGAGGCGTGACAGCGTGCGTTCGGCACACTCTTTACCTACCCACTCGGGAGACTGCAAATCCCCCAGCGCGCGGCCAATGGTATACGCGTAATCGCGCTCCATATCGCCGTTCTCTTCGGCGATCACGCAGCTGGACAGCGAGTGACGGGTTGAGCAGTACCCCTGCAACATGCCGTGCGAGTTACCGAACACTTTGATGCCGTAGTGGCTGTTAAAGCTGCCGCCTTCGGTGTTGGTGATGCGTTTGTCGGCCTGCAAAGACGCCTGCTCGGCGCGCGAGGCCAGCTCAATGGCTTCGTCCGGGGTCACTTCCGCCGGATGGAACAGATCGAGATCCGGCGCGTCAAACGCCAGCAGCTCTTTATCGGCCACGCCAGCGTAAGGATCCGGCGAGGTGTAGCGGGCGATATCCAGCGCCGCCTGCACCGTCCGGGCGATGGCATCCGGGCTGAGATCGGTAGACGACGCGCTGCCTTTGCGATTCTGGTGATACACGGTGATCCCCAGCGCGCCATCGCTGTTAAATTCTACGTTCTCCACTTCGCCATAGCGGGTGCTCACGCTAATGCCGGTGGTTTTGCTGACCGCCACTTCGGCGCCATCTGATTTGCCTGAAGCGAGCGTCAGCGCGGTGGAGACGGCTTCTTCCAGGATCTTACGCTGCGCTTCAACTTGTGAGGTTACTTTCATCGCAAATGCCATACTGTAAGAGAGAGTTAAGTGAAGTCTAACAGAGAACCGTTTTTCAGTGCGCGTCTTAACTGGTAACATTAGCCTCTTTTTTTAAGGAGCCTGACATGACTAAGCAGCCCGAAGACTGGCTCGACGACGTTCCCGGTGATGACATCGAAGACGAAGATGATGAGATCATCTGGGTCAGTAAAAGTGAAATTAAACGTGACGCCGAAGAGTTAAAACAGCTTGGCGCAGAAATGGTAGAACTGGGTAAAAACGCGCTGGATAAGCTCCCGCTCGACCAGGATCTGCGTGATGCCATTGAACTGGCACAGAAAATCAAGAAAGAAGGGCGTCGCCGCCAGCTTCAGCTTATCGGTAAACTGCTGCGTCAGCGTGACGTGGAGCCGATCCGTCAGGCGCTGGATAAGCTGAAAAACCGCCATAACCAGCAGGTTGCGCTGTTCCATAAGCTGGAGCAGATCCGCGATCGTTTGATCGAGCAAGGTGATGACGCGGTACCCGAAGTGCTGAACCTGTGGCCGAATGCCGACCGCCAGCAGCTGCGATCGCTTATCCGCAACGCGAAGAAAGAGAAAGAAGGGAATAAGCCGCCGAAGTCAGCGCGCCTGATTTTCCAGTATCTGCGCGAGCTGTCTGAGAACGAAGAGTAATCTGTGCGGGTTTGCGCCGGATGGCGGCGTAAATGCCTTATCCGGCCTGCAAGGTCGTGCGAAAAAATGTAGGCCCGGTAAGCGCTAGCGCCACCGGGCTTTTTTTTACGCTGCGGCTGCGGCTTTCTTCGCCAGACCGTCCAGCAGCTTCTGATGGATCCCACCAAACCCGCCGTTGCTCATCACCAGAATGTGGTCGCCAGGCTGAGCGGCTTTCACCACCATATCCGCTAAGACATCCACGTCCGCACTCCAGTGCGCCGGCTGAATGCAGGCGTCGGCCACTTCGGCCACCTGCCACGGAATATGCTGCGGTTGCAGCAGGAAGACCTCATCGGCACGCCCTAAGGACGGTGCGAGATCGTCTTTACAGATCCCCATTTTCATGGTGTTTGAACGCGGTTCCAGTACGGCCAGAATGCGTGCGGTGCCGCCGACTTTGCCACGCAATGCGGCAAGCGTCGCCAGAATGGCGGTTGGGTGGTGCGCGAAATCGTCGTACACCGTCACGCCGTGGGCTTCACCGCGCAGTTCCAGACGACGACGGGCGTTGATAAACGTGCCCAGCGCACTGGCGGCATCCGCAGGCAGAACCCCCACATGACGCGCCGCCGCTATCGCCATCAGGCCGTTGTGCATGTTGTGTTCGCCCACCAGGCCCCACTTCACTTCACCGACTTTCTCACCGTCGAGCAGCACTTCCCACTCGGAGGCATCGGCGTTCAGTTTTTTCGCCTGCCAGTGGCCCTGCTCGCCCACCAGCTCCTGCTCGCTCCAGCAGCCCATCGCCAGGGTCTGCTTCAGGTTGATGTCGTTCTCCGGCAGGATGATACGGCCCTGGCCCGGCACGATGCGCACCAGATGGTGGAACTGTTTCTGGATCGCCTTCAGGTCGTCAAAGATATCCGCGTGATCGAACTCAAGGTTATTGAGGATCAGCGTGCGCGGGCAGTAGTGCACGAATTTGGATCGCTTGTCGAAGAATGCGCAGTCGTATTCATCCGCTTCAATCACAAAGAACGGGCTGTCGCCCAGACGCGCGGAAACGTCAAAATTCCCCGGCACGCCGCCGATCACGAAGCCCGGCTTGTAACCGCAGGCTTCGAGGATCCAGGTCGCCATACCGGCGGTGGTGGTTTTGCCGTGCGTCCCGGCTACGGCGACCACCCAGCGGTCGCGCAGGACAAAATCATGCAGCCACTGCGGGCCAGACATGTACGGGATATTGCGTTCCAGCACTGCTTCAACGCATGGATTCCCACGGGTCATGGCGTTGCCAACGATCACCAGATCCGGCTGCGGCTCCAGCTGGCTGGCGTCGTATCCCTGAATCAGAGAAATTCCCTGCTTCTCCAGCAGCGTGCTCATCGGCGGATACACATTGGCGTCCGAACCTGTCACTTCATGGCCCAGCGAGCGCGCCAGCATTGCCAGTCCGCCCATGAAAGTGCCACAAATCCCCAATATATGAATGCGCATACGTCACTATCCTTCTTTAATGTGGCGCACATTTTACCCACATGTCAGCGGCTGTGAAACGCATTTCAGGTAAATCCGTATTTTGCTGGCGCGATTCACCTCTGCGCTAATATTTGAATGTTTGTTAAGATTGTTGGACATCAACCGCTTTACTCAACATAAGATGCAGGGAAAGTGTTATGAAAACGTTAGGTGAATTTATTGTCGAAAAGCAGCACGAGTTCTCTCATGCTACGGGTGAGCTCACTGCTTTGCTGTCGGCAATAAAGCTGGGCGCTAAGATCATCCACCGCGATATCAACAAGGCCGGTCTGGTCGATATCCTGGGTGCCAGCGGTGCCGAGAACGTTCAGGGTGAGGTTCAGCAAAAACTCGACCTGTTCGCCAATGAAAAACTGAAAGCAGCACTGCGCGCGCGCGACATCGTTGCGGGTATCGCCTCTGAAGAAGAAGATGAGATCGTCGTCTTCGAAGGGTGCGAACACGCGAAATACGTTGTTCTGATGGATCCGCTCGACGGCTCCTCCAACATCGACGTTAACGTTTCTGTTGGTACCATTTTCTCCATCTACCGTCGCGTTACGCCGGTTGGCACACCGGTGACGGAAGAAGACTTCCTGCAACCGGGCAGCAATCAGGTTGCCGCCGGCTACGTGGTGTATGGCTCGTCCACCATGCTGGTGTACACCACCGGCTGCGGCGTGCACGCCTTTACCTACGATCCGTCACTGGGCGTGTTCTGCCTGTGCCAGGAGCGTATGCGCTTCCCGGAGAAGGGCAATACCTACTCCATCAACGAAGGCAATTACATCAAATTCCCGAACGGCGTGAAGAAGTACATCAAATTCTGCCAGGAAGAGGATAAAGCCACGCAGCGCCCGTACACCTCGCGCTATATCGGCTCGCTGGTGGCGGATTTCCACCGCAACCTGCTGAAGGGCGGGATTTACCTTTATCCAAGCACGGCAAGCCATCCTGACGGGAAGCTGCGTCTGCTGTACGAGTGCAACCCGATGGCGTTCCTGGCCGAGCAGGCGGGCGGCAAGGCGAGCGACGGTAAAGAGCGTATCCTGGATATCGTGCCGGAAAGCCTGCACCAGCGCCGTTCGTTCTTCGTCGGCAATAACCATATGGTGGAAGACGTTGAACGCATGATCCGCGAATTCCCGGACGCGTAAGGCGTAAAAAGGGGAGCCTGACAGGCTCCCCTTTTTTTATCATGCCGTTTGCGCCGTCAGCCTGAAGGAGGCCATCGCCTCCATCAGCTCGCGCGACTGCGCCTCCAGGGAACGTGTTGCCGCAGAGGATTGTTGAACCAGCGCCGCGTTTTGTTGCGCCGTTTCATCCATCTGATTAACGGCGATATTCACCTGCTCAATGCCGCGGCTCTGCTCCTGAGACGCCGTTGCAATTTCTCGCATCAGTTTGGTCATACGCAGCACTTCGGTGGCGATCTCGTCCATCGTCTCACCGGCCTGTTGCGCCAGCTCGCTGCCCTCGTTCACGTGGGTTTGCGAATCGCTGATAAGCGAGCGGATCTCCTTCGCCGCATCGGCACTGCGGCTGGCGAGATTGCGCACCTCACCCGCCACGACCGCAAAACCCCGTCCCTGCTCGCCCGCACGCGCCGCTTCTACGGACGCGTTCAGCGCCAGAATATTGGTCTGGAAGGCGATCCCATCGATAACGCTCAGGATATCGGCGATGCGCGCCGCGCTGCCGGAGATATCGCGCATCTTCTCAATGACGTAGCAGACCATTTCGCTGCCGCGATCGGCGGTGTCGGAGACCGACTGCGCCAGCTGGTGCGCCTGCCCGGCGTTTTCGGCGTTACGTTTCACCGTGGCGGTGATCTCTTCCATACTGGCGGCCGTCTGCTCCAGCGACGTGGCGGTAGATTCCGTGCGCTGGGCAAGGTTCAGGTTCCCGGCCGTCAGCTCGCGGCTGCCGGTATCAATCTGCGAGCTGGCGTCGCGCACGCGCAGGACGGAGCCCATCAGCGACTGACGCATCTCTTCGATGGCCGCGTTGAGGCGATTAAATTCCTGGCTCGCAGGCGCGTTCAGGGCGTAGGTCAAATCCCCTGCCGCCACGTGTTCCAGCTGGGCAATTGAGGCTGAAAGCGGCTTGAGCAGCATATGGCGCAGCACCAGCCAGGCCAGCACGATAATGCCTGCCGTCAGCAGCGCCGCGACGATAATCAGGATCAGCACGCGGGTTTTACTCGCCTGCACGGCGCTCACTTCCGCTTTGCCGCGCGCCTCGCTCCACGCCTGGAACGCCTGCATATCGTTATCAAACTGCTTCGCCACCGGCACCAGCTTGCTTTCCAGCAGATCGTAATAGCCGTCCGCGCTTTGCTCGTTCAGGGCGTTCAGCATCGGGGTGATGCCCTGCTGGTTGTACACCGCCAGGCTCGCGGCGACCTTATCCAGCAGCTTTTGTCCCTGTTCATCCGCCACGCCACCGCCGATCACGCCCTTCAGCGTTTTCTGTGCCAGCGTCACTTCCTGGTTAATGGTTTTGACCGCCTTGGCCGCATCGTCCAGCAGGCCGACCTCCATCATGCGGACGGCCTGACCCGCTTCGTTACGCGCGCGCAGGATCAGCGTATAGCCGGCATTCAGCTGCACCATCTGTTCACCCTGAAGGTGATTGATGCGCTGGAGAGAAGCGGAGCTTTGTGTAAGGGCATAAATGCCGATGCCGCTGACAATCAGCAGCAGAAGGGTCATAACGGCCAGTAAAGAGAGCAAGCCGGTACGAATCGATAGCGTTTTAAGCATGATGTTATTTCCGGTAGCGAGATATTTCTGGGCATAAAAAAAGAGTATCGGCCGCTACCGGAAAATGTTTAGACTTTAAGCAATTTCAGCACGTTATCGCCCTGTTACAGAGGTATTTACACGGGTAACAGGCGAGCTTTGGCGGTTCTCCCACAGCACCGTCAGGCCGCGCTGGAGCGCGATAAAAATAAACAGCAGAATGCCAATGGCGATTTTGGTCCACCAGGAGCTGAGCGTGCCGTCGAAGTTGATGTAAGTCTGAATCAGCCCCTGGATCGCCACGCCAAATAGCGTGCCGAGCACCGTCCCCACACCGCCGCTGAGCAGCGTGCCGCCGATGACCACCGAGGCAATGGCGTCCAGCTCAACCCCCACCCCCGCCAGCGCATAGCCTGCCTGGGTATACACCGAAAACACAATCCCCGCGAGCGTGGCAAGGCCGGTCGAAAGCATATAGATGCGGATGGTGGTGCTGCGCGTGGAAATCCCCATCAGGTTCGCGGACGTGGCGCTGCCGCCAATGGCATACACCTGATTACCAAACCGGGTACGGTGGGCGAGGAAGATCCCAATCACCACCACGCCCAGCATCAGCAGCCCCATCGCGCTCAGGCGCCCTCCGCCGGGAATTTTCCACGCCAGGCTCGAGAGCGTATCGTAGATCGGGTGGTTAATCGGAATCGACTCCTCCGACACCAGATAGCTCACGCCGCGCAGGAAGAACATCCCGGCAAGGGTGATGATAAACGCCGGGATTTTCAGCGCGTCGATTAAAAGCCCCATAAAGGCGCCGAACGCGCAGCCCATGGCCAGCACCAGCGGGAACGCCAGCAGCGGCGAAATGCCCCAGAAGCCAATGGCCTTGGCGAGGAACACGCCGGTAAAGGCGATCACCGACCCAACGGAGAGGTCGATCCCGCCGGAGAGGATCACAAAGGTCATGCCGACGGCAATAATCCCGAGAAACGCGTTATCGGTCAGAATGTTGCAAATCACCCGCGTGGAGGCGAAACCCGGGAACTGGGTCAGGCAGTAGAGGTAGCCCAGCACGAACACGCCCAGCGTGATCGTTAACGGCAAATTACGTTTTATCATGACCGCGGATCCCCTTAATGAGAGTGATAAAGCGCGGCGACTGCACGATAAGCACGATAAGCACCACGACCGCTTTGACGACCTGATTGAGCTCCGGCTGGAAGCCGGAGAGCAAAATACCGGTATTCATACCCTGAATAATCAGCGCCCCCACCACCGAGAGCAGCAGGTTAAACCGTCCGCCCATCAGCGATCCGCCGCCGATCACCACCGCGAGGATCGCGTCCAGCTCCAGCCAGAGCCCGGCGTTGTTGGCATCCGCCCCACGAATATCGGCGGCCACGATCACCCCGGCAATCGCGGCGCAGACGCCGCTCAGGACGTAGGTCAGCATCACCATCAGCCGGGTATTCACGCCGGCGTTTTTCGCGGCCCGAATGTTAATCCCCACCGCTTCGATGAACATCCCGAGCGCCGTTTTGCGGGTGAAAAGCCAAAAGATAACCAGCGTCACGAGGGCAACGATCACCGGCGTCGGGAAGTACAGGACGTTACCGCTGCCGATCCACGCCAGGCTCGGGGAGCTAAAGGTGACGATTTGACCGGAGGTAATAAGCTGCGCCACGCCGCGCCCGGCCACCATCAAAATCAACGTCGCGACAAATGGCTGGATCTTGAGCACCGCGACCAGAATGCCGTTCCACAGCCCGGCTAATACGCCGGACCCCAGCGCGGCGAGCAGAACCACCGGCAGGCTGTGCCCGGCAACGGTCATCGAGGCTGCGGTGGCGCCCGCAATCGCCATTACCGCACCGACGGAGAGGTCGATCCCGCCGGTGGCAATCACCAGCGTCATGCCAATCGCCAGCAGCGCCACGGGCGCGGCACGGTTTAAGATGTCGATCGGGCTACCAAACAGGCGGCCATCCTGCACGACGATCTGGAAAAAATGCGGGGCTACCAGGCTATCCACCAGCAGCACCAGCAGCAGCGCCACGATTTGCGGCGTGCCGGTCGGCCAGCTGAAGCGGCGCTTCGCTTCGCCAGTTTGCGAAAGAGAACGGGACATCACATTTGACTCCTTACACCGCGATGGCATTCATGATCGCCGGAACGGACAGCTTATCCAGCGGGATCTCAGCCACCTGCCTGCGATCGCGCATGATGATGACGCGATCGGCATAGCCAACCAGCTCCTCCAGCTCAGACGAGATCACCAGCAGCGCCAGACCGTCGGCACACAGCGTTTCGATAAGCCGGATGATTTCGGCGTGCGCGCCCACGTCGATGCCGCGCGTGGGCTCGTCGAGGATCAGGAACTGCGGTTTGGTCAGCAGCCAGCGAGAGAGCAGCACCTTCTGCTGGTTGCCGCCGGAGAGAAACTCAATGGGCTGTTCGGCGCTCGGGGTACGTATACCGAGCTGGCGGATAAAGCGCTCGGCAATGGCGTTTTGCTCTTTACGCGGGATCGGACGCAGCCAGCCGCGCTGGGCCTGTAGCGCCAGAATGATGTTTTCCCGCACCGAGGCGGCGGCAATAATTCCGTCCGTTTTCCTGTCTTCCGGGCAGAAGCCCACCCCGAGGCACGACGCCTGATGCGGTGAACGTAGCGTTTGCGGCTTGCCTTTGATCAGCGCCGTTCCGCTGTCGGCGGGCCTGATCCCGAAGATCACTTCGGCGGTTTCGGTGCGTCCGGAGCCTAACAGACCCGCCAGACCCACAATTTCGCCGGGGCGCACCTCCAGGTTAAACGGCGCGATGGTTCCTTTTTTGCCGTAGTCGTGAAAGGCGGCGATCGGTTTTTCGCTCAGCAGCGTGCGGCCCGCGCGCTGGAGTGCGTTGGTCTCCAGCTCGCGGCCCAGCATCATTTTGACCAGCTCAATCTGCGGCAGCTCGCGGGTTTCCCGGCAGCCGACAAAGCCGCCGTTGCGCAGCACAGTGATGCGGTCGCTTACTTCGTAAACCTGATCGAGAAAGTGCGTAACAAAGATCAGGCTCACGCCCTGATCGCGCAGCTGGCGCATCAGGGTAAAAAGCATCTCCACTTCCTGGGTATCGAGGCTGGCGGTGGGTTCATCGAGGATCAGCACTTTCGCCGAGAGATCGATAGCGCGACAGATCGCGACGATCTGCTGCATCGCCACGGAAAAGCGGTTCAGCGGTTCGCGCACGTCGAGAGAGAAACCATAAGACTCCATCAGCTTCGTGGCGCGCGCTTCCATCTCTTTGCGGCGCAGCAGGCCAAAACGTCTGGGCTCGCGGCCTATAAACAGGTTGTCCGCAACCGACATGTTCGGCAGCAGGTTCACTTCCTGGTAGACCGTGCCGATCCCCAGCTGCTGTGCATGCGCGGTATTCTTTGGCGAAATCGCATTACCTTCCAGCCAGATAGCGCCGCGATCGGCGTGATATACCCCCGTCAGGGTTTTAATCAGCGTCGACTTCCCCGCGCCGTTTTCGCCGAGCAACGCCATGATCTCCCCACGCCGCAGGCTGAAATCAACGTTATCCAGCGCCTTAACGCCTGGGAAAAATTTACTCAGGCCCTCGGTGCGGAGGATTTCCTGGTGTTGTTCGGTGGTCATGATTTCCCCCTGCATTAAGCCGGATGACGCTACGCTTATCCGGCCTACAAATGAGCGTATCGTAGGGCGGGTAAGCGCAGCGCCACCCGGCAATGTCACTGATCAGTAGCCCATATTTTTCTTCTTCTCTAATTCTTCTTTCGCCGTGTCCGGCAGGTAGAGCGTGGATTTGGTGACCGTCACTTTTTCAGGCACCGTGCCGTCTTTCTTGAATTTCTCCAGCGCATCGAATGCCGGGCCCGCCATGTTTGGCGTCAGCTCAACGCTGGCGTTCGCTTCGCCGTCAATCATCGCTTTGTAGATGTCCGGCACGCCGTCGATCGAGCCGGTAAGGATATCTTTGCCCGGCTTCAGGCCCGCTTCTTTGATGGCCTGAATGGCGCCGATCGCCATGTCGTCGTTATGGGCGTAAACCATGCAGATATTTTTGCCGTTATTTTCTGCCTTGATGAAGCTTTCCATGACCTCTTTACCCTTGCTGCGGGTGAAGTCGCCGGACTGAGAACGGACGATCTTAATGTTTGGCGCGCTGGCGATGGCCTGCGCGAACCCTTTCTTGCGGTCGATCGCGACGCTCGCACCAACCGTTCCCTGCAACTCAACCACGTTACACTGCTTGCCATCCACCTGCTTCACCAGCCAGTCACCAATCAGTTTGCCTTCCAGCACGTTATCGGCGGTGACGGTGGTCATATAGAGAGATTTGTCTTTTACGTCGATGGAACGGTCGAGCAGGAAGACAGGAATTTCAGCATCTTTGGCTTCCTTCAGCACCGGCTCCCAGCCCGTCGCGACAACCGGGGCGATAAAGATGGCATCTACGCCCTGGGCGATAAATGAGCGTACCGCTTTAATCTGGTTCTCTTGCTTTTGCTGACCATCGGCGATTTTCAGCGTAATACCGCGCTTTTCAGCCTCACTTTTCGCCACGTTCGTTTCAGCGGCGCGCCAGCCGGATTCAGATCCGACCTGCGAAAATCCAACGGTTAACGGTGCGGCCATCGCCATAGACGACATGGCTGCCGAAACTGCTGTAACAAGAAGTAAGCGCTTCCACATATGAACGTCCTCGTAGGGTAGGTTATTGTTGGTTAAAAGATGTTCTGCGGATGAACTATAGCCAATGGAATATGTTACGGATTGCGTTACGTCACACTTCAGAAAAGTGAATAAAACGTTAATCACAAGTTTGTAATCGCTTTCATTTCCACATTTAAAATGCGGCTGAGTTTATGGATTATCCTGTCATGGAAACGGTCTGAAAAGTGAAGGCGCGGGGGAGATAAGACGAAAACAGGCGAAGACTTTCAGCGCCAGTTGGCTATAATACTTGCCACTTGTTTACCATCCATTTTGAAGGACACCGACATGAGCTTACTCAACGTCCCTGCGGGTAAAGAACTGCCAGAAGACATCTACGTGGTTATCGAAATCCCGGCCAACGCAGATCCAATCAAATACGAAATCGACAAAGACACCGGCGCGCTGTTCGTTGACCGTTTCATGTCTACCGCCATGTTCTATCCGTGCAACTACGGCTACATCAACCACACCCTGTCTCTGGACGGTGACCCGGTTGACGTACTGGTCCCAACGCCATACCCATTGCAGCCAGGCTCCGTCATTCGCTGCCGTCCTGTTGGCGTGCTGAAAATGACCGACGAAGCGGGTGAAGATGCGAAACTGGTTGCCGTACCGCACACCAAGCTGAGCAAAGAATACGATCACATTAAAGATGTGAACGACCTGCCAGAGCTGCTGAAAGCGCAGATCGCCCACTTCTTCGAGCACTACAAAGATCTCGAAAAAGGCAAATGGGTTAAAGTTGAAGGCTGGGATAACGCAGAAGCGGCGAAAGCAGAAATCATCGCCTCTTTCGAACGTGCAGCTAAGAAGTAATTCTTACTGCTGATACTAAGCCCCGCGCGTCGGGGCTTTTTTGTGCCTTTCGATCCTGGCAACCCGTGCGATTGGGAAGTATCGCCCGGCGGCGCTACGCTTGCACGGGCCTACGCTGCACAGTTCAACTCATTGATATTACAGCCACAAAAAACAACGCCACCTTACGGTGGCGTTGTCGTTTTTCATAACTGGTCTCTGTCTAACCAGTTACCGCTTTCAATCAGCGTTAACCCGTCGACCGAACGTTGGTACACGTACATCCATGCACTGCCGTAAGGCGTCTGGATCAACTGGCGAGCGTATTCACCGCCCCTGGTGCGCAAGGCATCAAGTTCGGCCAGCGTAGCATTATCAATACGATAAACCTCACCCTGTACCGTTCCGTTCCCCGGAACCGCGCCTGGATAGTGGCCCAGACTGTACAGCTGATAGTTTTCGATTGTGTAATTTCCCAGCAACTGGGCGTTGGTCATCCAGTGGCTGTTGCCTTGCTTGGTTCGTAAACTGCCGTAAACAAATATTCGCATTGCTAAAACTCAAACTGATAGAGCAGATCAAGTGCCTGGTCTACGCCGGACACTGCTTCCAGATATAGCTTAGGCATCAGGCGGTAACGTAACGTGAGTGTAGCCAGTGAGTCAAAGATCCCCACGCCATATTTTACCTGTAGACCCGGCAGTACATAGCCGCTGACCACTACCTGCGAAGAGTCACCCACGCCCTGAGTGTCCAGCGCCAGATTGCTTACGCCAAACGTCTCGCCGATTTTACCCACAACCTGACCACTTTGTGCAACCCCCAGACCGACTAACATTGACGTCATTGCCGCACCATCGCCCTGCTGGCTATCCAGACCCTGTCCGCGCAGCAGGTAAGAGAGCGCTTCCTGTTGCGACATGGCCGGGTCAGAGAAGATCTCTGCCTTAGGTTCGTCGGCGGAGCCCGTCACGCGCACGCCCGCAATCACATCATCTTCGGTGGCTTCCGGGTTACGGATCGCTTCGATATTCAGGACCGGCTGATCCGGTGGACCGGAGAACAGCAGCTCACCTTTACGCACAATCAAATCCTGACCGTAGGCATGGAAGCGCCCTTCAGGAATATTGATTTGTCCATTCAGGCCCAGCCCCTGCTGATCCTGCGCCACTTTCAGGTCACCCGTGAGTCTCGCCTTCAGCCCAAACGCGTCCAAACGCACGTTATTCCCCACGTGCACGATAAGATTACTATTGATCGGTATGCCAGCGCTCTTCTGTTCAACAGGTTTCAGATTTTCATTGAGCATAACTTCATCACTGGAGACGCCAACCGCGCTTTCCGGCACCTCGTGAACCACGATGCGCGCCCACGGGACGTCGACGCGGCCGTCCAGCGTGAAGAGGCTTGGCGTGGCCTCAAAGACCACGTCTGGCGATACGTCCAGCCGCACCATCGGCGGTACCGTGATACGCACCCTGCTGCCTTTGGCCGCAATACGGGCGCGCCAGTTATCAAGCTGGCTCCAGTCTGCATCGCCGCTCAGGTTGATTTGTCCCTGCTGCGTCAGCACTGAACCACTGAGGGTTGAGCTTTGGCCGTTAAAGTTCATCGCAAGCTGGCTTGGCTGCATATCGAACGGCATAAAGTTACCGTCGATGTCCACGCCGCTTAGCCGCATCTGGCCAAACAGCTGCGGGCTTTGCGCATCTCCCGCCAGGCGCAGGTTGGCGCTGAGCATACCCGCCGCTTTTTCACCCCGCGAGAAAATCGGATTCACCATCGCCAGGTTGAAGTTGCGAATATTGACGTTGCCGCCGAGGTTGCGCCGCCCTTGCGGATCGGTAATTTGCACCTGTCCGTCAAGCTGACCGTTGTTGGTCAGACGAATAAGCCACCCCAGCTCCGCGCGGTTGTTACGCAGGTCGGCATTCAGATTCAGGGTGTCGAACGCCACCGGCAGCGGCGCGTCATTGACCTCCTGCGTGACCTTCACGTTACGCCCGGAGAGACTCACGCTGCCCTGCGGCAGGCCCTCTTTGGTAGTGTCCCACGCGACGTCCGCTTTACCGCTAAAGACCCCGCTCGCCTGGGTGGTTTCCGGCATAAACGGTTTCAGCATGGCCAGGTCAAAACGGTTGAGGTTGATCTGCGCGCGTCCTTCCGCGCCCGCATCAATGGTCTGCGGCACGCACAGCTCGGCGTTCGGGTTGGTCCAGCAGTGCGGCCCAATGCTGATTTTCTGCTCTGCGTTGCGGTAGTCCAGTGCGATGGATCGGGACAGCACCAGCGGGCCAACCGGCGTGCTGAAGCGGGTGTTGTCCAGCTGCCCTTTCCAGCGCGTCGCGTTGCGGTCAAAGCTGCCGGTCAGGTGCAGCTGCCCGGAGACCGGCTCGCCCTGCACGCGCAGCTGGAGATCGTGCTGCTTCTCGTTACCTTTCGCCGCCAGCGTCACCAGGCTGATGTTCACGTCCGGCTGAGAAATACGCTCCACGCGTAGGTCGAGGCTACCGCCGATCTGATCGGTAGATTTCACGTCCCCGTCGACGCGCACGCGGGCAATGGAGAGTTCCTGCCAGCGCAGGTTGTTAGCGGTAATGTCCGCCAGCAGCTGCGGCGCTTCCACCGTACCGCGAACCTTCACTAACCCTTTCGCCGTACCGCCAAGGCCCGGCAGGGCGTTATCAAGGTTTGGCGCGTCGATGGTGGCATCCAGATCGAGGTCTTTCACCCCCAGCTCGCCTTTGATATCCGCCGTGTTGCGGCCCAGCGCCACGTGCAGGCCCGGGATCACCCACTGGAGATAGCTGTTGCCCTTAACCGAGCCCTCTACGTTGACTTTGTTCTGCTTCACGTTGCCGGTCAGCTTGATTTCCGGCACGTCCATCTGCCAGGTGCCGCCGTAAAGGCTGCCGCGGGTTTTGATCAGGCCGTCGAGTTTAGACGG
The DNA here is from genome assembly GCF_014896205.1 of Enterobacter cloacae complex sp. I2. Classification (NCBI taxonomy): domain Bacteria; kingdom Pseudomonadati; phylum Pseudomonadota; class Gammaproteobacteria; order Enterobacterales; family Enterobacteriaceae; genus Enterobacter; species Enterobacter cloacae complex sp. I2. The sequence goes on from NZ_JADBRA010000014.1 coordinate 61,659, forward strand.
CCAGTCCGGTACCTCTTTGGCGGTGTTGATCCCGGTCAGCTTCAGCTCGCCGCGCCAGCTGATCGCCTGCTGCCAGTCGAGCAGCGCGGTCAGCTCGGTTTTTCCTTCCAGGGCTGCCACGGTCAGCTTGTCGAGGTTTACCTGCAACTCGTTACCCTTCGCATCCAGGGTGATATCGGCGGGCGGTACCCCCTGCCCCTTCACTGCCGTGCGGAACGACAGCGTGTAGTCGGTCATTTTGCCACTCAGCTTCAGCTTCAGATCGTCGGCCTGGAACTGCCTTTCGCCGGTGAATGGCCAGTAAAGCTGCTTGCTGACAATCTCAAGGTTGAGCGGTAAACCGGCCTCTGCCAGCTGGGTTTGCCCACGCAGCACCATATCCACCGGGCCGGACAGGTTCACGCCGAACTCAAGCTTCTCGCGCAGCGCACCGCCGACCTTCACCTTCACCTTTTCGCCCTTCAGCGGATCGATGTTCAGGGCGCTGTTCAGCGTAATATCTACCGGCCAGTTGTCGCGCAGCTGCGCGTTGCCTGAGGCGTTCACCGAGCCCTGACTGGAGTCGATATCCAGCGCGTCGAGCTTCATGTTGCCGTCGATGCTGCTGACTTTAAGCAGCATGTTGTAGACCGTCAGATCGGTATCACCCGTCAGACGCAGCTGCTCGCCCTTAAACTCTTCGATATTAAGGTTCAGCGGCAGATGCACGTCGGTCATCTCCGGCAGCACCGGTTTCGAGAAGAGATCTTTCAGCGTTTCACCCAGCGGTTTTTCTTCCGGCGGCGGGTTCTGGATCTTCGGCTCGACAATCTCTTCCTGCGCCACGTCGGCCACCTTCGGCAGCGCAATCAGCAGCCCTTGCAGGGAGGTTGGGGTCAGGGTGAGGTTTTTCTCCTGCCAGCGCAGACCGGAGGTGAAATCCATCACCGATACCGTCGTATCGTCGATTTTGATGTTGACGTTATCCAGCGCAACCCGGTAGAGCGCAATCGGGTACGGCGTGGAGAGGTTAAGCGGGCCGCTATCCTCTTCCTCGACGGGCTCAGACTTCGGCATTTTTTTGGAATCTATCGCCACGTTTACGTCTTTTAACGACAGATCGTTTACGCACAGCCTGCTGTCCCGCAGGCAGCCCAGCTTCACCGCCAGATGAAACTCGCCCGCGTTCACCGCCACGCCGGGCTGTTCATAACGGATATTTTTCAGGCGCAGATCGCGCCAGCCGCCCGTCACCTGGCCGATTTCCAGCCCCGGCACCCAGCGGTTCGCGGCGTTAAACAGCAGATGCAGGCCCGTGGTGGTGCCCACCAGAAACGCCACCGTGCCAAGCAGCAATACGATAAAAATCAGCACTCCGAGGCTTATCTTCTTCCATAAACTCATAATTCAGGCCCCAGACCGATGTAAAACTGTAAACCGTGTTCTTCTTTGTCACCCACCGGAACGGCGAAATCGAGCTTGATCGGCCCGACCGGTGACTGCCAGCGCACGCCTACGCCCGCGCCGGTTTTGAAATCGCTACGGCGGATGTCGTTTACCGCTTCACCGCTGTCGACAAACATGGCGCCCCACCATTTGCCGCTGACGTTGTACTGGTACTCCAGCGAGCCGGTCGCCAGCTTAGAGGCCCCGGTCAGCTGGCCTTTTTCGTTTTCAGGTGAGATCGATTTGTACTTATACCCGCGAATACTGCGGTCGCCCCCGGCGAAGAAGCGCAGGTCCGGCGGAACGCGCTCGAAATCACCCGTCTCAATCCAGCCGAGATTGCCGCGCATCACAAAGCGGTGTTTGTCATACAGCGTGCGGATCCAGACGTTTTGCGCCTGAAAGACGGAGAAGTCCACGTCGGATCCCCAGGCGGTGTTGGAATAATCGATGGAGTAGCGCTGGGAATCGCCCCAGGTCGGCATCAGGCCGCCGCGCGAGCGGGTGCGGCTGATCATCACGCCCGGATAAAGCAGCATGGTGGTGTTGGTGACGTTGGCCTGGGTAAAGTGATCGAGGCTCCAGCGCAGGTTAATGGCGCGCTGCCAGCCGCTGGAGAGATCCCAGAAGCGTGAGACCGCAAGCGTTGTCGAGTCCTGCTCGGTATCGTTCAAATCGGTACGCTTAAAGCCGCCCTGCACCAGGTAATATTGCTCAAGCGGGTTTTTCAGGAGCGGCATTTTGTAGCTGAAGTCCAGCTGCTGTTCAGGCGCAGAGAGGCTGACGCTGGTGGTCAGGCTGTGGCCGTAGGAGTTCATCCACGGTTTTCTCCACGAGGCCTTCACGCGCGGGCCGACGTCCGTGGAGTAGCCGACACCGGTCTCAATGGTATTCTCGGTGCGCGGAGAGACTACGCCATGCAGCGGTAATACCTTCGTTTTACGGGATTTTTCAAATTCAGGCGCCACCACCACGGAGTTAAACCAGCCGGTAGCGGACAAACGACGGTTCAGCTCGCCGAGGTCGCTGGACTGGTAGTAGTCGCCCTTTTTGAACGGCACCAGGTTTTGCAGATACTCATCACGGATCTGCGATCCTTCGAAGGTTACATCGCCAAACCGATACCGTTCGCCGCTGTCGTAGTCGATATCCCAGAATGCCTGACGTCGCTCAAGCGCAACGCCCAGCTGGCTTTTGTTGAATTTGCTGTCGAAATAGCCTTTACGCAGGGAAACGTTGGTCAACGACTTTTTAAAGCGATCGTAATCCCCGTGATTGAGCACGGTGCCCACTTTCGGGCGGTTGCTGAGTAGATCCAGGTAGTCCCGATCCGTGCGCGCACCGCCGCGCAGCACCACGTTCGTGCCGCCAATCAGAACGGGTTCGCCCGGCGAAACGCGGGCAATCAATACCTGACGCCCCTTCGCCGGCGGCGGGCGTAAGTCGAAATCGATGGTGGGTTCATAGTAACCCAACGCCTTTAAGCCTTCGCGAATGGCGTCATCCACGCGCGCGCGAAAACGCCGATCCGGCGTCACTTCATCGCTCTGGATGGTGGAAAGCTGCGCACGCACGTTTTTTTCCAGCGCCCCGGATAACCCCTCAACCTGCAAACGGACATTCGCCGCGCTGGCAATCCCGCTTGTCAGCATTAAACTGACTAAACATAACTGGCGGATCTTTGTCACGTTTTCTCCTGAATATCCCTGTTTCCACCCTGGAAGCAAATGCAGTGCCGCTCCGCGGCAAAATACGGCCTGCTGGCCAAAAACCCAAATTACGGGTTGAAAAAGGGTGCAACACCCAAATATTTCTTATGATTAAATCTAGACTCATTCATCGCATTTATTGTGTTCAATTAAACGCTTCGTGACAACCTTAACCGAAACAACGCTACCCGGGAGGCCCCACCGTGAGTTTATTCGATAAAAAGCATCTGGTATCACAAGCCGATGCGTTACCGGGACGCAACACCCCTATGCCAGTGGCGACATTACACGCCGTAAACAACCATTCAATGACAAATGTTCCTGATGGAATGGAGATCGCCCTGTTTGCCATGGGCTGCTTCTGGGGCGTAGAGCGCCTGTTCTGGCAGCTGCCGGGCGTTTACAGTACCGCTGCGGGCTATACCGGAGGGTATACGCCTAACCCAACCTACCGCGAAGTCTGTTCCGGCGAAACCGGGCATGCCGAGGCGGTCCGTGTGGTGTATGACCCGAGCGTTATCAGCTATGAACAGCTGCTCCAGGTGTTCTGGGAAAACCATGATCCGGCGCAGGGCATGCGTCAGGGTAACGATCACGGCACCCAATACCGTTCGGCTATTTATCCGCTCACCCCAGAGCAGGAGGCTGCGGCCCACGCCAGCCTGACGCGTTTCCAGGAAGCGATGCAGGCCGCTGGCGATAAACGCCAGGTGACGACCGAAATCGCTACCGCGAAACCGTTCTACTATGCCGAAGACGATCACCAGCAGTATCTGCATAAAAATCCGTACGGCTACTGCGGGATTGGCGGCATCGGCGTTTGCCTGCCTCCACAGCACGCCTGATTACTGCACTAGCGCCACGCGAGCCGCGTGGCGCATAACTCAACCACACTCCCCGCCGCAGGCCCACCTTATTTGTCGAAAACGTGACCTCTGGCAGATTTACACGCCTTTACGCTATACTACCGCTGAAATAATCGGCTCAACGCTACGAGCTGACTTCAATGTGTCTTCACACGAATGGTATCAACTCCCCTTCTGAGGATCTGGCGAGAAGCCGGATAAACTATGTTAAACAGTATTTTAGTAATACTTTGTCTTATTGCCGTCAGTGCATTTTTCTCGATATCGGAGATCTCGCTGGCTGCCTCCCGTAAAATCAAACTGAAGCTGCTTGCCGACGAGGGCAACATCAACGCATCACGCATTTTGAAAATGCAGGAAAATCCCGGCATGTTCTTTACCGTGGTGCAGATTGGCCTGAACGCGGTCGCCATTCTTGGCGGTATCGTGGGCGATGCAGCGTTTTCTCCGGCGTTTTATAGCCTCTTTGTAAAGTACATGTCCGTAGAGCTGGCCGAGCAGTTGAGCTTCATCCTCTCCTTCTCGCTGGTCACCGGTTTGTTCATTCTATTCGCGGACCTGACCCCGAAACGCATCGGTATGATTGCGCCAGAAGCTGTGGCTTTGCGTATCATCAACCCGATGCGCTTCTGTCTGTACGTCTTCCGCCCGCTGGTGTGGTTCTTTAACGGCCTGGCGAACGTCATTTTCCGCATCTTCAAGCTGCCGATGGTGCGTAAAGACGACATCACATCCGATGATATTTACGCCGTGGTTGAAGCCGGGGCGCTGGCAGGCGTGCTGCGCAAGCAGGAACACGAGCTGATTGAGAACGTTTTCGAACTGGAATCCCGTACCGTTCCCTCTTCCATGACCGGCCGTGAGAACATCATCTGGTTCGATCTGCATGAAGATGAGCAGAGCCTGAAGACCAAAGTGGCGCAGCATCCGCACTCCAAATTCCTGGTCTGTAACGAAGATATCGACCATATCATCGGCTATGTGGACTCCAAAGACCTGCTGAACCGCGTGCTGGCAAACCAGAGCCTGGCGCTGAACAGCGGCGTACAGATCCGCAATACCCTGATTGTGCCGGACACCCTGACGCTCTCCGAAGCGCTGGAAAGCTTCAAAACTGCGGGTGAAGATTTCGCGGTGATCATGAACGAATATGCGCTGGTGGTGGGCATTATCACCCTCAACGACGTCATGACGACGCTGATGGGCGACCTGGTCGGCCAGGGGCTGGAAGAGCAAATTGTGCAGCGTGACGAGAACTCATGGCTGATTGACGGCGGTACGCCGATTGAGGACGTGATGCGCGTGCTGGATATCGACGAGTTCCCGCAGTCCGGAAACTACGAGACCATCGGCGGCTTTATGATGTTTATGCTGCGTAAGATTCCGAAACGTACCGACTCGGTGAAGTTCTCCGGCTTCAAGTTTGAAGTGGTGGATATTGATAACTACCGCATCGACCAGCTGCTGGTAACGCGCATTGATAGTAAACCGACCGTGCTGGTGCCGAAGCTGCCAGATGCGGAAGAGAAGGTGTCGGCGTAATTTATGAAGGGCAGCGTTGCGCTGCCCTTTCTTTTACCCTCTGAGATTCACTCCAACTTTTAAAAAGGTGATGAATTCAAATAGATAAGAGTTGAGTAAGATAGATTACTAAAATAATAAATTTTACCGCTGACTTTGATATATATAGCGTTTTCTTCAGTCTCTACCTTTGCATCAGGATCTGTAGTTATCAGAAATGGAGCATACCCGTTCTTGACCTCGCCTAAAAAAGTTTCGCCAGAAATTTTTGACGACGCTAAATAGTATTTGTATACATTTGAAGTCGTAGCTCCCGCATTGCTTTTTGTAATATACAATACGGAAACCTTTCCGATACTTTCTTTGTAAATAATTTCTTGCTCAATATAGAGAAATTCATTTAAAGTACGCCATATGGCATAGGAAGAAATCAGGATTATGAGTAATATATAAATACATTTTTTCCTAGAAGCCTGCACGCTGAGCATAGTCTATCCCCGCTCTAATCCATGTTTGATCTGTAGGATCATCGCCATGAGGATCTGGCCCTTGATAGTTCTCAAAATCAGAAGAACTCGTTCCCGCCAGAATTTGAGCGATACCTGCACCTCGTAGCAATATCTCAGGCTTTATACCAGCAGCAATACCCACCGCTCCATAATGAAAGTTGCCGAAATTTTCGTATTGTCTGCCTAATTGATTTTTATAATCCCAGGGACCATGCCCTCGAACCTGCTTGTAAAACCAAAGATATGTTAACGCTGATGGACCACGGTGAAAACGAGCTATCATCATGTTGCTGACAACAGATACTCCCAGGGGGGAGAAGGAAGATATATCATAGGGAGGATGAGGATTAACTGCACTTACCGGATATCTCATTGTTTACCCCTTTCATTCCAGCTATCTGAAAAAAGCAGGTTCCCGTCACAATGTTTCCATGTAATTTTTTCATAACGTACTTCTACACATTCAAGATGATTATGCTTCTCCTTTAATACATCTTTTGTATCATGCATTATTGGTGAAACCCCAACAATAGTAACGTTCTCCAAAAGCATATTGTTATATTCAACTTCTTGCCCAGCATCATTGATACGATACCATTTAAACTCTGCGCTTATCAATTTCTGGCCTGTACAAACGGCCTTAAATAGATAGGGAGACGAGGAATCAAACTCTTTCAAAAAAATGATGCTTGAATGTTTCCTTGTTCCTGTAATTTTCCCTGTCAATGGATCAGTAGGAATTGATACGTTATGTGAAAAACCATTAACCTCTATACTCGACTCTCTGCCTTGAACATCTACTTCCCCCTTAATTAACGCACCACCATCATCCTTCAGCCATAAATAAGCAGGAATAGCCATCATTAAACTCCTTTTCAAAGTGAGATGACCATTGTTCCTGCGTAACGAGAAAAGACCAATAAACAGTTAATACTTTATTGTCCTGTATCAACAGTTACACACTGAAAAGTAAATTTAGATTAACTTAATGAAGAGAGTGAAATTTATCCGTATCACAGAAGGATTGCGTGAAATATCTAGTAAATGAATATATGTGAAACTACGGCTACAAACATCAACGGCTCCCATCGGGAGCCGTCTTTTTTAACTACTACTGCATAGCACGTTGGTTAAGCCATCTCAGTTTGCAGACGCATAACCTGACGGTTGACTTCGGACATCACAGACAAGTGCTGTTTGTCCTTCACTTTTGGGATAAGTATTTTGCCCTTATCGAACTCAAAAGCGCCAACATCCTTGATATACAACCGTCCACGGAACAGGATCTTCACGTACTTCGCCACCTGAAGCGGGTTGTAGCGTTGGAAAATTTTCATTCTTGTATCTCCTGCGAATCATACGCCCTTGCGGTGCCACAATCGGCCCGACTGTCCTGAGCGCAAATTTTGATGCCCAATGACTATAGACCAGAACCTCGTACTTACCCAGTGTGCATAAGTTTATTTACCGTTTGATTACAATTATTCAGAATAATCTTTGCAAAGCGTGATGCAGAGCAGTATATGCCGTCGTTTTTGCGTGGATATGTGCGTTCGCCCGCAAACTGGCATCGGGATTGCGGGAAAAGCCCATTGATCGCACTTATGATTAAAAGCGCATGACCAAGTGGTCGGATCACCTGCTCACAATAAGGAAACACCATGACCCTACGTAACCTCCTGACAGCAGCTTGCCTGTTGCTGCCGCTGATGGCTTCCGCACACAACATTGAAAAAGGAGAACGTGTTCCGCCGGTCGGTATTGCTGACCGGGGAGAATTGATTCTCGACAATGATAAGTTTAGCTATAAAGCCTGGAATAGCGCGCAGCTCGCGGGCAAAGTGAGAGTTGTACAACATATTGCCGGACGTACATCCGCAAAAGAGAAAAACGCGACCCTTGTGGAGGCGATCAAGACCGCAAAACTCCCGCACGATCGCTACCAGACCACCACCATCGTGAATACCGACGATGCGATTCCCGGCTCCGGGATGTTTGTGCGCTCAAGCCTTGAGAGCAATAAGAAGCTCTATCCTTGGTCGCAGTTTATTGTCGACAGCAACGGCGTGACGCGTAAGGCGTGGCGGCTGGAAGAGGAGAGCTCAGCGATTATCGTGCTGGATAAAGCGGGCCGCGTGCAGTGGGTTAAAGACGGGGCGCTGACGCAGGATGAGGTGCAGCAGGTGGTTGCCCTGCTGCACAAGCTGCTGGATCAGTAGAGTGACACCCGGAAGCCCGGGTTCAGGAATGACTCGCGCGGGGTATAGTCCAGCGGCTTACCCTGCCAGTCATGCACATGCGCGCCCGCCGCTGCGGCAACGGCGTGGCCTGCTGCGGTATCCCAGACGTTCGTCGGCCCAAAACGGGGATACAGCTGCGCCTGCCCTTCTGCCACCAGGCAGAACTTCAGCGACGATCCGATCGACGTCGTCTGGTGTTCGCCCAGCTGTTGCAGGTACTCTTCCAGCTCGCTGTCGCTGTGCGAGCGGCTGATCACCACAAGCGGAGGACGGGCATCGCGCACCTGGATCTGCTTACGTACGCCGCACTCTTCCTTCCAGGCTTTGCCTTCCGCCGCGCTGTACATCACCTTCATCACCGGGGCGTAGACCACGCCGAGCACCGCCTTTCCTTTTTCAATCAGGGCGATGTTGACGGTGAACTCACCGTTACGCTTGATAAACTCTTTCGTGCCGTCCAGCGGATCGACCAGCCAGTAACGTTGCCAGTGCTGACGTTCGTCCCAGCTCTGGGGCGCTTCTTCAGAAAGGACCGGAATATCCGGCGTCAGGGCCTGCAAGCCTTTCAGGATCACCGCATGCGCCGCGATATCCGCCGCCGTCACCGGAGAGTCGTCCGCTTTGCTGACAACGTCCATCGGTTTTGCACCGTCGTACACTTGCATAATGGCATCACCCGCATCCCGTGCGAGCTGACAAATTTTATCTAACATTCTCCACCTCTTCGTTAACGCAGTGGGCATAACTTATTGTTTTAGTTATATCGTAATGTGAACAATTCCGCTATCTGTGAAGCAATTCTGGTTTCAGCGCTCTTTTTTCTGGCAGCATTCACACTTCTGTAAGCAACAAATACTACATACATATTCTTTTGTGGCTTGGATCGAAAAAAGGACTCCTCAGATGATTAAGTTTAGCGCAACGCTCCTGGCAACGCTGATTGCGGCCAGCGTTCAGGCAGCGACGGTGGATCTCCGTATTCTGGAAACGACCGATCTGCACGGCAACATGATGGACTTCGATTACTACAAAGATACGCCTGTCGAAAAATTCGGACTGGTACGTACGGCAAGTTTAATCAACGCCGCCCGCGGTGAAGTAAAAAACAGCGTGCTGGTGGACAACGGCGATCTCATTCAGGGCAGCCCGCTCGGCGACTATATGGCGGCGAAGGGGCTGAAGAAAGGCGAGATCCATCCTGTTTATAAGGCAATGAATACGCTGGACTATGCCGTCGGCAACCTCGGCAATCACGAATTTAACTACGGTCTGAAATACCTGCACGACGCGCTGGCAGGCGCAAATTTCCCGTACGTTAACGCCAATATCATCGACGTTAAGACGGAGAAGCCGCTTTTTACCCCTTACGTGATTAAAGAGACCGAGGTGGTCGATAAGGACGGTAAAAAACAGACGCTGAAAATCGGTTATATCGGCTTTGTACCGCCGCAAATCATGACGTGGGATAAAGCCAACCTCGACGGGAAAGTGACCGTCAACGACATTACCGAAACGGCGCGCAAATACGTGCCGGAAATGCGTGCGAAAGGCGCGGACGTGGTGGTGGTGGTGGCCCACTCAGGCCTGTCGGCAGATCCGTATCGGGCGATGGCTGAGAACTCGGTGTATTACCTCAGCCAGGTACCGGGCGTCGATGCGATCCTGTTCGGCCACGCCCACGCCGTCTTCCCGGGTAAAGACTTCGCCAGCATCAAAGGCGCAGATATTGAAAAAGGCACGCTCAACGGCGTGCCAGCGGTGATGCCGGGGATGTGGGGCGATCACCTCGGGGTGGTGGATCTGGTGTTGAACAACGACAGCGGAAGCTGGAAAGTCACCCAGTCGAAGGCGGAAGCGCGCCCGATCTACGACGCGGTGGCCAAAAAATCACTCGCGAATGAAGACAAAGCGCTGGTCGACGTCCTGAAGCACGATCACGACGCCACGCGTGAATTTGTCAGCAAGCCGATCGGTAAATCCGCCGACAACATGTATAGCTTCCTGGCGCTGGTACAGGACGATCCGACCGTGCAGGTAGTCAACATGGCCCAGAAAGCCTACGTCGAGGACTATATTCAGGGCGATCCGGATCTGGCCAATCTGCCGGTACTGTCTGCCGCGGCGCCATTCAAAGTGGGCGGACGTAAGAACGATCCGGCCAGCTACGTTGAGGTGGAAAAAGGCCAGCTGACCTTCCGTAATGCCGCGGATCTCTACCTCTATCCCAACACCCTCGTGGTGGTGAAAGCCACGGGAAAAGAGGTGAAGGAGTGGCTGGAGTGCTCTGCCGGGCAGTTCAATCAGATCGATCCGCACAGCAGCAAGCCGCAGTCGCTGATTAACTGGGACGGTTTTCGCACCTACAACTTCGACGTGATCGACGGCGTGAAGTATCAGATTGATGTTACCCAGCCCGCGAAATATGACGGCGAATGCCAGGCCATTAATCCGCAGGCGGAGCGCATTAAAAACCTGACCTTCAACGGCAAGGCAATTGACCCGAATGCCACCTTCCTGGTGGTGACCAACAACTACCGTGCCTACGGCGATAAGTTTGCCGGTACGGGTGACAGCCACATCGCCTTTGCCTCGCCGGACGAGAACCGCTCGGTGCTGGCGGCGTGGATTAGCGCAGAGACGAAAAAGGCGGGTGAAATTCATCCGGCGGTGGACAACAACTGGCGTCTGGCGCCAATCCACAGCGACACGACGCTGGATATTCGCTTTGAGACATCGCCGTCCGATAAAGCCGCCGCGTTTATCAGGGATAACGCGCAGTATCCGATGAAAAAGGTCGCGACGGATGATATCGGGTTCGCGATTTATCAGGTGGATTTGAGCAAGTAGTGTAATTGCCTGGTGGCGGCTTCGCCTTACCCGGCCTACGGGCTCTGGGTTTGCGCGCCTCCCGGCTTTTACGCCGCACGCTCATCCCGATTCGCCATCACCTGCGGCGTATTCACCTCAATCCAGTCCGCCAGCGCGGCGACTTTCTCGCTGACCTCGATACCCATCGGGGTCAGACTATACTCCACGTGCGGCGGCACAACCGGATAAGAAACGCGGTTAACAAACCCGTCCTGCTCCAGCGCCTGGAGCGACTGGGCCAGCATTTTCTCGCTGACGCCGCCCATCTTGCGGCGCAGGTCGCTGAAGCGATGCGTGCCCTGACGCAATGCCACCAGGATCAGCACGCCCCAGCGGCTGGTAACGTGTTTGAGCACCTCCCTTGACGGACACTGTTCCGCAAAGAGGTTGCCATCGCGCATTTGCTCACTGAGCGTCGGTACCGTTGTTTTCATACTTACCTTTTTGTACGTACTTACTAAAAGTTAGTGATGGTGATAGTGTGCCATAACACCAGACAAACACGAAGGAGATTCATCATGATCGCGATTACCGGCGCAACCGGCCAGCTTGGCCAACTCGTTATTCAAGAACTGCTGAAAACCGTTCCGGCCAGCCAGATCGTGGCTATTGTGCGTAACCCGGCAAAAGCCGACGCCTTAAGCCAGCGGGGAATGGTGGTACGTCAGGCGGACTATACCGACCAGGCCGCGTTCACTACCGCCCTGAACGGCGTGGATAAGCTGCTGCTTATCTCCTCCAGCGAAGTGGGTCAGCGCGCCGCACAGCATCAGAACGTGATTAACGCCGCCAAAGCCGCCGGAGTGAAACTTATCGCCTACACCAGCCTGCTGCATGCAGATACCTCCCCGCTGGGTCTGCACGTTGAACACGTAGAAACCGAGAAAGCGCTGGCTGAATCCGGCGTACCTTATACCCTGCTGCGCAACGGCTGGTATACCGAAAACTATCTTGCGAGCGTGCCGCCTGCCCTGGAGCACGGCGTATTTATTGGTGCCGCAGGTGAAGGCAAAATTGCCTCGGCAACCCGTGCGGATTACGCGGCGGCGGCAGCGAAAGTGGTTTCCGAAGAGGGTCATGCCGGCAAGGTGTATGAACTGGCGGGCGACAGTGCCTGGACGCTGAGCGAACTGACGGCGGAGCTGAGCAGACTGAGCGGCAAGCCGGTGGCGTATCAGAACCTGAGCGAAGCGGATTTCGCCGCCGCGCTGAAGGGCGCAGGCCTGCCTGCCGGGCTGGCGGATATGCTGGCGGATTCCGATACCGGCGCGTCCAAGGGCGGCCTGTTTGACGACAGCCGTACCCTGAGCAAACTGATCGGCCGCCCGACCACGCCGCTGGCGGAGAGCATCAAAGCGATTCTGTAATTGTTAAGAATTGGTTATTTTTGGTGGCATCCCTTCGGGTCATCTCTGATAATGAGGCGATGACCCACGAGGAGGCTCACCGTGCAAGGCGTACCGGAACAGTTTACTGATGAGAGAGACAGTGCGCGCTTTCGCCATCTGGCGCAGCTGCCGGGTCTGGAGCTTTATCACGCCCATATCTCTGACTACGCCTTCGAGCCGCACACTCACGAAGCGTTTGGCATCGGCACCATTGAAACCGGCGCCGAACGCTTCCGCTATCGCGGTACCCAGCATCTTGCCGCGGAAAAATCCGTCGTGACCATGAACCCGGACGAGATCCACACCGGCGAATCCGCCACCGAAGGCGGCTGGCGCTACCGGATGGTCTATATCGAACCCGACCTGCTGGAAGAAGTCACCGGCCTGCGCCACTGGTGGTTTAGCGACGTCACGCGTCACGATCCGGTGCGCTCGCAACAGATAGGCCAGTTGATTTATGGCCTGTGGCACACGGACGATCCGCTGGCGCAGAAAGGATTGCTGCTGGATCTGATTGAGACGTTCCAGCCGCTGGCCCGTCATGCGCCGGTAGCCCGGGAGGGCGCGCACCGCTTCGAGCGCGTTCGCGACTATCTGCACGACAACTATATGCGCGCGCTCACCCTGGACGAGCTGGCGAGCGTCGTTTCGCTCAGTCCGTACCATTTCCAGCGCCAGTTCAAAGCCCATTTCCACGTTACGCCACACCAGATGCTGATGGCGATTCGCCTGTGGCGCGCAAAGGCGTTTCTCACTCACGGCATGCCTGCCGCCGAAGTCGCCGCCGCTACGGGGCTGACCGATCAGTCTCACCTGACCCGCGCCTTTACCCGCCGCTACGGCATTACGCCCGTGCGTTACCAGAAGCAGGTTTCGCCGCGCTAATGCGCAACCTCATACAATACGCACGCATCTGTGCCTCCTACACTGGCTACAACATGTATTACTGTGGACGGAAAGATGATTAGCGGCGTGTTGTATGCCCTGCTTGCAGGGTTGATGTGGGGACTGATTTTCGTCGGCCCGCTGATAGTGCCGGAGTACCCGGCGATATTGCAGTCGACCGGACGCTATCTGGCGCTGGGGCTGATTGCCGTGCCGCTGGCGTGGCTGGGGCGTGCGCGTCTGCGCCAGCTGAGTCGCCAGGACTGGCTCACCGCGCTGGCGCTGACGATGATGGGCAACCTGATCTACTACGTCTGCCTGGCCAGCGCCATTCAGCGCACCGGCGCGCCGGTTTCCACCATGATTATCGGCACGCTGCCGGTCGTCATTCCTGTTTTCGCGAACCTGCTGTACAGCCAGCGTGACGGCAAACTGGCGTGGTCAAAAATGGTGCCCGCGCTGGTATGCATCGCCGTGGGGCTGGCTTGCGTGAATATTGCCGAACTTCGCCATGGTCTGGAAAATTTCAGCATGTGGCGTTACGGTTCAGGGATCTTTCTGGCGGTTATTTCAGTTGTGTGCTGGGCCTGGTATGCCCTGCGCAACGCACGCTGGCTGCGGGAAAACCCGGATAAGCATCCAATGATGTGGGCCACGGCGCAGGCGCTGGTCACGCTTCCCGTCTCGCTGCTGGGCTATGCGGGTGCGTGTGTCTGGCTGGGTAGCCAGCATCCGGATTTCGCCCTGCCCTTCGGACCGCGCCCGTGGGTATTCGTCGGGTTAATGGTTGCGATTGCCGTGCTGTGTTCGTGGGTGGGCGCGCTGTGCTGGAACATTGCCAGCCAGAAGCTGCCGACGGTGATATTAGGGCCGCTGATTGTCTTTGAGACGCTGGCCGGGCTGCTCTATACCTTCCTGATGCGCCAGAGCATGCCGCCGCTATTAACGGCCTGTGGGATCGCGCTGCTGGTCGTTGGGGTGGTGATTGCGGTGAGAGCGAAGCCGGAAAAACCGAAGGTTGTTCCGGCGTCGGAGGGGTGAGCTTTTCGCCCAGCGGCGCTTCGCTTGCAGGGCCTACAAAACCGTAGGCCGGGTAAGCGTCAGCGCCACCCGGCACAATGTCAGAACGTTTCCCAGTTCGCTTCAGACGCCGTTGCTACGGGCTGCGCCTTAGGCGCGTAAGCCTTCACGGGCGCGGCTTTAACCGCCTGGTTGCGGGTGATCTTAAACACCGCCACCGCTTCGTTCAGGCGCGCGGCCTGATCTTCCAGCGCCGCTGCCGCTGCCGCAGACTCTTCCACCAGCGAGGCGTTCTGCTGGGTAACGCGATCCATCTCCGCTACCGCCTGGCCCACCTGATCGATACCGCGGCTCTGCTCGTCGGAGGCTGAGGCAATCTCGCCCATGATGTCCGTCACGCGCGTAACCGCATTGACGATCTCCGCCATCGTCGCCCCCGCTTCATTCACCAGCTGAGAGCCCGCGTTAACGCGCTCGCCGGAATCATCGATCAGCGCTTTGATCTCTTTCGCCGCCTGCGCGCTGCGCTGTGCAAGGGTACGCACCTCGCCCGCGACAACCGCGAAGCCCCGCCCCTGCTCGCCCGCACGCGCCGCTTCGACCGCCGCGTTCAGCGCCAGAATGTTGGTCTGGAAGGCGATACCGTCGATCACGTTGGTGATCTGCGCAATCTTGCTGGAGCTGGTGGCGATTTCATCCATCGTACGCACCACGCCCTCGACCACGTTTCCGCCCTTCTTCGCGGTGGAAGAGGCATCCAGCGCCAGACGCGACGCCTGACGCGCGTTATCGGCGTTTTGCTTCACGGTAGCGGTTAGCTGCTCCATGCTGGCTGCCGTCTCTTCCAGGGAGGCGGCCTGCTGCTCGGTACGGGACGAGAGATCGTTACTGCCCGCCGAGATTTCACCCGCGCCGGTGTAGATTGTATCTGCGCCTTCGCGCACCACGCCCACCGTATTCGCCAGCGCGGTTTGCATCTCCTGAACGTTACGCGCCAGGATCGCCATTTCGTTTTTACCCTCAGCGTGAATCGGCTGGGTTAAATCGCCTGCCGCAATGGCGCGGATGTGGTTGATCACCTCTTCCAGCGGCAGCAGCAGCACGCGGCGCATGGCAATCCAGCTGGAGATAATGACGGCTACCACCAGCAGCATGACCGCAGAAAGGATCCACAGAATTCGCTTGTAGTCGCTTTCATTGTCCTTGATGCCTTTGTCGGTGAGCGCGGCCTGCGCCTCACGCCATTCGCGATAGACCTTTTGCATCGCGGTCTGCTTGTGTTCGGCATTTTGTTTGAACATCTCTTCCAGGTTGCCCTGACCCAGCAGAACGTTCATCTGCGTCAGCGTGGCGGAGTAGATGCGATACTGCTCTTCAAGCCTGTCGGCCAGGTGCTCGTCCATGCCCGGCGTTTCCGGCAGCGCGTAGTATTTATCGTAATGGGTCTGGGCATCGGCCAGCAGGTTTTTCGCGGTATTGACCAGCTCGTTCAGCTGCCCGCCGTTAATCTGAGATGCCATGCTGCTTTGCAGACGCAGCATGCCGCGGTTGAGGGTAACGCGCGCCTGGTTAAGGCTGATCCAGGCGTCGGTCAACTCCGCGACGTTCTGGCTGGAAAGCTGAGAAACGGTGAAGTTCTCTTTATCGTTATTGAGCGCATTAATGAAAATTCCGGCTGAGATCAGCTGCATGATGCCGAGCACGAGCAGCACCGAGATGAGAAGAGTAATGACTTTTATACGTTTGAACATGCGTTGCCTTTTGATATGCAGGTATTGTCTGACCTGTATCTATCGGCACGTGCGGCAGGTTGTTTACTGTTTCTCCACCTTTAAAAACTTTCGAAAGCTTTTTTCTGCATTCAATCAGCAGGTTAAAAGCACGCTTTTTTTGTGATCGCCCTCTCACTTTTACCCTTGCCTCTAAAGGGTTATAGTATCGCCATAAAGATGCATTTAAAATGCATCTTATATTTCTGATGATGAGGTAACTCCTATGGCCTTCCGCGACCAACCCCTGGGCGAGCTGGCGCTCTCCATCCCTCGCGCTTCTGCGCTGTTCCGTAAATACGATATGGATTACTGCTGCGGCGGTAAGCAAACGCTGGCGCGCGCAGCGTCGCGTAAAGAGCTGGATGTAGAAGCTATCGAAGCGGAGCTGGCTAAGCTGGCAGAGCAGCCTGTCGACAAAGACTGGCGCACCGCGCCGCTGGCTGAAATCATCGACCACATCATCGTGCGTTACCACGACCGTCACCGTGAACAGCTGCCGGAGCTGATTTTACAGGCCACCAAAGTAGAGCGCGTTCACGCCGATAAACCTTCCGTACCGCGCGGCCTGGCGAAATACCTGACCATGCTGCACGAAGAACTCTCCAGCCACATGATGAAAGAAGAGCAGATCCTCTTCCCGATGATTAAACAGGGAATGGGAAACCAGGCGATGGGGCCCATCAGCGTGATGGAAAGCGAACATGATGACGCGGGCGAACTGCTGGAGGTGATCAAACACACCACCAACAACGTCACGCCGCCGCCTGAGGCGTGCACCACCTGGAAAGCCATGTACAACGGCATTAATGAGATGATTGACGACCTGATGGAGCACATCAGTCTTGAGAATAACGTGCTGTTCCCGCGGGCATTGGCTGATAAATAAAAAAGCCCGGTAGCGCTAGCGCTTACCGGGCCTACAACGTCCTCGAACGTAGGCCGGGTAAGCGTCAGCGCCACCCGGCAACATGCTTAACGCATACTTGCCATACGTTTCTTACCGATAAACAGCCAGCCCAGCCCCAGCGCGATAAACCACAGTGGCGTGACGATCAGCGCCTGACGGGTATCGTCTTCCAGCGTCAGCAGCACCAGCACAAAGACGAAGAACGCCATGCACACCCAGCACATCAGCTTGCCCAGCGGCATCTTGTAGATCGACTTCTCGTGCAGGTGTGGACGCTGCTTGCGGTACACCAGGTACGAGCAGAGGATGATGGTCCAGACGAACATGAACAGGATCGCCGACACCGTGGTGATCATGGTGAACGCGCCGATTACGCTCGGGTTGACGTAAAGCATCACCACGCCGCCCAGCAGGCAGATGCAGGAGAAGGTCAGCCCTTTCGCCGGCACCGCGCGTTTTGAGAGTTTGGCAAACGCGCTCGGGGCAACGCCCTCCTGCGCCAGTCCGAACAGCATACGGCTGGTGGAGAACACGCCGCTGTTCGCAGACGACGCCGCAGAGGTAAGCACCACGAAGTTAATCAGGCTTGCCGCCGCCGGCAGACCGACCAGCACAAACAGCTCAACGAACGGGCTCTTGGTTGGCACCACCGAGCTCCACGGCGTCACGGACATAATGATAATCAGCGCGAATACGTAGAACATGATGATACGCAACGGGATGGAGTTAATCGCGCGCGGCAGGGATTTCTCCGGATCTTTGGTTTCCGCCGCCGTGGTGCCGACCAGCTCAATCCCCACGAACGCGAACACCGCAATCTGGAAGCCGGCAAAGAAGCCGCTGATGCCTTTCGGGAACCAGCCGCCGTCATTCCACAGATGGGCAAACGACGCCTGAACGCCGGTTGGCGACTGGAAGTGCGTCAGCACCATCACCAGCCCGACGACAATCAGCGCGACGATGGCAACGATTTTGATCATCGCGAACCAGAACTCCATCTCACCGAACATTTTTACGGTGGCGAGGTTAAGGCTCAGCAGCAGGATAATCACCGCCAGCGAGGCCACCCAGTCCGACAGGCCGGGGAACCAGAACTGCGCGTAGGCCGTGATGGCGACAACGTCCGCCATACCTGTGACCACCCAGCAGAACCAGTAGGTCCAGCCGGTGAAATAGCCTGCCCAAGGACCGAGCAGGTCGGACGCGAAATCGCTGAAGGATTTATATTCGAGGTTCGAGAGCAGCAGTTCACCCATTGCACGCATCACGAAGAAGAGCATAAAACCGATGATCATATAAACGAAGATGATCGACGGGCCGGCAAGACTGATGGTTTTGCCCGATCCCATAAACAGCCCGGTGCCGATGGCGCCCCCAATGGCAATGAGCTGAATGTGACGGTTTGTGAGATTTCGCCGTAGCGACTGTTCAGACGTCGCCTCTTCCGCGGCGGCGACTTTGACCTGATCTACCATGTGATATTTTCCTGTTTATGCCTGTCTGTGTTGTTACGGCTCTTCTGGCCTTTAAATACGCCAAATAAATGACGGTCCCTTTGTAAGGACTAATCGATAGTAGGTAAGAATCGGCGGGATGAATACTATGATTTGGATATTATGTTAATAATATGTTGAAAGTGAGTGTCATATCACTCATACAGCGCGAAACAGCTCACAAAAATACACGTAACAGTTTCGTTTGCAATACAAAATGTTGATTCCGTCGTAACTCCAGGTTTTATCGCTATTTTCCTCTCCCCGACTGGAGAGAGGAAAATAAGAAAAACCGATTACAGGATTTCCAGCAGCTCGACTTCAAACACCAGGGTGCTGAATGGCGGAATGGACGCGCCAGCGCCGCGCTCGCCGTAAGCCAGGTTGTGCGGGATGGTCAGTTCCCACTTTGAGCCTACCGGCATCAGGGTCAGGGCTTGGATCCAGCCTGGGATAACGCCGTTAACCGGGAACTCAGCCGGTTCGCCACGCGCAACGGAGCTGTCGAACACGGTACCGTCGATCAGCTTACCGGTGTAGTGTACGCGAACGTGGTCGGTACGCGCCGGGATGGCACCATCACCCTGATTGATTACGCGGAACTGCAAGCCGGATTCGGTGCTGTTCACGCCTTCACGCTCGCGGTTCTCTTCCAGATATTTAACGCCTTCTGCCGCCATCTCTTCGAAACGCGCGCGACGCACGGCGTCAGCACGTTCGTGAATTTCACGCAGCGCACGGTGCACAACGTCAACCGGCACGGCGGGTTGCTTGCCTTCCAGCGCATCAGCGATACCCGCCACCAGCGCTTCCGGTAACAGACCTTCCAGGCCGGATTCGCTCAGCTGCTGTCCTACCTGCAAGCCGATGCCGTAGCTTGCCTGCGCTTCGATAGTGTCAAAAGTCGGGGTGGTCATGGGTTTTCCTTCCATCACATTTAAAGTAGCGGGCAGCATATCAGCCATGCCCTTATGGGTAAAACTTTGTCTTAAGTAAAGGTGACAAACAGCGGCGAAACGGAAACAATAGTAGCCGTCAGGATTTTCCCAAATATATGTCACGAAAGCTGGCTTTGTTACGCCCATCAGGCAGTTAGCAAACTACACTTCTCAGGACAGGATAAAAAGACGCGGAGCAGGAGGAGAGCCATGCCCGGGCGATTTGAACTGAAACCTACCCTGGCGAAAATCTGGCATGCGCCGGATAACTTTCGCATCATGGACCCGCTGCCGCCTTTGCACCGCAGAGGCATTATCATTGGCGCGCTGCTGATCGTCATCGGCTTCCTGCTTCCTTCCGGCAGTGACAACGTGGATACCGCGCCGGTCAGCCGGAATGCGGAGCTGGATATCCAGTCGCAAAGCCAGCCGCAGCCGGATTCACAGCCGATGCAGACGCAGCTGGTCACGCCCTCTAACGATCCGGGCCAGGTTGCGCCGGTTGAACCTGAACCCGTTCAGGAAGATCAGGAGCAGGCCGCCGCTCCTTCAGAGCCGCAGGTACAACAGCCGACCGGCATTGAGCAGCAGTGGCGTTCGTATCGCGTAGAGTCAGGGAAAACCCTTGCCCAGCTGTTCCGCGACCACAACCTGCCGGCAACGGATGTGTATGCCATGGCGCAGGTTGAAGGGGCAGGCAAACCGCTCAGCAACCTGCAAAATGGTCAGATGGTGCAGATCCGCCAGAATGCCAGCGGCGTAGTGACGGGGCTGACCATTGACACGGGGAATGGTCAGCAGGTGCTGTTTACCCGTCAGCCGGACGGCAGTTTTATCCGGGCACGCTAGTTCCCGTAGGCCGGGTCAGGCGAAGCCGCCTCCCGGCACGTCATTTCTCAGGCGCTCCGCTTGTTCACCCACCAGATCCCCGAACAGACCAGCACCAGGGCAATCGCGTATTTGATGTCCAGAATGTTTTCGCCGAGGAAGATGGCGGAAAGCACCGTCCCTGCAACAGGAATGACAAAGTTGAACGGAGCAATCATGCTCACGCGGTTCACCTTCAGCAGCGCGCTCCACAGGGCGAACGCCACGGATGAGAGCAGCGTCAGGTATCCCAGCACGGCGACGGCCTTCATGCTGTGCACTTCCAGCGTTCCGCCCGTGATATAGCCTCCCGCAACCAGTGCCGCCCCGCCTATCGCCAGCTGCCAGCCCGTCATCACAGTCGGGTCAACGGTCTGGGAAATGCGTTTCCCGTAAAGCGTGGCGGCAGAGAGAATAAAGGCCGCCAGCACAACAAATCCGTCACCCTGCCAGACAAACTGGAAATCACGTAACCCGCCGTGGAAGTTCACCAGCATCACCCCGGCGAAGCCCAGAACGCAGCCCAGCGTTTTGTTGTAGCTGAGTTTGTCATTGTGGTAGATAAAGTGCGCCAGCAGCACGCTGAAGAAGGTGCCGGTGGCATTCATGATCGAGCCGTTCACCCCGGTGGTGTAGGCCAGACCGATATAAAAGAAGGTGTACTGGATGGTGGTCTGGGTAAGCCCGAGGATCGTGAGCTGGCCAAACTGCGTGGGCGTGAGCCTGCCAATCGGTTTTCGCTGGGCCAGGGCAAAGAGCAGCAGCAGCACACCGGCAAACAGAAAACGGTATCCGGCAAAGACGACTTTGGATGGGATATCATCGGTCGCGATCTGAAAGAGTTCGTAGCCGCTTTTAATGGCCGGGTAAGAGCTTCCCCAAAGCAGACAGCAGAGCGTGGCGCAGGCATAGGCCACATTTCGACGGGCAAAGACGGGCGTGGGCAGAGCGGTATCCATGACAAATCTCATAAATAAAATTGCGTTTCAATTTATTATCAGAGAATGCGTCAGGAATAGCGACCTTACAATAGCAAAACATGACGTAGGGTCACGCTAAAAAGCAAAACGCCGGCACAAGGCCGGCGCTTCGACGTGAGCAGAGTAAAAAATTACTCAGCTACTACGTTAACAACCAGTTTAGCGAACACTTCGCTGTGAACCTGGAAGTCAACTTCGTGCTCACCAGTGGTACGCAGAACGCCGTTCGGCATACGAACTTCGCTCTTAGCCACTTTAACGCCTGCCGCAGTGACTGCATCAGCGATATCGCGGGTACCGATGGAACCGAACAGTTTACCTTCGTCGCCAGCTTTAGACGCGATGGTAACGGTGCCCAGTGCGTTGATTGCTTCAGCGCGAGCGTTAGCAGCCGCCAGAACGTCAGCCAGTTTGGCTTCCAGTTCAGCACGACGTGCTTCGAAAAACTCTACGTTTTTCTTAGTAGCTGGAACAGCTTTACCCTGTGGTACCAGGAAGTTACGAGCGTAACCCGCTTTAACGTTTACCTGATCACCCAGGCTGCCCAGGTTTGCTACTTTATCAAGCAGAATAACTTGCATTACCTTATCCTCTTAAAGTCGTATTAATGGACCGTGCCCGATTACTGATGACGATCAGTGTACGGCAGCAGAGACAGGTAGCGAGCGCGTTTGATAGCGCGAGCCAGCTGACGCTGATATTTTGCACGAGTACCGGTGATACGGCTTGGGACAATCTTACCGCTTTCGGTGATGTAGTTTTTCAGCGTTGCGATATCTTTATAGTCGATCTCTTGAACGCCTTCCGCGGTGAAACGGCAGAACTTGCGACGACGGAAATAACGTGCCATTTGGCTAGTCTCCAGTATCTATCAAATCAATCTGCTCGGCATGCAGAACCATTTTGCTCAGGCCGTTCTTTGCCTTGTGGCAAGAGATGAACCCCTGAACGATTACTGCGCTACCGACCGTTAAACTGTGAGTAATGGCCTGGTTTTCGTGTCCGCTAATAATAACGGGCATTTGGCACCACGCCTGCCGGTGAAACCCGGCTTCCTCTTGCACAGAACGATGCTCAAGCACGAACTGGCAATGCGGAATTCCTGATGGGCTGACCTTTCGAAGGGGGGTCCTGCACACGGTGCCGGACAACACCAGACGGTTGGTCATCAGAAATTACTCTTCAGAATCCCCAGCATCAGAATCATCTGCGGTTTCGTTTGCGAAATCATCGCGACGCTCACGGCGCTCGTCTTTCGCTTTAACCATCGGAGATGCTTCGGTCACTGCGTGTTTGGTACGCATAACCATGCTGCGGATAACGGCATCGTTGAAGCGGAAGGTAGTTTCCAGCTCATCAATCACTTCCTGCGGCGCTTCAACGTTCATCAGAACGTAGTGAGCTTTGTGCAGTTTGTTGATTGGGTAAGCCAGCTGACGGCGGCCCCAGTCTTCCAGACGGTGGATCGTGCCTTCTGCACCAGTGATGGCAGCAGAGTAACGCTCGATCATACCCGGAACCTGTTCGCTCTGGTCAGGATGGACCATAAAAACGATTTCGTAATGACGCATCGAATTGCTCCTTACGGATTATTCAGCCTCCTGTCTGGGTCAGCCGAGGCCCGGGGAGGCAAGGAACGTGTTAAAGGTCGGCTGAAAAATTGACGCGTCATAATACTTGCGCTCCCCGCTAAACACAAGGTGATTGCACAAATAATTCGCACAAAGCGTAAAGCTGATCTAAGTGGGTGATTTAAAATCACTCGCATCAGAAGCGCTGTTTTTTTGAACAACACCATCAGAAATGGTCACCCATCGCAACCAGAGGAGCGATTACACTTTAATCAGAATCCCTTAAACAGAGAAGGAGCGCATTACCCCGTATCACCGCACGCAGTCGTGGAGCGCATATCATGAAAAGAATCGCAATCGCCATTTTGGCTGCGCTTTTGCTCAGTGCAAATGCAATGGCAGCCATCAGGATAGACAGCCGACAGGCCAGAAACATGGATGATGTGCAGAGCTTAGGCGTAATTTACATCAATCATAACTTCGCCACTGAAAGTGAAGCAGATCGGGCGCTGAATGAAGAAACCGACGCGCGGGGCGCAAAATACTATCACGTCATGCTGACACGTGAGCCCGGCAGCAACGGCAATATGCACGCCAGTGCAGGTATCTACCAGTAACGTTTTATCGCCAGCACCAGGAAAGCCAACGAAAATCAAAGCAATAAATGACTTGCCCCCTGCGCGGGGGCTTTTTTTATGAATGGCCCCGGAATACCACCGGTTACAGCTGTTTCGGTATTCCAGAGCACATATTCACTTCTGCCCGTAATAAGCATTGGGTCCGTGCTTACGCATGAAATGCTTGTTCATCAGGTGATCATCAATGCCCTGAAGCTGCGGGTTAATGCCGCGCGCAATCCACGCCATTCGAGCCACCTCTTCCATGACCACCGCGTTATGCACGGCGTCATGCGCATCTTTACCCCACGAGAACGGTCCATGCTGGTACACCACAATCCCCGGCGTGTGCAGTGGTTCCGTCTCACCCAGCGTGTCGATAATGACCCTGCCGGTGTTGAGTTCGTACTCACCTTCGACTTCAGCCTGCGTTAACGCGCGCGTGCAGGGAATATCACCGAAGAAGTAGTCCGCATGGGTTGTGCCCAGCGCCGGAATTGCCAGCCCAGCCTGCGCCCAGGCGGTCGCGTGCGTGGAGTGGGTGTGAACAACGCCCCCCAGAGACGGATAACGCTGGTACAGCGCCAGATGGGTTGCCGTATCTGAAGAAGGGCGCCATTTGCCCTCAACGACGTGTCCTTCGAGGTCAACCACCACCATATCTTCAGCGCGCATGGCATCATAGGCTACGCCGCTCGGCTTAATCACCACCAGCCCCTGCTCGCGATCGATGGCGCTCACGTTGCCCCAGGTGAACGTCACCAGGCCATAGCGCGGCAGATCCATATTGGCCTCAAAGACCTGCTGTTTTAGCTTAAGCATGTTCCGCCTCCAGCAGGCCTGCCCGCGCCATGCGTTCGCGCACCCAGTCCCTGGCTTTCGCCACTTCTGCCGCCGGGTCGTCCGCAGTTTCGCTCCACATCTCAATCAGATAAGGCCCGCAATAGCCGGTCTGTTTGAGCGTCTGGAAGCACCGTTCGAAATCCACCACCCCGGAGCCGAACGGCACGTTTTTAAACACGCCGGGACGGGTATCTTTGACGTGCACCGCCACGATATGCCCGATGCCTGCCTGAAGCTCCATCTGTACGTCGTTATCCCATGCCGACAGGTTGCCGATATCCGGATACAGCTGGAACCACGGGTTGTTCAGGTAGTGTGCGTAGCCCAGCGCCTTGCTGATGGAGTTCATCAAGGGATAATCCATGATCTCCATCGCCAGCGTCACCTGCGCGCGGCTGGCCATCTCAACGCTCTCTTTCAGGCCGTCCCGGAAACGACGGCGCGTTTCATCGTTGGCGTCCTGATAGTAAACGTCGTAACCCGCCAGCTGGATCACGCGGATGCCGACATCCTGCGCAAAACGAATGGCTTTGCGCATGATCTCCAGCCCTTCAGCGCGCACGGCATCGTCTTCACTGCCAAGCGGAAAACGACGGTGCGCGCTCAGGCACATGGATGGCACCCGCACGCCGGTTTCGGCAATGGCGCTCACCAGCGCCAGACGCTGCTCGCGGGTCCAGTCCAGGCGAGAAAGGCGCTCGTCCGTCTCATCCACCGACATTTCGACAAAATCAAAACCCAGCTGCTTCGCCAGCTGTAACCGCTCCAGCCAGCACTCCCCCGCAGGGAGTGCCTTTTCATAGATGCCAAGCGGGACCTGTTTTGACAACATACCCGCTCCTTAGCCCCAAAGCTGAGCGATGGAGCGTTTGAACTGACGCGCCGCTTCCACCGGAGATGCCGCGTCGCGAATGCTGCGGCCGGCAATAAAGACGTGGATTGGAATACCCTTGAACAGCGGCAGATCTTCCAGCGCCAGGCCACCGGTAACGGTGACTTTGAAGCCCATATCGGCCAGGCGTTTGATCGCGCTGATATCGGCCTCGCCCCACGCCACGCCTGCGGCCTGCGCATCGCGGCTGCGGTGATATACCACCTGCTGGATACCCGCGTCGCGCCACGCCTGCGCCTGCTCCCAGGTCCAGAAACCGGTCAGCTCTATTTGCACGTCGCCGTTAAACTCTTTTGCCACATCCAGGGCACCTTTCGCGGTGTTGATATCCGCACAGCAAATCACGGTGACCCAGTCAGCGTTGGCTTCGAAGCACATGCGAGAGAGAATTTTGCCCGCATCGGCGATTTTGGCATCTGCGAGCACGATTTTATGCGGGTAGAGCGCTTTCAGGTCACGAACGGCGCGCACGCCTTCGCCTACGCACAGAATGGTGCCCACTTCGATGATGTCGACTTCTTTCGCAATCAGGCGGGTGGTTTCGTAGGCGTGAGACAGCGTCTGGTTATCCAGCGCGACCTGTAACATTGGTAAAGACATATTCAATTCCCTCTTAAACTGCCGCCGCAGTGGCGTGATCAATTAAATCCAGTACTTCCTGCGCGGTACGGCAGGCGCGTAAACGGTCGAAATTGGCTTCGTCCTCAAACAGATTGACGATTTGCATGATCCCCACCTCCTGGTGGGTGTTGGCATCGACAGCCGCCATGGTGATGAGGATATCGACCGGGTCGTTATCTTCGTGGTTGAACACCAGCGGCGTTTTCAGCGTCACCAGCGCAAAACCGGTTTTCCTGACGCCCTCTTCTGGACGTCCATGCGGCATGGCCAGCCCCGGGGCAATCACAAAATAGGGGCCGTGCTGCGACACGCCGTCCAGAATGGCCTGGTAATAACGCGGCTCGACAACGTTCGCCTTAACCAGCAGATCCACGCTCAGCTTCACCGCGTCCTGCCAGGTGCTGGCGTCGGCCTGTAAAAGGATGGAGTTATTCTCTGCCAGCGAATCACGTAGTTTCATGTGGCGTCCTTACTTCACGTCCTGTGGGAAGTGTTCTTTGATCACGTCCAGCAGTTTTGGTCCAAAATCCGCGGGCGACAGCATGTTGCGCACGCCTACCACGTATTTGTTACCCGAGACGCTAATCTCACCGGCAATGTGCGTTGAGGCGATGATGATGTCCGCGCCGTTCAGTTCACTTTTGTATTCACCCACTGCGCAGCTGTTCACCGTGTGGTCAATGTTTGACTGGGTTAAAAACTGGTCCACTTTCATTTTCATGATCATGGAGCTTCCTTGCCCATTGCCACACACAGCCAGGATACGTACGGTCATAATCGAAACTCCTTAGTGAGCAGAAACTTCTGCTGTTTGTTTTTCCGCATCTTCTTCAGCCCGCAGCGAAAGGCCAGCGAAGAACATATAAGTCAATGCAATCAGGATGATGACGGCCATAAAAACCAGCCCGACGGAGGCAAAGCCCTGCATCATCGGCGGTGCCAGAATTGACCAGTCCGCCATGCCCATCCAGGCGCTCATGCCAGTGAGCTTGACCGCCCACACGCAGCCGAAGATTTCAACCATGCCCATCACCAGGCAGATCTTGAGCGCGGCGCGCCATCCGCCGAAGTGGTTCGCAAACACGCCGATGGTGGCGTTGGAGAAGAACATCGGGATAAAGCCGGGAATAATCAGGATGGAGGAGCCACAGCCCACCAGGATGCCGACCGCAATCAGCTGGCCGATGGTGCCCCACATAAAGCCCCAGACCACGGCGTTTGGCGCAAAGCTATAGATAGCCGCACAGTCAATCGCCAGTACCGCGCCAGGGATAAGGCGCTGGGAGATACCGTTGAACGCCTCAGAGAGTTCGGCGACGAACATGCGCACGCCCTGGGTGATGATGAAAATGGCCACGGCGAAAGAGAAGCCGGTTTGTAGGATATAGACCGTCCAGTGGGTTTTACCCGCCATGGCCTGCACCACGTCAATGCCGAAGGAGAGCAGAATGGCACCGAAGAAAAGGGTCATCACAATCGCCGTTGAGACGATGTTGTCGTGGAAGATATTCAACCAGCCAGGCAGCTTGAGGTCTTCGACACTTTCCTCTTTTTTGCCCAGATAAGGCGCAACTTTGTAGGCAATCCAGGAGGCAAACTGCTGCTGGTGACCGATGGAAAAGCCGCAGCCGTCCGTGACGTCCTGCGTGGGCTTGTACATCATGTTGGAGGTGATGCCCCAGTAAAGCGAGACCAGCACTGCCGTGCAGATGACCGTGGTCCACATTGGGTAGCCGAAGATATAGAGAGAAACGGCAATCAGCCCCGCCTGCTGGAACATGATGTGTCCGGTAAGCATGATGGTACGAATGCCGGTGATGCGACGCAGGAGCACGTAAATGATGTTCAGCGCCAGCGCGAGCAGTACCGCATACCCAACCCAACTGTACGCATCACCCATGCGATCGATAGTGGCCATCATGGACGCGTAAGTATCAGAGATGGCGCCGTTAATGCCGTACACCTCAGACATTTTGGCAACGACCGGCTTAAACGTGCTGGTCAGAATGCCAGACCCCGCCTGCAACAGCATAAAACCAATGATGGTTTTGATGGTGCCTTTGATAATCACGCTGACGCTTTTGCGCAGCAGGATGTAACCCAGGCACGTCACGATACCCAGCAACAGCGGGGCGTTGGTCATTACCTGATTAAAGAACACGGTAAAGACGTTGTAGAGGATCTCCATAACTCTCTCCAGAAAGTGAGAACACAAGGGGTAATCCTTGTGTGGTTGGTGCCATCACTCTATTAATCACAAATAATCATCACAAGATTGCATTTGATTATTTGTGACGGATCACGCAATTTATTTCCATAGCTTTTGTAATGATTTTCACTACCGATAAAGCACAGCAGATTAATTCTTAAAATTCATCAGGTTAATGATATATAGCGGTTATCTTACCAACGAACAGAGGGTTTTTCTGTGATGTGAAGAGGGGAATTTTCCGCACACCAGCCATTGCAAATCGATGCAAACAGTGCCAGCATTAATCACAACAAATCACATAATGATTATTTTTGATCAAAAGCAGGAGTCAAACGATGAGTAAAGTGGAAACCATCACCCGTGAATCATGGATCCTGAGCACCTTTCCAGAGTGGGGTAGCTGGCTGAACGAAGAGATCGAGCAGGAACAGGTTGCTCCTGGCACCTTTGCGATGTGGTGGCTGGGCTGCACCGGCATCTGGCTGAAGTCAGAAGGCGGCGCCAACATTTGCGTCGATTTCTGGTGCGGCACCGGCAAGCAGAGCCACGGCAATCCGCTGATGAAAAAAGGCCACCAGATGCAGCGTATGGCCGGGGTGGAAAAACTTCAGCCGAACCTGCGCACCACGCCTTTTGTGCTTGATCCTTTTGCCATTCGCCAGATCGACGCCGTGCTCTCTACCCACGATCACAACGATCACATTGACGTAAACGTGGCGGCCGCGGTGATGCAAAACTGCGCGGACGACGTACCGTTCATCGGGCCGCAGACCTGCGTGGATTTGTGGATCGGCTGGGGCGTACCACAAGAGCGCTGCATCGTGATGAAGCCGGGCGACGTGGTGAAAATCAAAGACATTGAAATTCACGCCCTGGATGCTTTTGACCGCACCGCGCTGATTACCCTGCCTGCCGACCAGAAAGCCGCAGGCGTACTGCCAGACGGGATGGACGAGCGCGCGGTGAACTACCTGTTCAAGACGCCGGGCGGCTCCCTGTATCACAGCGGAGATTCCCACTACTCTAACTACTACGCGAAGCACGGCAACGAGCATCAGATTGACGTGGCGCTTGGCTCCTACGGGGAAAACCCGCGCGGTATTACGGACAAAATGACCAGCGCGGATATGCTGCGCATGGCGGAAGCGCTGAACACCAAAGTGGTGATCCCGTTCCATCACGATATCTGGTCAAACTTCCAGGCCGATCCGCAAGAGATCCGCGTCCTGTGGGAGATGAAAAAAGACCGCCTCAAGTATGGCTTCAAGCCGTTCATCTGGCAGGTTGGCGGCAAATTCACCTGGCCGCTGGATAAAGACAATCTTGAGTACCACTACCCGCGTGGCTTCGATGATTGCTTTACTATTGAGCCAGACCTGCCGTTTAAATCCTTCCTCTGATTGTGAAGCCCAGTCGCCAGACCCTGCGTCTGGCGATGTCATTTTTATTTTAGTAATTTCACGCTATTTCAAATATTATCTTTTCAAATCAATTCTTATCGGAATAGCTCATGACGGAAGCGCAACGGCATCAAATTTTACTGGAACTCCTGGCGCAAACAGGGTTTATCACCGTCGAGAAAGTGATCGAACGTTTAGGGATCTCCCCCGCTACCGCGCGGCGGGACATCAACAAGCTGGATGAGAGCGGCAAGCTGAAAAAAGTCCGCAACGGCGCAGAGGCTATCAGCCAGCAGCGTCCACGCTGGACGCCAATGAACATCCACCAGGCGCAGAATCACGATGAAAAGGTGCGGATTGCCCGAGCGGCGTCACAGCTGGTGAATCCCGGCGAGAGCGTGGTGATCAACTGCGGCTCGACGGCGTTTCTGCTGGGCCGCGAGATGTGCGGCAAACCGGTGCAAATCATTACCAACTACCTGCCGCTGGCCAACTATCTCATTGATCAAGAACATGAAAGCGTGGTGATCATGGGCGGCCAGTACAACAAGAGCCAGTCCATTACCCTCAGCCCGCAAGACAGTGAAAATAGCCTTTATGCCGGGCACTGGATGTTTACCAGCGGCAAGGGTCTGACGGCGGATGGCCTGTATAAAACCGATATGCTCACCGCAATGGCGGAACAAAACATGCTTAACGTGGTAGGCAAGCTGGTGGTGCTGGTCGACAGCAGCAAGGTCGGTGAACGCGCCGGCATGCTTTTCAGCCGCGCCGAGCAAATCAGCATGGTGATCACCGGCAAAAACGCCAACCCTGAGATCCTCAGCAAGCTTGAGGATCAGGGTGTTAAGGTGCTCCGCGTTTAAAGATGCTGGCGGAAAAACGCCACCGTCGCCTCCAGTGCTGCCGGGGTAATGCGGTGCCGGACACCGGCTCCCCACTGGCAGGTCAGATTGCTGTCCAGCCCTTCGCGCTGTAGCGCCTGTTGCAGACGGAACGTTTCACCGGGCGGTACAACGTCGTCGGCATCTCCATGCCAGAGCAGCAGCGGACGATCGGCCAGCCGCGAAAGCGCGTGGCTGACGTCCCATTCAGACAACAGAGCCTCAATCTCCTGAGGTGCCTGCGACGGAAACAGCGTCTTTGCCAGTGACGTAAAGTAGCCCGACCCCATCAGGCAAGCCACGGACGTCACCTCAGGATGCCTGGTCATGATCCCCAGCGCCGTCATTCCCCCCATTGATGCGCCTGCGACCGCCAGCCGTTTCCCCTCCACCAGCCCCGCCTGTAAGAGCGCGTCACGCAGCCCGGCGAACTCGGTCAGATTGCCGTGCAGCGTTTGCCAGAACAGCCCCAGCCGCGCCTGCTCATCGCCGTTAAAGCGTGCACCATGGTTCGGCGCATCAGGCATGACGACGCGAAAGCCGGCCTGCGCCAGCGCGACGGCAAAATAGCTGTAGACCAGCTTCGAGGAGAGAAAGCCATGATAGAAAACCACCGCCGGCAGCGGTTGTTCACCTTTACCTGCCGGAAAAGCATGGAGGATTTCATGGTCATTCAGGCGGCGCGTTTCAATTTCAATCATTGTCGATCCTGTGCTGATGAATGATTCATAATGTTGAGAGCTGGATTACGGTTTCACGATATTTTCATTCGAAATCTACGTTCCAGATAACACTTCGGGAACATTCCCCCAAAACTAAATTCGCAGACAACTACACTATGGCTATCAGGAAAAGAGACAGGGCTATGCGCAGGCTTACCGCTTTATTGCTGGTCACACTGCTCGGCGGATGTTCCGTATTGCAGGGTACGCCAGAACCGGCACCGCCGGTTACCGATCGTCCCCAGGAAATTCGTCGTAATCAGACGGAAGGATTACAACGCCTGGGAACCGTATCCGCGATGGTTCGCGGTTCACCGGATGATGCAGAAGACGCAATTGAAGCGCAGGCCGTTGCCGCAAAAGCAGATTATTACGTCATCATTATGATTGATGAAACCATTATTACGGGACAGTGGTACGCGCAGGGAATTTTGTACCGTAAGTAGGCATCATCATTTGAACGACCTTTACACTGCTTTTCGTCCATAGACATTTTCCTGTCCACAATAAACTGCATGCCAGCAACAATGGAAATGCGTTTATTCGCGAAGGATTGCCCGGCGGATACCGGAGACACGTGAAAAGGAGCTGACGATGAAACGAACCCTTGCTTTAACGACGCTATTACTTTCAGCAGGCCTGCTGAGCACCACGGCGCAGTCAGCCGAATTTGCCAGCGCGGATTGCGTCACGGGCCTGAACGAGATTGGTCAGATCTCCGTTAACAATATAACGGGGAGTCCGCAAGACGTGGAACGTGTCGTCGCCCTGAAGGCCGATGAACAGGGTGCCTCCTGGTATCGCATCGTCCAGATGCAGGAAGATCACCATGTTAATCTCTGGCGCGTACAGGCCATTCTTTATGCATAATCCCTTCCGATAAAAGCCACTTAACTTTAGTGGCTTTTCACTTTTGCAAATTTTTTATCTCTCCAGAAACGCAATAAAAACAATCCCGTAACATTAAGTTACAGTTAAAAGATAAACGTTCTCTCCGCTCTGCCGTTGAACAGCCATACCTTTTCAATGATGAGCAATTTATGATCACTTTTTTCCGTCGGGCAGGTCTGGGCACGAAGCTATCGCTGCTTACAGGTGCAAGTGTCGCCACGCTTTTTTTGCTGTTCACTTTCCTGTTGAGCCACAACGCCAGCCAGCAGCTTGAAGATCTTGCGGTTGAAGACCTGCATAACCAGTCTGCCGGCATGGTGGATATGGTAGAGATGTTCAACACCAGCCTGAGCGAAGAGGTCGAGAGCTATACCCGTCTGTTCACTACCTTTTTGCCACAGCCACTGAACAGCGACAGCAGCCAGAGCCGGACCATTAACGGCCTTACCGTTCCTCTGCTGAAGGGCGGTGAAACGGAGTTGCATGAAAACAATACGCTTTCTGATGACTTCCTGAGCCGAACGGGGGCTATCTCGACGCTGTTTGTCCGCAGCGGTAACGATTTTATTCGCGTGGCAACGTCGCTGCGCAAAGAGAACGGTGACCGCGCGATCGGAACCGTTCTGGATACCACCAGCCCGGCATTTGCCGCCGTCACGAAAGGGGAAGTCTATCGTGGTCTCGCTCTGCTGTTCGGCAAGCGCTACATCACGCAATACCAGCCTATTAAGAATGCGGAAGGCCAGGTTATCGGGATTATCTTTGTCGGCGTGGACATCACCCATTCGTGGAACGTCATGCGCGAGAAAATCCTTAACCGTCGTCTGGGCGAGAGCGGTCATTTCTACGTGCTGGACCGCAGCAGCGGTAAAACGCGCGGACAGTACCTGTTCCACGCCAGCGAAGAGGGCAAACTGCCCGCCTGGGACGCCGCGACGCAGCAGCAGCTTCTGAGTGACAAACCCGGCACGCTGGAACGCGTGAGCGCGGATGGCCGTACGCTCAAAGTCGCCTACACGCCGCTGGCGGGCTGGAACTGGACCATCGTGGGTGAAGTGGACAAGGCCGTACTGCTTTCAAGCGTCACCACCCTGCGCGATCGCTTCCTGATGGCGGGCGTGGTGTTATCCGCACTCTTCGCGGGCCTGTTCGTTATCCTCATTCGCCGGATGCTGACCCGTCCGCTGCGCGCGGTAATTGAGCTTGCCCGGCAGTATGCCGCAGGCGATCTACGTGCCAGCCTGCCGGTCACGCGACAGGATGAAGTCGGCCAGCTGGTTGACGCCATTAACGGCATCGGCGGCGGTCTGCAAAAAATCGTGTTGCAGGTCCGCGAGGCCGCAGGCGAGATCCATCTGGGGACTAACGCGCTGGCTTCAGACACCGGCGAGATCTCTGAGCAGATCAACAAGCAGGCCAGCAGCGTTGAGGAGACCTCCGCCAGCATGGAGCAGTTAGCCGCGACCGTGCAGCAAAACGCCGCTAACATGGAACAAACGCAGCAGCTGGTGGGTGAAACCTCGCGCGCGGTGCATCAGGGTGGAGAGACGGTGACCCACGCAGTATCCACCATGGATGATATTCGCGACGCATCAAAACGCATTGAAGACATCACCCGCGTGATTGAGTCCATCGCTTTCCAGACCAATATTCTGGCGCTCAATGCGGCGGTAGAAGCGGCGCGGGCGGGCGAACACGGCAAAGGTTTCGCCGTGGTGGCGCAGGAAGTGCGCGCCCTGGCGGCACGCAGCGCCAACGCGGTTAAAGAGATTGAACAGCTGATTGGCGACACGCTGAACAAGGTAAGCGAAGGCCACGCGCTGTCTGAAAAAACGCGCCTGGCGATGGACTCCATCATCGTTCATATCGATAACATCAGCCAGCTTGTCACCGAGATCAATCACGCGTCCCGCGAGCAGTCTGCGGGGATTCGCCAGGTGAATCTGGCGATGACGCACATCGGAGAGGCATCGCATATTAATGCCGATCGTATCTCACGCAGCGAGCAGACGGCACAGACGCTGCGCGAGAAGGGGTCGCACCTCACCCGGCTGGTGAGCCTGTTCCAACTGAAGGCTTAACCGACCCGGCCCGTGGCGCGCAGCAGCAGGTCGTTTTGCACCTGCTCGCTCATCAGCGTGCCGCCCCGGGCATCCAGCATCATGCGGCACCACGCCTGCGATACGGGCGGCGATACGTGTCGCAGCATCTGGCTTCCGGCGCCCAGTAAAAAGAGCTGCTGCGCGATCTCCCTGCCCTGCGCTTCCTGTGGCTTACGCAGCTTCTGCTGTAGCTGCCGCCAGCTGCGATCGAAGTGCCTGTCCTGGCCTTTTACCTGCGCAAAATCATCGGCGAGCAGGTCGAGAATGCCTGGCTGCTTCGCCAGCACGCGCAGGACATCCAGGCACATAATATTGCCAGAGCCTTCCCAGATGCTGTTAACGGGCATTTCACGGTACAGCCGCGGAAGCTCACTCTCTTCGCAATAGCCTGCGCCACCCAGCACCTCCATTGCCTCTGCCACAAACGGTATGCCCGCTTTGCAGACGCTGTATTTTGCCGCCGGCGTGAAAAGCCGCGCCCACGCGGCTTCCTGCGGATCGGTACGGTTGTCCCACGCCCGGGCGAGTCGGAACAGCAGCGCCGTCTGCCCTTCCAGTACCAGCGCCATCCGGCTTAGCACCTCGCGCATTAACGGCTGGTCGATCAGATTCTTGCCGAAGGTCTGCCGCTGATGGGCATGATAAAGCGCCACCGAGAGCGCACGACGCATCAGTCCGTGACTGCCAAGCGCGCAGTCGACGCGCGTCAGCCCGCCCATCTTCAGAATTTGCCGGACGCCTTCTCCCTCTTCGCCCAGCAGCCAGCCGGAAGCATCGAGAAACTCAGCCTCACTGCTGGCATTCGAGCGGTTGCCGAGTTTGTCCTTCAGACGCTCCAGACGCACCGCGTTGCGCTGCCCGTCGGGCAGAAAACGCGGGACAAAAAAGCAGGACAACCCGCCTTTCGCCTGCGCCAGCACCAGATGCGCATCGCTCTGCGGTACGGAGAAAAACCATTTGTGCCCCACCAGCCGGTAACTGCCATCGCTGCATTTTTCTGCTTTGGTGGTGTTGCTGAGCACGTCCGAACCGCCCTGCTTTTCCGTCATCCCCATGCCGATCAGCAGGCCGCGCTTTTGCGCGCCCGGGGCGAGATGGGGATCGTAACGATCGCTCATCAGCGGGGTTAACCAGTCCTGAAAGGGGTTGGGCAGCAACTGTTGCAGCAGCGGCGTGGCGGCAAAGGTCATGGTTACCGGGCATAGCGTTCCCGCCTCCACCTGGGCATGCAGCACGAAACGCGCGGCCCGGGCGACGAACGATCCTTTTCGCGCCGCCTCTTCCCACGCCAGGTTGTGTACCCGGTTGGCGCAAAGCCCCTGCATCAGAAGATGCCATGCCGGATGAAAGCGGACGTCATCCAGCCGCGCTCCCGTGGCGTCATAACGCAGCAGTTCCGGCGGGTTAACGTTCGCCAGCCTGCCCAGCTCCAGCGACTCCGCCGTGCCCAACTGCTGTCCGATGCTGGCAAGAAGATCCAGATCCCACTCCGCCCCTTCACGCGCTGCCGCATCGCGCAGGGCGCAATCAGAGAGGAAAAGGTTGCTGTTCGATAGCGGTGCAGGTTGATTAAAAACGGTATGCGTCTGCCAGTGCATGCTGTCTCCCTCCTTTCATTGGCAATAAAGGTAAGTATGGACAGAGGGCAAACACGCTGCATGGGAGAGGGGTCACACGACGGCGATCGTGTTGATATCATCCGTGAAATAGCTCACAGAACATAAGAATAAACTATTTCATTACTTCGCTAATGCTGAATAATTTATTCTTACCCCGTTTTTGTGAGGATCGTTATGCAACAGGATGCGCACAAGCGTGCATTAATTGCAGGCTCCATCGGCAACTTCATTGAGTGGTATGAATTTGCGGTTTACGGTTTTCTGGCAACCGTCATTGCCAGAAACTTCTTCCAGCTTGAAGGGGAAGCGGAGCTGACCAGCCTGATCCTCACCTGGGCCTCGTTCGCCATCGCCTTTTTCTTCCGCCCGCTGGGTGCGGTGGTCTTTGGCCGCATTGGCGACAGGATTGGCCGCAAGCCGACGCTGATTATTGTGCTGATACTGATGACGCTCGCCACCGCCGCTATTGGCATTGTGCCGGTCTACGCCAGTATCGGCATTGCCGCGCCGCTGATCGTTACGCTCCTGCGTATTCTGCAAGGACTGTTCGCGGGCGGAGAGTACGGCGGTGCGGTTTCGTTAATGACAGAGTTCGCCCCGCGCGGCAAGCGTGGCCTTTACGGGGCATGGCAGTCCTTCACCGTGGCGCTCGGGCTGTTAGCGGGCGCAGGCATTGTAGCGTTGCTCTCCGCTCTTCTCTCTCCTGACGCCCTGCACGACTGGGGCTGGCGCATTCCGTTCTTCCTGGCGTTGCCGATGGGTGCGGTCGCGCTATGGCTGCGGGTGAGCATGGAAGAGACGCCGAGCTTTGTGCTGCAAAGGGAAAAACCGGTTATGACTCAGGCCAGCACCGCCGCCACGTTCAAAACCATCCTGATGGGCATTGGCCGGGTGATGGTCTGGTCTGCGGCGGGGTATACCTATCTGGTGATTATGCCGACCTATCTGCAATCTGCGCTGCACACCGGTTTCAACCAGGCGCTGCTGATTGCGGTGATTTCTAACATTGGGTTTGCGCTTACTATCATTCCGTCGGGCATGCTGAGCGACAGGATCGGGCGGCGAACGGTGATGATTATCGCCACCGTGCTCCTGCTGATCCTCGCCCTGCCGCTGCTGAAAATTTTACAGGCAGAATCCAGTACGCTGGCAGTTAAAGCGATGGTGGTGCTGATTGCGGGCGGTCTGGTGGGGATGCTGGCAGGACCGGGGCCGGCAATGCTGTCTGAGATGTTCCCCACGCGCGTGCGTTATACCGGGCTGGGGCTGGCCTATTCGTTATCGAACGCGATTTTTTCGGGCTGTGCGGGGTTAATCATTACCGGGCTGATTAAGCAGACGGGCAACCTGGACATTCCGGCCTACTACGTGATGGCAACGGCGGTGGTGAGTATTTTCGCGCTGATGACGCTCAGGAAGGATGACCATTTACGGTCGTTAGAGGAGTGAGGTAAATGCCCGGTGGCGCTGCGCTTACCGGGCCTACGGTACCGTGCCTTTGTAGGCCGGGTAAGGCGAAGCCGCCACCCGGCATAACAGGCTATCCGCGCTGGCGCACCGCTTCAAACAGGCAGATGCCCGTTGCAACGGAAACGTTCAGGGATGACACGCTGCCCGCCATCGGAATGCTGATCAGCTCGTCGCAGTGCTCGCGGGTCAGGCGACGCATGCCTTCACCTTCAGCACCCATCACCAGCGCCATTCGGCCGGTCATTTTGCTCTGATACAGGGTGTGATCCGCTTCACCGGCCGTGCCGACGATCCAGATATTCTCTTCCTGCAACAGACGCATGGTGCGCGCCAGGTTAGTCACGCGGATCAGCGGAACGTTTTCCGCCGCGCCGCAGGCCACTTTTTTAGCGGTAGCGTTAAGCTGCGCGGAACGATCTCTTGGCACAATCACCGCATGCACGCCTGCTGCATCGGCGCTACGCAGGCACGCACCCAGGTTGTGCGGGTCGGTTACGCCATCAAGGATCAGGAAGAACGGGTTATCCAGCTCAGCGATCAGATCCGGCAGATCGTTCTCCTGATACTGACGGCCCGGCTTCACGCGCGCGATGATGCCCTGGTGCACCGCACCTTCGCTTTTCTCGTCCAGATACTGGCGGTTCGCCAGCTGGATCACGACGCCCTGCGCTTCCAGCGCGTGGATCAGCGGCATCAGACGTTTGTCCTCGCGCCCTTTCAGAATAAAGACTTCCTGAAAACGCTCCGGTGCGCGCTCCAGCAGGGCCTGCACCGCGTGGATGCCGTAAATCATTTCACTCATTGATGGTTCTCGTAATAAATATTTCCCCTCTCCCGTTGGGGAGAGGGTCAGGGTGAGGGGAAATTACTCCGCCTGCTGTTTCTTCGCCGCGCGCTTCGCTTTGGTGGCGGCCGCTATTTTCTGGGTTTTAGTCGACGGCTTTTTCGCTTTTCGGGCGTCTTTTTTTGCCGCCTTGGGCTTCTGCTTCTTTTCGCCACGGAAGGCGCTGTCTGGCTCAAAGTTTACTCTTTTACCTGCCTGACGTCGCTTGCCGCCCGCTTTACCGTTGCCGCCTTTTTTCGCTTTCTCACGCTCGGTTTTGCCGACGTTCCGCGGAGCACGCTCGCTGGAGATGAGGCTGAAGTCGATCTTACGGTCGTCCATATTTACGGCTTCAACCTTCACTTCCACCCGATCGCCCAGACGGTAGGTCTGGCCGCCGGATTCGCCGATCAGACGTTGACCGACCTGATCGAAACGGTAGTAATCATTATCGAGGCTGGAAACGTGCACCAGGCCGTCGATAAACAGCTCATCCAGACGCACGAAGAAACCAAAGCCGGTGACGCTGGCAATCACGCCTTTAAAGACGTTACCAACCTGATCCAGCATAAAGTCACACTTCAGCCAGTCCGCCACGTCGCGCGTCGCTTCATCCGCACGGCGCTCGGTCATGGAACAGTGCTGACCCAGTTGCAGCATCTCTTCCATGGAGTAGTGATACCCACCGGTTTCAGTCGTGTTGCCTTTATGCCCCTGCTCATGCGCCAGCAGATACTTGATCGCACGGTGCAGCGACAGATCCGGATAACGGCGGATTGGCGAGGTAAAGTGCGCGTAAGACTGCAACGCCAGGCCAAAGTGGCCCCGATTTTCCGGATCGTAAATCGCCTGCTTCATGGAGCGCAGCAGCATGGTTTGCAGCATTTCCGCGTCAGGACGATCGCTGATGGATTCCAGCAGCTCGGCGTAATCGCGTGGCTCAGGCTTATTGCCGCCAGGCAGCTCCAGGCCGAGCTCAGCCAGCACGGAGCGGAATGAGGTCACGGCTTCCGTGGTTGGCTTGTCGTGGATACGGAACAGCGCAGGCTCTTTGGCTTTCTCAACGAAACGGGCCGCCGAGATGTTCGCCAGGATCATACACTCTTCAATCAGCTTGTGGGCATCGTTACGCTGGGTCTGCTCGATACGCTCGATGCGACGCTCGGCGTTAAAGATGAACTTGGCCTCTTCACTCTCAAACGAGATCCCACCGCGCTCTTCGCGCGCCTGATCCAGCGTTTTGTAGAGGTTGTGCAGTTCTTCAATGTGTTTGACCAGCGGCGCGTACTGTTCGCGCAGATCCTGATCGCCCTGCAACATATGCCAGACCTTGGTGTAGGTCAGGCGCGCATGGGAGCTCATCACCGCTTCGTAGAACTTGTAGCCCGTCAGTCGACCTTTGCTGGAGATGGTCATTTCGCAGACCATACACAGGCGGTCCACCTGCGGGTTGAGGGAACAGAGGCCGTTAGAGAGCACTTCTGGCAGCATCGGTACCACCTGCGACGGGAAGTACACCGACGTACCGCGGCTGCGCGCTTCGTTATCCAGCGGCGTGTGCGTACGCACGTAATAGCTTACGTCAGCGATAGCCACCCACAGACGCCAGCCACCACCGCGTTTTTTCTCACAGTACACGGCGTCATCGAAGTCGCGGGCGTCTTCACCATCAATGGTGACCAGCGGCAGGGAGCGCAGATCGACGCGGCCAGCTTTGGACTCTTCGGGCACTTCTTCACGCAGGTTTTCAATCTGATCTTCAACCGCTTTCGGCCAGACGTACGGAATTTCATGGGTACGCAGCGCCATATCGACGGCCATGCCGGTGCCCATGTTATCGCCCAGCACTTCGACGATTTTACCCACCGCTTTGGTGCGACGGGTTGGGCGCTGGGTGAGTTCTACCACCACCACAAAGCCCATGCGCGCGCCCATCACCTCTTCAGGTGGGATCAGAATATCAAAGCTCAGACGGCTGTCGTCCGGCACCACAAAGCCGACGCCCGCATCGGTAAAATAGCGGCCCACAATCTGGCTGGTTTTTGGCACCAGTACGCGCACCACGCGCGCTTCGCGGCGGCCTTTACGGTCTGCACCCAGCGGCTGCGCCAGGATCTGGTC
Organism: Enterobacter cloacae complex sp. I2; assembly: GCF_014896205.1. Lineage (NCBI taxonomy): Bacteria > Pseudomonadati > Pseudomonadota > Gammaproteobacteria > Enterobacterales > Enterobacteriaceae > Enterobacter > Enterobacter cloacae complex sp. I2. The sequence continues at coordinate 101,835 of NZ_JADBRA010000014.1, forward strand.
GCCGTGGATACACATCTTCATCTGTTCAGATGAGAGGTACAGATCGTCTTTACGGCCTTCCACGCGCAGGAAGCCAAAGCCGTCGCGGTGACCAATAACGGTGCCTTTCAGCAGGTCGAGGCGTTCCGGCAGCGCGTAGCACTGGCGGCGGGTAAAGACCAGCTGGCCGTCGCGCTCCATGGCGCGCAGGCGGCGGCGAAGGGCTTCAATTTGCTCTTCACCTTCAATGTTTAATTCAACGGCAAGTTCTTCACGATTGGCGGGTTTTTCGCGTTTTGTTAAGTGTTCAATGATGAACTCGCGGCTGGGGATAGGATTCGCGTATTTTTCGGCTTCGCGTTCCTGGAAAGGATCTTGTGACATGTCGGTTCCTCCGTTGTCAGCTCCGGTGGAAATTTTCTTCATTCCACCAGCAATAATTTATAAAGCGGTTGATTCTCTTCAACCAAATCGGCCAGCGTGTAGTTATCCAGTTCCATGAGAAAACTTTGCACGGCCTTTGAAAGCGCCTGTTTCAGGCGGCAAGCGGGCGTAATGTGGCAGAACGCGCTGCTACAGTTCACCAGAGATAGTGGCTCCAGTTCACGTACCACATCGCCAATACGGATACTCTGTGCCGGTTTACCGAGACGGATCCCTCCATTCTTCCCGCGGACGGCAGCAACGTATCCGGCACGACTAAGTTGATTGATTATTTTGACCATATGATTACGGGACACACCGTATACCTCTGTGACTTCAGAGATACTGGTCATCTTCCCATCGGGTAACGACGCCATATAAATCAGCGCGCGTAAGCCGTAATCGGTGAAACTTGTTAACTGCACATCAACCTCAGGAAAAAGGGAAAACGCGGTTAAACCGCAGAGATATTCATTAATGATGATAAACCAGCCAGATAGTTAGCGGCTAATTTATTTGACAGACGGGGCGAAAAAGCGGAGATCCAGGAGCGGTCGCCGAATGGCGCTGCGCTTATCCGGCCTACGGGTCTCCCCGCAGGCCAGCAGTCACGAGATTATGCGTCGAACGGGTCGCGCAGGATCATCGTTTCAGTACGATCCGGGCCGGTAGAAATAATATCGATCGGCACTTCGGTCAGTTCTTCAATACGCTTGATGTAGTCCAGCGCAGCTTTTGGCAGGCCGCTACGCTCTTTCACACCGAAGGTGGTCTCAGACCAGCCCGGCATGGTTTCGTAGATTGGCTCAATGCCTTCCCAGTCGTCAGCGGCCAGCGGCGTGGTGGTCACTTCGCGGCCATCCGGCATACGGTAGCCTACGCAGATTTTCACTTCTTTCAGGCCGTCCAGCACGTCCAGCTTGGTCAGGCAGAAGCCTGACAGGGAGTTGATCTGCACGGCGCGACGCACGGCAACCGCGTCCAGCCAGCCGGTACGACGACGACGACCGGTGGTCGCGCCAAACTCGTTACCCTGCTTGCACAGGAACTCGCCGGATTCATCAAACAGCTCGGTCGGGAATGGACCCGCACCCACGCGAGTGGAGTACGCTTTGATGATGCCCAGAACGTAATCCACATAACGTGGGCCCAGGCCGGAGCCGGTTGCCACGCCACCCGCGGTGGTGTTAGAGGACGTTACGTACGGATAGGTACCGTGGTCGATGTCCAGCAGTGTACCCTGCGCACCTTCAAACATGACGAAATCGCCACGCTTGCGCGCCTGGTCCAGCAGATCGGACACATCAACAACCATACCGGTCAGAATGTCTGCGATCGCCATGACGTCATCCAGCACTTTCTGGTAGTCAACAGCGTCAGCTTTGTAGAAGTTCACCAGCTGGAAGTTGTGATATTCCATCACTTCTTTCAGTTTTTCAGCGAAGGTCGCTTTGTCGAAGAGGTCGCCCACGCGCAGACCGCGACGTGCAACTTTGTCTTCGTAAGCCGGGCCGATACCACGACCGGTGGTGCCGATGGCTTTCGCGCCGCGCGCTTTTTCACGCGCCACGTCCAGCGCCACGTGATAGTCCAGGATCAGCGGGCAGGCTTCGGAGAGCAGCAGACGCTCACGAACAGGGATACCACGGTCTTCCAGACCTTTCATCTCTTTCATCAGCGCAGCGGGAGACAGCACAACGCCGTTACCGATGATGCTGGTGACGTTTTCGCGAAGAATGCCTGATGGAATAAGATGGAGGACGGTTTTTTCACCGTTGATTACGAGAGTATGGCCTGCGTTGTGACCGCCCTGGTAGCGTACAACATATTTAGCCCGTTCAGTCAGAAGATCGACAATCTTCCCTTTACCTTCGTCACCCCATTGGGTGCCCAGTACGACGACGTTGTTACCCATTTTTTTCAAAATCACCGTTTGCTTAAAAATGGATTCTACCATCGCTTTTTCAGATATACAGCACTTTTTGACCCTAAAATATGCCAATTGCGGTTAGTTTTTGATCAGCCAATCGTTTTCCTCAACATGTAGTAGATAACGATACCGGCAACCACAAGACCGCCGCCGAAACGACGCAAAATAGTGTCCGGCAGTTGGCTCATTGTCGCGATCATCCGACGCCAGGCGCGCGGATAGAGCATAGGGCCGAGGCCTTCCAGCACCAAAACCAGAGCCAGCGCGAGCCAGATCGTAGAATTCATTTTTCATCCTCATAAAAGAAAACCACCGCTCCGTGAAGAGCGGTGGTTTGAATACTCAAACGAGCCTGAGTTTATCGCGTTGCGTTGGCCGGCGTCTTCATATAACGGAAGAAATCGCTGTCCGGGCTGAGCACCATCACATCCTGGTTGCTCTTGAAGCTATTCTCGTAAGCACGCAGGCTACGGATGAAGGCGTAGAAGTCTGGATCCTGGCTGAATGCATCGGCAAACAGCTTCGCCGCTTCGGCATCACCTTCACCGCGCAGGATACGACCCTGACGCTCAGATTCCGCCAGCGTCTTGGTGACTTCATAGTCCGCTGCCGCGCGCAGTTTTTCAGCCTCTTCCTGACCCTGTGAACGGTGACGACGGGCTACCGCTTCACGCTCGGCGCGCATACGGTTGTAGATCGCCTCAGACACTTCCGCTGGCAGGTTGATCTGCTTGATACGCACGTCAACCACTTCGATACCCAGTGCCGCCATACTGTTCGGGTTGATCACCGGCACTTTACCGTTGGTTTCAGCCTGAACGCGTTCAGCCGCTTTGGCAATCGCATCATCCGCCGCCGGGGTTTCGACTTCATCTTCAGTGCCCGCAGAACCGGAGTTCAGCGCATCACGCACTTCCAGCGTCAGACGACCGCGAGAGTCTGTCACGATGTCTTTCACATCCAGACGACCAATCTCAGAACGCAGACGGTCAGAGAACTTACGTTTCAGCAGCACTTCTGCCTGAGAAACGTCACCACCGCCCGTTGCCAGGAAGTAGCGGCTGAAATCGCTGATGCGCCATTTGATGTAGGAATCAACGATCAGGTCTTTTTTCTCTTTGGTCACGAAACGGTCGGCCTGGTTATCCATGGTCTGGATACGCGCATCGAGCGTTTTCACTGACTGAATGAACGGGATCTTGAAGTGCAGACCCGGCTCATAAATCACCGGACGCTTGTCACCGTCACGCACGACGCTGCTGAACTGGAACTTGATCCCACGCTCGCCCTCTTTCACCACAAAGATTGAGGTGTAGAGCACGACCAGTGCGATGATGATGATCGCAATAACTGACTTACGCATCCTTATTCCCCCTGACGCTGGTAGTCGTTACGCTGCGCGTTAGCGCGGCGTTGGTCCATAATGTCACCATCGTTCGAAGAAGGCGTTGTGTTCGCGCTGGTGCTGCCAGACGAGGCTGGCGGCAGACGCAGCAGGTTGTTCGCACCGCTGCTGTCTTTCGCTGCCGGTGCAGAACCGCCTTTCAGCATCTGATCCAGCGGCAGAACCATCAGGTTTCCGCCCTTGCTGTCGTTAACCAGCACTTTGCGGGTGTGGCTCAGCACTTTTTCCATGGTCTCGATATAGAGACGCTCACGGGTAATTTCCGGAGCCGCTTTATATTCCGGCAGAATGCGCGCGAAGCGAGCCACTTCACCCTGTGCTTCCAGGATGGTCTGGGTCTTATACGCGCGCGCTTCTTCCAGAATACGCTGCGCCTGACCGTTAGCACGCGGCTGAACTTCGTTGGTGTACGCTTCCGCTTCACGGATGTACTGCTGTTCGTTTTCACGTGCGGCAATCGCATCGTCAAACGCGGCCTTCACCTCTTCCGGCGGACGTGCAGCCTGGAAGTTGACGTCCAGCAGAGTAATACCCATGTTGTACGGACGGATGGTCTCTTCCAGCTCGCGCTGGGTATCGCTACGAATAACGGTACGACCTTCGGTCAGAATACGGTCCATGGTGTATTTACCGATAACGCCACGCAGGGCGCTGTCGGTCGCCTGACGCAGGCTGTCATCCGCGCTGGTCACGCTAAACAGATAACGTTCTGGATCGGTCACGCGGTACTGCACGTTCATTTCAACGCGCACCACGTTCTCGTCAGACGTCAGCATCACGCCGGAGGCAGCCAGTTCACGGACGGACTCCACGTTAACCGCGGTCACGTCATCAATGAAGGTCGGCTTCCAGTTCAGGCCCGGCTCAACCAGATGGCTGAACTTACCGAAACGGGTTACCACGCCGCGTTCTGCTTCTTTAATGGTGTAGAACCCGCTGGCTGCCCAGATGATTACCACCGCAGCGGCGACAATGCCCACCACGCGGCCACCCATCGGCGGGCGCGGACTCTGAGTGGAATTACCACCCGAGCCAGAACCTTTTCCTCCGCCAAGGCCACCAAGCTTTTTGCTCAGTTTGCGGAAGATATCATCCAGATCCGGCGGCCCCTGCTCGCGACCACCTTTGTTGCCATTTCCCCCAGAGTTGCCGCCTTGATTATTGCTGCTTCCCCACGGGTCGCGGTCTTGTCCGTTATTACCGGGCTGATTCCACGCCATGTATATGCTCCATATTTGTTATGCAAGGGCGAATTTTTCAGGCTTCCCCTTTCTGATCAGACGATATAGTCCGCCAGCGCAGGTTCTTGTTTACAGAGGCGACGCCAGTCAACGATCGGCATACGCACCTGCATCCCCACGCTGCCGTCATCCTCCATCCACTCTTTTTCTATCGCCTGAAGCTGATAAAACCGGCTGCGCAGCCTGCCTTCCTGTGGCGGCAGTCGCAGCGTGTGCTGAGCTACCTCACCGGAAAGACGTTCTGTCAAAGCCTGGAAAAGCAGTGGCACACCAATCCCGGCCTGAGCAGACAGCCAGACCCGAATCGGTTTGTTCTCTTCATCTCGGTCGATACGCGGCTCGAAATCGTCCAGCATATCGATCTTGTTCATCACCAACAGGGTGGGAATTTCGTGGGCGTCGATCTCTTCGAGCACCACGTTCACCGCGTCGATGTTCTCCTGCACGCGTACGTCAGCCGCATCAATCACGTGCAGCAGCAGGGTCGCCTGACGCGTCTCCTGCAACGTCGCTTTAAACGCCGCAACCAGATCGTGCGGCAGATGGCGGATAAACCCGACGGTATCCGCCAGCACCGTTTCACCGACGTCTGCAACGTCAATACGGCGCAGCGTTGGGTCCAGGGTCGCAAACAGCTGGTCTGCGGCATACACCTGGGCCTCGGTTATCTGGTTAAACAGGGTGGATTTACCGGCGTTGGTATAGCCCACCAGCGACACCGTTGGAATGTCGGCTTTGGTTCGCGCCCGACGCCCCTGCTCGCGCTGTTTCTCTACACGTTCCAGACGTGAAAGGATCTGGGTAATACGCCCACGCAGTAAACGGCGGTCGGTTTCGAGCTGGGTTTCACCCGGGCCGCGCAAACCAATCCCGCCTTTTTGTCTTTCAAGGTGTGTCCAGCCACGCACCAGACGCGTCGCCAGATGGCGCAACTGCGCCAGTTCAACCTGCAACTTACCCTCGTGGGTACGCGCACGCTGAGCAAAAATATCTAAGATCAACCCCGTGCGATCGATAACACGGCATTCGCAGAGAGCTTCCAGGTTACGTTCCTGAGCCGGAGACAGCGCATGATCAAACAGCACAACAGATGCGCCGGTTGCTTTTACGGCATCCGCAATTTCTACTGCTTTACCTTCACCAACAAAATACTTCGGGTGCGGCGCTTTACGGCTACCGGTAATCACCTGCATTGCTTCGACACCGGCGGAAGAGACCAGAGATTCAAACTCCTGGAGGTCTTCCATATCTTTGTCTTGCGAAAAATAGATGTGTACCAGCACCGCCTGCTCACCGGCGTCATAACGGTCAAACAAGCGTAAACCTCTCTAAAAAGATCAGCGGGGAACGCAGGATCCCTGGCTCCCCGTGTGGAAAACAGCCCAAAACCTTATTCGGTTTCTTCGCTGTCCTGCGCAGGAGCAGATGAACCCTGCGCGTTGCTGCCATGATGGTAGTTACTGCCAGTGCCGCCGCCAGCGTTATTGCTGTGATGAGATACCGGACGGGACGGAACAACAGTAGAAATCGCGTGCTTGTAGACCATCTGGCTGACCGTGTTTTTCAACAGGATCACGAACTGATCGAAAGACTCAATCTGACCTTGCAGCTTAATACCATTCACCAAATAAATAGAAACTGGAACACGTTCCCGACGCAATGCGTTCAGGAACGGATCTTGTAAAGATTGCCCCTTAGCCATTCTATCTTTTCCTTATATGCTTGTTTTGTACTTAGAACCTTGCGATTCTGAAAAATTGCGCACGATACGGCTTAATTGTACACATTCAGTCAGCGATATCACCAATAACCTCAATCACTTCGTTTAACGCCTGTTGTGGTTTTTCACTGTCTAACCAGTGAACGCCCTCCCAACCGCGCAACCAGGTGATCTGGCGCTTCGCTAACTGTCTCGTGGCGCAAACACCTCGATAAACCATTTCATCGTATGAAATCTCGCCTTCAAGATAAGACCACATCTGGCGGTATCCCACACAACGAATGGAAGGCATGTCCGTATGCAAATCTCCACGGGCAAAAAGCGCCCGCACTTCTGCTTCAAAATCTGAAGCCAACATCTGATGAAAACGCTGCTCAATTCGTTGATGGAGCAGTTCACGGCTCGCCGGGGCGATGGCGAACTGATGCACCTGATACGGCAGAGCGTCTCCTGACGTTTGCGTCAGTTCCGTTAAAGTTTTACCCGAAATGAAAAAAACTTCCAGTGCCCGGGAAAGCCTTTGCGGATCGTTTGGGTGGATCCGCGCTGCGGCAACCGGGTCAATCTCTTCCAGTTGCTTGTGCAAAACGTCCCACCCCTGCTCAGCCGCCTGCTGCTCAATCTTCGCTCTTACTTCCGGATCGGCCGATGGCAGAGGTGATAACCCCTCCAGCAGCGCCTTGAAGTAGAGCATCGTGCCGCCCACCAGCAGCGGTATGCGTCCCGCAGCGGTAATCTCGGCCATCTCGGCCAGGGCGTCGCGGCGAAAATCTGCTGCGGAATACGCCTGTGCCGGGTCGAGAATATCCAGTAAACGGTGCGGCGCCGCACGCAGTTCGTCTGCGTTGGGCTTCGCCGTGCCGATGTCCATCCCTCGGTAAATGAGGGCTGAATCAACGCTAATCAACTCTACTGGCAAAACTTTACGTAACTCAATGGCTAACGCCGTTTTGCCGGAGGCCGTTGGCCCCATCAAAAAAATCGCCTTTGGCAGGCTCGCCTTACTTACGTCAGTCATGTTTCAGGGCGGTCATCGCCGTTTGTAAATCAACAGGTTGTAACAAACCACCCGGCGGCGCTTTTACCAGCTGCGGGCAGAGGCGTTCTACCTCCGCCAGCACGGTAATCGCCTGCGCCATACTCCACGGTGAATGTTCGCTGGCCAAATGGCGGGCGATCCACTGCGCGGTGTCGGCGGCATCAAACGTCGTTTGCTGCGCCAGGTAGCCTATCAGTTCAGGAATCAAGTTTTGTAAATTTTGTTGGCGTAAGGGTAAAGGCACTGCGCGAATTGTCACATGCTGCGCGTCCAGTACGATTTCTATCCCCATTTCAGCCAGCTGAGACTGTACGCGCCGCAAAACCCCTGTTTCTTCAGGGGATACTTTCAGGCGCACGGGGATCAGCAGCGGCTGCGCGCAGGCGGCATTGACCCCCGGGGTTAGCTGCGCCTGTTTGAGCCAGCGCTCCGCCACGGAAAGCGCCAGCAGCAGCAGTTTGCCCTCGCGTTCAAGCAGCGCCATGTCGGGAGCAACAATGGTCAGAACCCGACCAAAACTCTGGCTATGTCCATCCAGCGAAGGCGTTGAAACTGTAATGTGCTCTTTATGCTCAACGGACGGGGTATCCAGCAGCTTACGGTACAGCGCCCCCTGCTGTTTTTGATAGCCCGGCTGGGCGTTGGGATAGTTAGCGCCGGTCGGTCGCGGCGCGTTGCCCGTCGAGGCTAAACGCGGCGCAGCCGGCTCGCGCGCTACCGCCGGTTCGGCAAAATGGTTACGTCCCGCCGCCACGCGGTTTTCCGGCAACGGACGCGGCGCGGGCGCTTCTTCTGCCAGCGGCAACGCCGGCTCGCCCCGCTGCTGCAATACCGCAGCAACGCCCTGATAGATAAAATCGTGCACCAGGCGCGACTGGTGGAAGCGCACCTCATGCTTGGCGGGGTGTACGTTCACGTCGACCTGATGCGGGTCGATCTCCAGATAAAGCACAAAGGCGGGCTGCTGATCGGCGCCAAGCTTGTCTTCGCAGGCCTGGCGAATGGCGTGGTTAATCAGGCGGTCGCGCATCATGCGGCCGTTGACGTAGCAATACTGGATCTCAGCAAAGGCGGCGCTGCTGGCGTTCGGATCGGCAACCCAACCGCGAAGAGCCAGATCGCCATGCTGCCACTCAATGGCCAGCGCTTTTTCCAGGAACGGTGCGCCGCAGATAGCGCCCAGCCGACGCTCCTTTTGCCCGCCTTCCGCCACCGCGCGATACTGGCGCATCACCTTGCCGTTATGGCTAAGGTTGATGGTGACATCAAAGCGCGCCAGCGCAATGCGGCGGATGATCTCGTCGATATGTCCGAATTCGGTCTTCTCGGTTCGCATAAACTTGCGGCGAGCGGGCGTGTTATAGAAGAGATCCAGCACTTCCAGCGTGGTGCCGACCGGGTGCGCCGCAGGTTTAACCGTGACGTCCATATCGCGCCCTTCGGCGTAGGCCTGCCAGGCTTCCTGCTGGTCAGCCGTGCGGGAGGTCAACGTTAAGCGGGAAACGGAGCTGATACTGGCCAGCGCTTCGCCGCGAAAACCCAGGCTGATAATCGCTTCCAGATCGTCAAGGGAAGCAATTTTGCTGGTAGCATGACGTGCCAGCGCCAGCGCCAGCTCGTCCTTTTTGATGCCACAGCCGTTATCACGAATGCGGATGAGCTTAGCGCCCCCGCGTTCAATATCGATATCAATGCGGGTCGCCCCGGCATCAAGGCTGTTTTCCACCAGCTCTTTCACCACCGATGCAGGGCGTTCCACCACCTCACCGGCGGCGATTTGGTTCGCGAGCTGCGGCGGTAGAACCTGAATCGGCATGAACTCTCCTTAATTAGTCGCGGTCATCTCACCCGGCAGCGCGGCGCTCGCCGTCTGGGCTGCCCCGCCCTGCGGCGCAGACTGAAGCGGATGCGCGTCAAAGTATTTACGCAGACCGTTGTAAATCGCTTCGGCAATTTGCTGCTGATAGCTGTCGCTGCCCAGTAAACGCTCTTCACCGTGATTACTGATAAAGCCCGTCTCGACCAGGATCGACGGAATATCCGGGGAGCGCAGCACGCCGAGGCTTGCATGTTCCGGACGACGCTTATGCAGCGATCCGACGCTTTGCAGCTGGTTCAGTACGTTAGTGGCGACATCATACCCGACGCGCTGAGAATGACCGAACTGTAAATCCAGTACCGCCTGGCTGAGATACGGATCGGCCTGGCTGTTTGCCAGCACATCGCCCGCCCCGCCTAACAGTTCTGACTGCTTCTCGTGCTCTTCAAGCCAGTTCGCCATTTCACTGTTGGCGCGGCGGTTGGACAGCACCCAGACCGACGCGCCGGTGGCGTTACGGTTCGGCGCAGCATCCGCATGAATCGAGACCAGGAAGTTGGCGTTTTGCTTACGCGCCACATCCGAGCGTCCCATCACCGAAATAAAGTAATCTCCATCGCGGGTCATCACCCCTTTAAACATCGGATCGTCATTCAGAAGCGCACGCAGCTTACGGGCAATGGCGATGGTGACATTTTTCTCCCGCGTACCGCCCGGGCCAATCGCGCCAGGATCTTGCCCGCCGTGTCCGGCATCGATGGCGATAATCACCTTATCGCCACTCGCCGGCGTACGCCGCGCGCTAACCGCCGGACGCGTCACCGTGTTGCTGCTGGTCACCGCGGTAAGACGATCATTCTGTGATTTGAAAGGATTACGGGCCGGCTCAGACGGCCTTGGGGTATAAACCGGCGCTTCCACGCGTTTTGCCACAACGGGTGCAGGCGGAGGCGGCGGCGGAACGTCAGCATTAATGGTAAAGACCACCGTATAATTCGCGCCGTTTTGCTGCTTAACCGCCTTCGTTTTGCCTTTTTCGGTGAGATCGACCACAAGCCGCAGAGACTGCGCATCTTTCGGCGTCCCCGAACGGATGCTTTTCACCAGGTTGTTGCCGCTAAACTGGAGCGGCAGCCCCTGGATCACCCCGGACTGTTTAATATCGAGCGCCACGCTGCGGCTGTCGATTTGTGAGAAAGCATATTCAGGATCGCCCATAAAGCTGAACGTAATGCGGGCCTGGCTATCGCCGTTCGACACCTGAATATCCGAGAGGCTGGCCGCCCCGGCCTGCGCGCACAGCAGGACCGTGGCAGCTAACACCCAACCTTTAACGCGATTAATCATCCCGTTATCCCTACGCTCAACCGGCTAAACGCGCCAGTAAGGAACAGCCTGATGAGGAAACCGCACTGATGCGCGCCTCACGCCCTTGTGCCTGGTAATCTAAGTGAATTTCGACATCCGGGTCAGGCAGCACACCCGCACCTTGTTGCGGCCACTCCACCAGGCAAATGGCGTCGTTGGCAAAATAATCGCGGATCCCCATAAATTCCAGCTCCTCCGGGTCCGCAAGACGATATAAATCAAAGTGGTACACCATGATATTTTCAAGCGTGTACGGTTCTACCAGCGTATAGGTCGGGCTTTTTACGTTCCCGTTATGGCCTAACGCCTGCAAAAAGCCACGGCTGAAGGTTGTTTTACCCGCGCCTAAATCTCCATACAGATAAATGACGGTCGCCCCCTGACAGGCCTGCGCCACGCGCGTGCCGAGATCTAAAGTAGCTTGTTCATCAGGTAAAGGAATCGCTCGATTAGTCATTTTCTACGTCAATCACATCCGGGTTAACAACACGCCGCAGCGTGCAAAAAAGATCGGTGGCCAGCATACCGCGCGTTCCATAACGAGCAGCCAGGCCGTCAGCCGCCGCACCATGGGCCACGCAGCCGGCACAGGCTGCATCATAAAGGGGAAGTTTCTGTCCGAGCAATGCGCCAATGATGCCGGAGAGCACATCGCCCATGCCGCCGCTCGCCATGCCTGCATTACCGGCATCAATAATGCCCATGGCATCATCGCTGGCGATAACGGTCCCCGCCCCTTTCAAAACGGCAACACCTCCGTAACGTTTTACCAGACGTTGGGCAGAAAGTAAGCGATCGCTTTCAATTTCTGCCACGCTACAGTTAAGCAGCCGTGCGGCTTCGCCGGGGTGCGGCGTCAGAATGCGATTGTGACGCTTATCCGGATTTATTGCCAGAAGGTTAAGCGCGTCGGCATCCCATAACATCGGTTTACGAAAATTCTCGGCCTTTTGCAGGGCCTGTTTACCCCAGCTCTGTTGCCCAAGCCCCGGACCAATCACCACCACGTCCGCCCACTCCAGGCCCTCTTCAATCGCCTGCGGGGTAAGCTCGTGGACCATCAGCTCCGGCCGCGCAGTAATAATGGGGGGAATGTTTTCGCTGCGGGTCAGCACGCGCACTAATCCGGCGCCGCTGCGCAACGCGGCCTCTCCTGTCATACGAATCGCACCCGCCGTGCCATGATCGCCACCAATAATCAGCAGTCGGCCATGGTCACCCTTATGGGAGGTGGGACGACGCGGCGGTAGCCACTGTGCAAGCTGAGACGCATCAAAGCGGGTGATGCGGGTATCCTGTCCCGCCAGCCAGTTTTCAAGCCCCAGGGCGTTGTGGTGTAACGTGCCCACGACATCCCGCGCTTTCCCGGTAAGCAGCCCCGGCTTAAGGGCAATAAAGGTCACGGTGTGCGCAGCCTCAATCGATACGCCCGGCGTCGCGCCGGTTTGCGCCATCAGGCCGGAGGGAATATCCAGCGCCACCACCGGTGCGGGATGCGCGTTGGCGCGCGTAATCAGCGCGGCGACGTCATCGCGAGGCGCGCGCATCAGTCCTGTCCCCAGCAGACCATCAACAATCACGTCTACGTCATCGGGCCAGACGATATCAGGCGCATGGATAACGCCTCCCGCATTCAGCCAGGCTTCTCTCGCCATGCCAGCTTCTTCCGGTAGCGGCTTGTCGCTCTCCAGCGCCAGCAGGGTGACGCGCAGCCCCGCCGCTACGGCAAGGCGCGCCACCACGTTGCCGTCGCCACCGTTATTGCCATGACCGCACAGTATCAGGTAGTGCGAGGCATCCGGATAAGCCGTGCGCGCCACGTTAAATGCCGCCTCGCCTGCACGCTGCATCAGTTCGTAAAGGGTAATGCCCAGGCTGTCTGCGGCCTCTTTTTCGGCCCGCCGAAGGTCATCCGCATGCCAGATGGAGTGTGGTATACTTGCGGGGTTTTTCTTCACAGTATGGTCCGTCATGTCACAGCCCCTCGATCTCAATGAATTAGCGCAAAAAATAAAACAGTGGGGTGCTGAACTGGGCTTCCAGAAGGTCGGTATTACTGACACCGATCTCTCTGCCAGCGAGCCTAAGCTACAGGCATGGCTGGATAAACAATACCACGGCGAGATGGAGTGGATGGCGCGTCACGGTATGATGCGTGCCCGCCCCCACGAGCTGTTGCCGGGTACGTTGCGCGTCATTAGCGTACGCATGAACTATCTGCCCGCTAACGCGGCCTTTGCGCGCACGCTAAAAAATCCCTCACTGGGTTACGTCAGCCGGTACGCTCTGGGACGTGATTACCATAAACTTCTGCGCAACCGTCTAAAAAAGCTCGGGGAAACCATCCAGCAGCACTGTGTTTCGCTGAATTTTAGACCCTTTGTTGATTCTGCGCCTATTCTTGAGCGTCCTATAGCTGAAAAAGCAGGGCTTGGCTGGACAGGTAAGCACTCACTTATCTTAAGCCGCGACGCGGGGTCATTCTTTTTCCTGGGTGAGCTGCTGATTGATTTACCCCTGCCGGTAGACGGTCCGGTGGAAGAAGGCTGTGGCCGCTGCGTGGCCTGTATGACCATCTGCCCTACGGGCGCGATTGTTGAACCCTATACCGTTGATGCGCGCCGCTGTATCTCTTACCTCACTATCGAGCTGGAAGGCGCCATTCCAGAGGAATTTCGCCCGCTTATCGGCAACCGCATCTACGGCTGCGATGACTGCCAGCTGATTTGTCCGTGGAACCGCTATTCACAGCTGACGGACGAAGAAGACTTCAGCCCGCGTAAAGCGCTGAATGCGCCACAGCTTATTGAACTGTTCGCCTGGACCGAAGCCTGGTTCCTGAAGGTAACGGAAGGGTCCGCCATACGTCGTATCGGCCACCTGCGCTGGCTGCGTAATGTGGCCGTTGCGCTGGGTAATGCCCCGTGGGATAAAGCCAATCTTCAGGCGCTCGAAAGCCGCAGAGGTGAGCACCCACTTCTTGATGAGCACATAGAATGGGCGATTGCGCAGCAAATTGAGAAGCGAAATGCCGGCGTGGTTGAAGTCCAGTTACCGCAGAAACAGCGTCTGGTCAGGGTGATTGAAAAAGGGCTTACGCGGGATGCGTGATATATTCACAGCCTGTGAATAAAAATAAAAAGTTAGGCGCCATAAGGCTTAGCAAACAGGTCAAGTGATCTCAATAACATTTTGAAATCAAAATTTCTTCATACAATACAGTCAATTACGAAGATATTATTCACCCTGCTAACATTTTGTACAGGCTGGTTTGATCGTGGTTTCTGTGGATAACTCTGTTTACAAGAGTATTTCAGATACAACAGAAAACGTCCCCAACGAAGCATTTCGCTGTGGATAGTTTGAATATGAAGAAGAATTTGGAGCGGGAAACGAGACTCGAACTCGCGACCCCGACCTTGGCAAGGTCGTGCTCTACCAACTGAGCTATTCCCGCTTGGGTGTTCTGGTGCTGGCGTATCTTGCGATACTTTCAAATTTTGGAGCGGGAAACGAGACTCGAACTCGCGACCCCGACCTTGGCAAGGTCGTGCTCTACCAACTGAGCTATTCCCGCTTGGGTGTTCTGGTGCTGGCGTATCTTGCGATACTATTCAAATTTTGGAGCGGGAAACGAGACTCGAACTCGCGACCCCGACCTTGGCAAGGTCGTGCTCTACCAACTGAGCTATTCCCGCTTGGGTGTTCTGGTGCTGTGCGTATCTTGCGATACTTTCAAATTTTGGAGCGGGAAACGAGACTCGAACTCGCGACCCCGACCTTGGCAAGGTCGTGCTCTACCAACTGAGCTATTCCCGCTTGGGTGTTCTGGTGCTGGCGTATCTTGCGATACTATTCAAATTTTGGAGCGGGAAACGAGACTCGAACTCGCGACCCCGACCTTGGCAAGGTCGTGCTCTACCAACTGAGCTATTCCCGCAAATCTGTACTGCTTTTGTTGCTGTCGTAACGTGTAATTCTCTGTCGTTACGGGAGGCGCATTATACGAGAAATCCGTTTAGCTGCAACCCCCCTCAAAGCGATTTTTTTGAAATTCAGTTCAAGTGCTTATTAAATCGGCAAGCTGAACAATTTAACGACAAAATACAGACCGCGCAACGCGCCGGATCGCAAAATCAGAGCTTAATAAAGTTTTCGCGATAGTACGCCAGCTCCGCAACAGACTCGCGGATGTCATCCATCGCCTGGTGCGTCCCCTGCTTTGTGAAGCCGTCGAGAATTTCCGGTTTCCAGCGACGGGCCAGCTCTTTCAGGGTGCTTACATCCAGATAGCGGTAGTGGAAGTAGGACTCCAGCTCCGGCATGTACTTAAACAGGAAACGACGATCCTGACCAATGCTGTTGCCACAGATAGGCGATTTTCCTGCCGGCACCCACTGCTTCAGAAACTCAAGCGTCGCCAGCTCCGCTTCGCGGTCGCCCAGGATGCTGGCCTTCACGCGTTCCACCAGCCCGCTGCCGGTATGGGTACGCACGTTCCACTCATCCATCAGCGCAAGCTGATCGTCGGACTGGTGCACGGCAATCGTTGGGCCTTCCGCCAGAATATTGAGGTTGGCATCGGTGACCAGTGTGGCGATCTCAATAATGCGATCGCGCTCGGGATCCAGGCCGGTCATCTCCAGATCGATCCAAATCAGGTTGTTTTCGTCCGCGCTCATGTTATTTTCCACCCTTCTCGCTTAACCGGCAGTAGCAGGTTAACTAGTATTAATTAGAGTGTATCATAGAGGTTTTGCCCGCTATGGGCGACCAGGAGCCAGCGCGATTGAGTAAAAATAAACTCTCCAAAGGGCAGCAGCGCCGCGTGAATGCAAATCACCAGCGCCGTCTTAAAACCACTACGGAGAAGCCCGATTACGACGACAACCTGTTTGGCGAAGCGACAGAAGGCGTTGTGATCAGCCGCTTCGGCATGCACGCCGATGTCGAATCCGCCGACGGGGATATCCACCGTTGCAATATCCGTCGCACCATCCGTTCACTGGTGACCGGGGACCGCGTGGTCTGGCGTCCGGGCAAGGAGGCGGCGGAAGGGGTAACGGTTAAAGGTATCGTTGAAGCCGTGCATGAACGCACGTCGGTCCTTACCCGTCCTGATTTCTATGACGGCGTGAAGCCGATTGCCGCCAACATTAACCAGATCGTGATCGTTTCGGCGATTTTACCCGAACTTTCTCTCAATATTATCGACCGTTATCTGGTGGCCTGCGAAACGCTACAGGTTGAGCCGCTCATCGTGCTGAATAAAATCGATCTGCTGGATGAGGAGGCCATGGCCTTTGTGAATGAGCAGATGGATATCTACCGCAACATTGGCTATCGCGTTTTGATGGTTTCCAGCCGCACCAAAGACGGCCTGAAGCCGCTGGAAGATGCGCTGACCGACCGCATCAGCATCTTTGCTGGGCAGTCCGGCGTGGGTAAATCGAGCCTGCTTAACAATCTGCTCGGCCTTCAGCAGGAGATCCTGACCAACGATGTGTCGGACGTCTCCGGGCTGGGCCAGCACACCACCACCGCCTCACGTCTCTATCACTTCCCGCACGGCGGCGATGTGATTGACTCCCCGGGCGTGCGTGAATTTGGTCTTTGGCATCTCGAGCCGGAACAAATCTTTAACGGATTTGTCGAATTCCATGACTATTTAGGCGCTTGCAAATACCGCGACTGTAAACATGACAACGATCCGGGCTGTGCCATCCGTGAAGCGGTGGAGAACGGTGAAATTGCGGAAACCCGTTTCGAAAATTATCACCGCATTCTCGAAAGCATGGATCAGGTAAAAACGCGTAAAAACTTTTCTGATTCTGATAACTGACAACTAAGCTAAGCGTCGCTAAAATCGTCCCCTTTTTTCAGGTTCCGGCAGCGCGCTGCCGGATCAGGAACGACAAAACAATGGCCTGGAGGCTACCTTGTTAAACTCATTTAAACTTTCGCTTCAATACATTCTGCCTAAACTGTGGCTCACTCGCCTGGCGGGCTGGGGCGCGAGCAAACGAGCAGGCTGGCTGACCAAACTGGTCATCGACCTGTTCGTGAAATACTACAAGGTCGACATGAAAGAAGCGCAGAAGCCGGATACGGCAAGCTACCGCACCTTCAACGAATTTTTTGTGCGTCCGCTGCGCGACGAAGTGCGTCCGCTGAATACCGACCCGAACGTGCTGGTGATGCCTGCTGACGGCGTGATCAGCCAGCTCGGTAAAATTGAAGACGACAAAATTTTGCAGGCGAAAGGCCATAACTACAGCCTGGAAGCGCTGCTGGCCGGTAACTACCTGATGGCGGATCTGTTCCGCAACGGTACGTTCGCCACCACCTATCTCTCCCCGCGCGACTATCACCGCGTTCATATGCCGTGTAACGGTATCCTGCGCGAGATGATCTACGTGCCGGGCGATCTGTTCTCCGTAAACCACCTGACGGCGCAAAACGTCCCGAATCTGTTTGCCCGCAACGAGCGCGTCATCTGCCTGTTTGATACTGAATTTGGCCCAATGGCGCAGATTCTGGTGGGTGCGACCATCGTAGGCAGCATCGAAACCGTCTGGGCGGGCACCATTACGCCGCCGCGCGAAGGCGTGATCAAGCGCTGGACCTGGCCTGCCGGCGAAGAAGAAGGTTCTGTGGCCCTGCTGAAAGGTCAGGAGATGGGCCGCTTCAAGCTGGGCTCAACGGTAATCAACCTGTTCGCACCGGGCAAAGTTAACCTGGTCGAGGAGCTGAAAAGCCTGTCCGTGACCAAACTTGGCCAGCCTCTGGCCGTATCGACTGAAATCTTTGCAACGCCAGACGTTGCGCCAGCCCCATTGCCGGAAGAAGAGATTAAGGCCGAGCACGACGCCAGCCCGCTGGTTGACGACAAAAAAGACGAAGGCTAACAACAGAAGGATCGCTGACGTGCGCCCGATTATCGTATTACTGATGGCCTGGTGCCTCAGCATGGGGGCGTACGCAGCGACGGCCCCCGACGCCAAACAGATAACCCAGGAGCTGGAGCAGGCAAAAGCGGCGAAACCCGCTCAGCCGGAGGCCGTTGAGTCGCTCCAGTCTGCACTGAACGCGCTTGAGGAGCGGAAAGGCTCCCTTGAGCGCGCACAGCAGTATCAGCAGGTTATCGACAACTTCCCCAAACTCTCTCAGACCCTGCGCTCGCAGTTAAACAACCTGCGCGATGAACCTCGCCAGGTACCCGCAGGGATGACGTCCGAGGCGCTGAATCAGGAGATCCTGCAAGTCAGCAGCCAGCTTCTGGAAAAGAGCCGCCTGGCTCAGCAGGAGCAGGAGCGGGCGCGTGAAATTGCCGACTCCCTCAGCCAGCTTCCACAGCAGCAAACCGACGCCCGCCGTCAGTTAAATGAGGTGGAACGCCGCATCGGGACGCAGACGGGCAACACGCCGCAGAATCAGGCGCAAAATCTTGGGCTACAGGCTGAATCCGCCAGACTGAAAGCGCTGGTCGATGAACTGGAGCTGGCACAGCTTTCTGCCAACAACCGCCAGGAGCTGTCGCGGATGCGTTCCGAGCTGGCGCAGAAGCAGAGCGAACAGCTTGATGCGTATCTCCAGGCGCTGAGAAATCAGCTCAACAGCCAGCGTCAGCGTGAAGCTGAACGTGCCCTGGAAAGCACCGAGTTATTGGCCGAAAACAGCGATAACCTGCCTGAAAGCATCGTCGCCCAGTTTAAGGTTAACCGCGAGCTTTCTGCGGCGCTGAATCAGCAGGCGCAGCGTATGGATTTGGTCGCGTCGCAGCAGCGCCAGGCCACCAATCAAACCCTTCAGGTGCGTCAGGCGCTCAACACGCTGCGCGAACAGTCCCAGTGGCTTGGCTCGTCTAACCTGTTGGGCGAAGCGTTACGCGCGCAGGTCGCGCGTCTGCCGGAGATGCCAAAACCGCAGCAGCTTGATACAGAGATGGCGCAGCTGCGCGTTCAGCGTCTTCACTATGAAGACCTCCTCAACAAGCAGCCGCAAATCCGCCAGATCCGTCAGGCTGACGGACAGCCGCTTACCGGCGAGCAGAGTCGTATTCTGGAAGCGCAGCTGCGCACCCAGCGCGAGCTGCTGAACTCCCTGTTACAGGGTGGCGATACGCTGATCCTTGAGCTGACCAAGCTGAAAGTGTCGAACAGCCAGCTGGAGGATGCGCTGAAGGAGGTCAACGAGGCCACGCACCGTTATCTCTTCTGGACGTCCGACGTGCGGCCGATGACCTTCGCCTGGCCGATTGAAATTGTGCAGGATCTGCGCCGCCTTATTTCGCTGGATACCTTCAGCCAGTTGGGCCTTGCCAGCGTGATGATGATAACCAGTAAGGAGACCATCTTCCCGCTGCTGGGAGCGCTGATTCTGGTGGGCTTCAGTATTTATTCCCGTCGCCACTTCACCCGTTTCCTCGAGCGCTCCAGCGCCCGTGTGGGAAAAGTGACCCAGGATCACTTCTGGCTGACGCTGCGCACGGTGTTCTGGTCAATTCTGGTCGCGTCCCCGCTGCCGGTGCTGTGGATGACGCTCGGATACGGCCTGCGTGAAGCCTGGCCTTATCCCCTTGCCGTCGCGATTGGCGACGGCGTAACCGCCACCGTCCCGCTGCTGTGGGTCGTGATGATTTGCGCCACGTTCGCGCGGCCAAACGGTCTGTTCATCGCTCACTTTGGCTGGCCGCGTAATCGCGTTGCGCGGGCGATGCGTTATTACCTGATGAGTATCGGGCTGATTGTGCCGCTGATTATGGCGTTGATCATGTTCGATAATCTCAATGACCGGGAGTTCTCCGGCTCGCTGGGACGTCTGTGCTTTATGCTGATCTGCGGGGCACTGGCGGTGGTAACGCTCAGCCTGAAGCGCGCCGGGATCCCGCTCTATCTCGATAAGAGCGGCAGTGGCGATAACATGTTTAACCGTCTGCTGTGGAACCTGCTGCTCAGCGCGCCGCTGGCGGCAATGCTGGCGGCAGCTGTCGGCTACCTCGCTACGTCGCAGGCGCTGCTGGCGCGACTGGAAACGTCGGTGGCCATCTGGTTCCTGCTGCTGGTGGTTTACCACGTTATTCGCCGCGGCATGCTGATCCAGCGTCGTCGTCTGGCGTTTGACCGCGCCAAACATCGACGCGCAGAAATTCTGGCCCAGCGTGCGCGCGGCGAAGAAGAACCGAACCACGTCAACAGCACGGAAGGGGCAGCGGAAGCAGACGACGTTGAACTGGATCTGGATGCTATCAGTACCCAGTCCTTGCGGCTGGTGCGCTCAATTCTGATGCTGGTTGCCCTGCTGTCGGTGATTTTCCTGTGGTCGGAAATTCACTCCGCGTTTGGCTTCCTGGAGAACATTTCGTTGTGGGACGTGACGTCCACGGTACAGGGAGTCGAAAGCCTGGAGCCCATCACCTTAGGGGCCGTGCTGATTGCGATTCTGGTGCTGATCATCACCACGCAGCTGATACGTAACTTCCCTGCTCTGCTGGAGCTGGCGCTGTTGCAGCATCTGGATTTAACCCCCGGCACGGGCTATGCGATCACCACTATCACCAAGTATTTAATCATGCTGTTTGGTGGGCTGGTTGGCTTCTCGATGATTGGTATCGAATGGTCAAAACTGCAATGGCTGGTTGCCGCCCTGACCGTAGGCCTGGGCTTTGGTTTACAGGAGATCTTCGCCAACTTCGTGTCTGGTCTGATCATCCTGTTTGAAAAACCGATTCGAATTGGCGATACGGTGACCATCCGCGATCTGACCGGCAGCGTCACCCGAATCAACACCCGCGCTACCACCATCAGCGACTGGGACCGTAAAGAGATCATCGTCCCGAACAAAGCGTTTATCACCGAGCAGTTTATCAACTGGTCGCTGTCTGACTCCGTCACGCGTGTGGTGCTGACCGTACCGGCCCCGTCGGATGCCAACAGCGAAGAGGTGACGCAGATCTTGTATACGGCTGCTGAACGCTGTTCGCTGGTAATCGATAACCCGCCGCCGGAAGTCTTCCTGGTTGATTTGCAGCAGGGGATTCAGATTTTCGAGCTGCGTATTTACGCCGCCGAGATGGGCCACCGTATGCCGCTTCGCCATGAGATCCACCAGCTGATTCTGGCTGGCTTCCGCGAGCACGGGATCGATATGCCGTTCCCACCGTTCCAGATGCGTCTGGAAACGCTGGACGGACGTAAGACGGGAAGAACCTTGACGTCAGCGGCGCGTTCGCGCCCGGCGGGAAGTTTGTAATCCCTTTTCCCCTCCCTGTCGGGAGGGGTTTTTCATCCGCTATGCCACTTCCGCCACGCAGATCGTCATGCGACGGCGGTAGTTTTCATAAATCCCCATTGCCAGCATTGAGAAGAAAATCGGTCCGCCAACCATCCACAGCGTGCTGTTCCAGTCATTTGCCTCAACCACGGGCTGAATGACGGTAAAAATGTTGGCGAACGCAACGACCAGCACCACAACGGTGGTCGCCACCAGCGTCGCCGCGCGGGTTTTGAAGATCACAAACGGACGCTCCAGATCCTGCTTCGCCTTAAAGAACGGAAACGCCAAGGCCAGGAAAAGGTACGGAAGCGTCATTGACACGTTCGCCATCAGGGTCAGCTTGTTATAGAAGGCCGACGCGGTATCGCCGCCAAAGGACACCAGCAGAATGAATACGCACACCAGCAGGCACTGCATCCACATGGCGTTAGCAGGCATACCGGCAGCATTAAGCTGGGTCATCCGTGCGGGCCACAGCGCCTTTGGCGTGCCCTGAATAATCGCTTTCAGCGGCGAGTAGATGAGCGTGAAGAACGCGCCGGTATAGGCGAGGAACATCGACAGGCCGGTAATGCGCGCAAACCAGATCCCCAGGGTAGCCGATGCTTCCGGCGTCAGGTGCATGGCGTTACCGAGCGTCATCCCCAGGCTTTTCATCAGCACGTAGGTGATGTTCCCGAGGTTGGTCGTGTTATTGCTCAACACCTGCTGCCAGTTGGTGCTGACGCCCCAGAGGAAAATCGCCAGCGAGTAGCCAATGGAAATAACGATGGCGGCAAAGATAATGCCTTTGGCGAAGTTCTTTTCCGGGTTTTCGGTTTTGTCGACCAGCCCGCCTACGGCTTCAATACCGCCGTAAGCAAAGATGGCAAACACCACGAACGAGAGCATGGCCAGCCCGGACTGATACCCCGGATTAGGCGATGAAACAAAGTTGACTTCCTGGGCGAAATGCCCGCCGTTCAGGCACAGAATGGCGATACTGGCCAGCAGCAGCACCAGATTCAGACACATCACGGAAATCCCGCCAACCGCGGTGATACGGGCTATTTTGTTGATGCCTTTGGAGGCCACCAGCGTGACCACCACCATCCAGCACACCGCCAGAATACCCACCACCTGCGTGGAGCTCAGCCCTGCCAGGGACCAGACCTGCGTTTTGTCCGCACCGAAGAGAAACGTCGAGAACGGCACCCAGACCTTGGCTGCCGTGCTGACCATCCAGACGACGTAGGATGAAAACCACATGAATGTACCGATAAACGCATAGCGTGGACCGACGCTGTTGTTCATCCACGAATAGATGCCGCCCTCTTCTTTCCGGTAAGCCGAGCCCATCTCCGCCATCATCAGCGCAAACGGGATAAAGAAGAACAGAGCGGAAACGATATAAAACGGCGTCGCGCTGTAGCCCATCAGATAAAAAGCGGACGGGCTATTAGCAAAGCCAAAGACTGACGTAAAAATCATCAGGATGAGCCCGGTAAGGGTCATTTTTTTGAGTGAGTGGGACATATAACCATCCGAAACGGAATTAAACTGCGCGGATGGTAGCAGATGACCAGACAAATATTGTGGCTATACGAGTCAAATTAAGAAAAAGACCCGCGTATAGAGAAAATAGCAGTTTTTAATATGGCAAGTTAAATGACCGGGTAAGCGACAGCGCCACCCGGCAACTCTTTAAGCGCGATCGACCGTAAAGGCGATCACGTCGCCCAGCTGTTCCGCGCCCAGCGCCAGCATCACCAGACGATCCACGCCCAGCGCCACGCCGGAGCAGTCCGGCAAACCGGCCTTAAGCGCTTCCAGCAGGTTGGTGTCAATCGGCTGCTGCGGCAGACCGCGCGCGTTGCGCTTGCGGTTATCCTGCTCGAAACGCTGCTGCTGTTCGCGCGCGTCGGTCAGCTCGTGGAAACCGTTCGCCAGCTCAATGCCTTTGAAATACACCTCAAAACGCTCCGCCACGCGGTGATCTTCGGTGCTGATCTGCGCCAGCGAGGCCTGGCTGGCCGGGAAGTGATAGACAAACGTCGGGCGATCTTTACCAATTTGCGGTTCAACGCCAAAGGTGAACAGCAGTTGCAGCAGCGTGTCGCGGTCCTCTTCGGTATCCGCCACGTTGCTCAGATCCAGTTTTGCCGCCACCTCACGCAACTGGGTTTTATCAGCCGAGAGCGGATCGATTTCCAGATGGCGCTGGAAGGCCTGCTGATAGGAGAGCGTTTCAGCTTCCGCGCAATCCAGCACCTGTTGCAGCAGATCGTCGACTTCGTTCATCAGGCGATACATGTCGTAGTGCGGGCGGTACCACTCCAGCATGGTAAATTCCGGATTATGGTGCCGGCCCATCTCTTCATTACGGAAGCTACGGCACAGCTGATAAACCGGGCCACATCCGGCCGCCAGCAGACGCTTCATATGGTATTCCGGGCTGGTCATCAGATACAGATTCATGCCCTGAGAGTGGCCAGGGCCAACAAAACGGGTTTCAAACGGGACCAGATGAATATCCGTGACCGTCGCCTGACTCATGCACGGCGTTTCCACCTCCAGGACGCCGCGATCTGCAAAGAAGCGGCGGATCTCCGCCATAATTGCTGCGCGCTTCAACAGGTTTGGAATGGATGCGCTCGGCTGCCAGGTGGCCGTTTCGCTCATGAGTTTTTCTCCGTTTTCAGACAAGGGCACGAAGTCTACTCGTAAGCCGGGGCAGAGACAAATTTTGCACAGTAAAAGTCCTTTTTCATTACACAGAAAAATACTGTGACGCCATTCATCAATCACGATGATAAATCACCGCACAGAACAGCAAAAAAATCGAACGCGTCAAATTTCCCTCACATCTACGCGGTTATACTGTTATACCCATAAAGGAGCAGTGGAATCGCTTCCGCAATCGCCCGTTCGGGCAGGTGAACGTCCTTTAGTCCATCGCGTTGCGGGAAAACAAAAATCTGGAGGAATGTCGTGCAAACTTTTCAAGCCGATCTTGCCGTAATAGGCGCTGGCGGGGCTGGATTACGCGCTGCAATTGCTGCGGCACAAGCCAATCCGAACGCTAAAATCGCATTGATTTCAAAAGTCTATCCGATGCGCAGCCACACGGTAGCCGCAGAAGGAGGATCCGCCGCCGTCGCGCAGGATCATGACAGCTTCGAATACCATTTCCACGACACGGTTGCAGGGGGCGACTGGCTTTGCGAACAGGATGTCGTTGATTATTTCGTTCACCATTGCCCAACGGAAATGACCCAGCTGGAACAATGGGGATGCCCGTGGAGCCGCCGTCCGGACGGGAGCGTCAACGTTCGCCGCTTCGGTGGCATGAAGATCGAACGCACCTGGTTTGCCGCCGATAAGACCGGCTTCCACATGCTGCACACCCTGTTTCAGACCTCCCTCCAGTTCCCACAAATCCAGCGCTTTGACGAACATTTCGTTCTCGACATTCTGGTCGACGACGGTCATGCGCGCGGGCTGGTGGCGATGAACATGATGGAAGGCACGCTTGTCCAGATCCGCGCGAATGCAGTGGTCATGGCGACCGGCGGTGCGGGCCGCGTGTACCGCTATAACACCAACGGTGGCATCGTCACCGGTGACGGTATGGGCATGGCGCTCAGCCACGGCGTGCCGCTGCGCGATATGGAGTTCGTTCAGTATCACCCAACCGGCCTGCCCGGCTCCGGTATTCTGATGACGGAAGGCTGCCGCGGTGAAGGCGGTATTCTGGTCAACAAAAACGGTTACCGTTATCTACAGGATTACGGTATGGGCCCGGAAACTCCGCTCGGCGAGCCGAAAAACAAATACATGGAACTTGGCCCACGCGACAAAGTTTCTCAGGCTTTCTGGCACGAGTGGCGCAAAGGCAACACCATCTCAACGCCGCGCGGTGACGTGGTGCATCTCGACCTGCGCCACCTCGGCGAGAAAAAACTGCTGGAGCGTCTGCCGTTTATCTGCGAGCTGGCGAAAGCCTATGTGGGCGTCGACCCGGTGAAAGAGCCGATCCCGGTGCGTCCAACCGCGCACTATACGATGGGCGGAATCGAAACCGACCAGCAGTGCGAAACCCGCATCAAAGGGCTGTTTGCGGTGGGCGAGTGTTCCTCCGTGGGTCTGCATGGCGCAAACCGTCTGGGCTCAAACTCGCTGGCTGAGCTGGTGGTCTTTGGACGTATGGCGGGCGAACGCGCGATGGAGCGTGCCGCAACCGCAGGCGACGCCAACAGCGCGGCGCTGGATGCGCAGGTTGCAGACGTCGAAAAACGGCTGAAAGACCTGGTGAACCAGGAAGGTAACGAAAACTGGTCGAAGATCCGCGACGAAATGGGCCTGTCGATGGAAGAAGGCTGCGGGATCTACCGTACGCCAGAGCTGATGCAGAAAACCGTCGACAAGCTGGCGGAGTTGCAGGAGCGCTTCAGGCGCGTGCGCATCACCGATACCTCCAGCGTCTTTAATACCGACCTGCTCTATACCATTGAACTGGGCCACGGCCTGAACGTCGCGGAGTGTATGGCGCACTCTGCCCTGGCGCGTAAAGAGTCGCGCGGCGCGCACCAGCGTCTGGACGAGGGCTGCACCGAACGTGACGACGTCAATTTCCTTAAACACACTCTCGCCTGGCGCGATGCGGATGGCACCACCCGCCTGGACTACAGCGACGTGAAAATCACCACGCTGCCACCAGCGAAACGCGTTTACGGTGCAGAAGCAGAAGCCGCCGATAAGAAGGAGAAGGCGAATGGCTGAGATGCAAAAACTGAAAGTTGAAGTGGTGCGCTACAACCCGGAAGTGGATACCGCCCCCCACAGCGCTTTCTACGAAGTCCCTTTCGACGAGCAGACCTCCCTGCTGGATGCGCTCGGCTATATCAAAGACAACCTGGCGCCAGACCTGAGCTACCGCTGGTCCTGCCGCATGGCAATCTGCGGCTCCTGCGGCATGATGGTCAATAAAGTGCCGAAGCTGGCGTGTAAAACCTTCCTGCGTGATTACACCAAAGGCATCAGGGTTGAAGCGCTGGGCAACTTCCCGATTGAGCGCGATCTGGTGGTCGACATGACCCACTTTATCGAAAGCCTCGAAGCGATAAAGCCGTACATCATAGGCAACTCGCGTACGCCGGATCAGGGGCCAAACACCCAGACGCCCGCGCAGATGGCGAAATACCATCAGTTTTCCGGCTGCATCAACTGCGGCCTGTGCTACGCCGCCTGTCCGCAGTTTGGCCTGAACCCTGAGTTTATCGGCCCGGCCGCCATTACCCTGGCGCACCGCTATAACGAGGATAGCCGCGACCACGGCAAAAAAGAACGTATGGCACAGCTTAACGGCCAGAACGGGGTCTGGACCTGCACGTTTGTGGGTTACTGCTCTGAAGTCTGTCCGAAGCATGTCGACCCGGCCGCCGCCATTCAGCAGGGAAAAGTGGAAAGCTCGAAAGACTTTCTTATCGCTACCCTGAAACCACGCTAAGGAGTGCATGATGACGACTAAACGCAAAGCCTACGTGCGGCCAATGCCGTCCACCTGGTGGAAAAAACTGCCGTTTTATCGCTTCTATATGCTGCGTGAAGGCACGGCAGTTCCCGCGGTCTGGTTCAGCCTCGAACTGATGTACGGGCTTTATGCTCTCAAGCACGGCCCGGAAACCTGGGCCAGTTTTGTTGGCTTCCTGCAAAACCCAATCATCGTGGTTCTGAATCTGATTGTGCTCGCAGCCGCGCTGCTGCATACCAAAACCTGGTTTGAACTGGCGCCAAAAGCGGCAAACATCATTGTAAAAGGCGAGAAAATGGGACCGGAGCCGGTTATCAAAGGGCTCTGGGCGGTGACCGCAGTTGTCTCTGTGGTCATTCTGTTTGTCGCGCTGTTCTGGTAAGGAGACTATCGTGATCAATCCAAATCCAAAACGTTCAGACGAGCCGGTCTTCTGGGGGCTGTTTGGCGCAGGCGGCATGTGGAGCGCCATTATTGCCCCGGTCATCATCCTGCTGGTCGGGATCATGCTGCCGCTGGGGCTGTTCCCGGGCGATGCGCTGAGCTACGAGCGCGTGCTGGCCTTTGCGAGCAGCTTTATTGGCCGCGTATTTCTCTTCCTGATGATCGTCCTGCCGCTGTGGTGCGGCCTGCACCGTATCCACCATGCGATGCACGATCTGAAAATCCATGTGCCAAGCGGTAAATGGGTCTTCTACGGTCTGGCGACCATTCTGACGGTGGTCACGCTGATTGCCGTGGTCACCATCTGACTGAACTGGCCCGCCGTCCGGCGGGCTTTTTACTTTTTCATCTTTCCTGCCAGCCACACGGAAAATTCCCGCATTGCGGGCGTTTCAGCCCGGGACTGCAATCGGGTCAGCCAGTAACTGCCGAGCTCAATTTGCGTTGCAAAGGGCTGTACAATGCGCTCGCTGGCTAACAGATGGGTAAACATATCGACAGGCGCGATGGCAATGCCCACTCCCGCCTGAGCAGCCTCCAGCATGGTGACGGACGAATCAAACACCATTACACGGTGCGTTGGCGAAGGGGGATGCTCGCCGGCCGCCTGCATCCACGCGGACCACTCGTCGCGCCGGTAGGAGCGCAGCAGCGTAAACCTGAGGATATCGGCCGGACTGTGCAGACGAGCGGCAATATCCGGCGTACACAGCGGCGCGAGCGGCGCATGACAAAGAAATTCAGCCTCGGTGCCGTGCCACGCCCCGCCGCCGTAGCGGATCGTGTAGTCCAGCCCTTCGGCGGCCGGATCGACGCGGTTATTATGGGTAGAAAGCTGAAGATCGATATGCGGATAGCCACGGCGAAAATCGTCCAGCAGTGAGAATAACACCCCGGTCGCGAACGTGCCCACCACGCCGATTTTCAGCTTCTCCTGCGCACGATGGTTAGCGAAGCGATCCAGCATACCGGCTATACGATCGAACGAATCATTCAGCACCGGCAGTAAATTTTCGCCCTCGGTAGTCAACATCAGCCCGCGCGAAACGCGAACGAACAGCTGACAGTTCAGGTGCTGCTCCAGCGTCTTCACATGCTGGCTAATGGCGGAATGGGTCACGTTCAGCTCAATGGCCGCATGCGTAAAGCTGAGATGTCTTGCGGCGGCTTCAAAGGCTCGAAGCGAATTGAGAGGGAGATAGCTTCGCGTCATGGTCTCTTCCGTTAGAAAAATTAACAGCTAATGCTAAATTTAACCGTTTGTCAGGTGCAGTCAAATCCAACAGACTACGCCTGTCTGACGGGCCCGGACATCCCCTTGACTCGCTATTACGGAAGATTACTGATGATGAAAAAAACCCTTTGCTGCGCCGTGCTGCTCGGCATCTCTTGCTCTGCCCTCGCCGCGCCAGTGTCCGAACAACAGCTGGCGGAGGTGGTCGCGAAGACGGTTACGCCGCTGATGAAAGCCCAGTCTATTCCCGGTATGGCGGTGGCCGTTATTTATCAGGGTAAACCGCACTATTACACGTTTGGCAAGGCCGATATCGCAGCCAACAAACCGGTTACCCCTCAGACCCTGTTCGAGCTGGGCTCTATAAGTAAAACCTTCACCGGCGTTTTAGGTGGGGATGCCCTTGCTCGCGGTGAAATTTCGCTGGACGATCCGGTGACCAAATACTGGCCTGAACTGACGGGCAAGCAGTGGCAAGGGATTCGAATGCTGGATCTCGCGACCTACACCGCTGGCGGTCTGCCGCTACAGGTGCCCGATGAGGTGACGGATGACGCCTCCCTGCTGCGCTTCTATCAACACTGGCAGCCACAGTGGAAGCCAGGCACAACGCGCCTTTATGCCAACGCCAGCATCGGCCTGTTTGGTGCGCTGGCGGTCAAGCCTTCCGGCATGCGCTACGAGCAGGCGATGACCGAGCGAGTGTTCAAACCGCTGGCGCTGCATCACACCTGGATTAACGTGCCGAAAGCGGAAGAGGCGCATTACGCCTGGGGCTATCGTGACGGCAAAGCGGTACACGTTTCGCCGGGTATGCTGGATGCACAAGCCTATGGCGTGAAAACCAACGTGCAGGATATGGCGAACTGGGTCATGGCAAACATGGCGCCAGAGAACGTTGCTGATGCCTCACTTAAGCAGGGCATCGCGCTGGCGCAGTCGCGCTACTGGCGTATCGGTTCAATGTACCAGGGCCTGGGCTGGGAGATGCTCAACTGGCCCGTGGAGGCCAAAACGGTGGTTGATGGCAGCGACAGTAAGGTGGCGCTGGCCGCCTTGCCTGCGGTCGAAATAGATCCTCCGGCTCCGCCTGTAAAAGCCTCCTGGGTGCACAAAACCGGGTCGACGGGCGGGTTCGGCAGCTACGTGGCCTTTATTCCTGAAAAGCAGATCGGCATCGTGATGCTCGCGAATAAAAGCTATCCGAACCCGGCACGCGTTGAGGCGGCATACCATATCCTCGACGCGCTACAGTAAAACATTGCCGGGTAGCGGCTTCGCCTTACCCGGCAAAACCCGCTGCACAATCTTCCGCATTTTTCCTGCTGTCATCTACACTTAACAAAAAAACGGTAAGGAAACTCCTATGCGCATTCTGCCTGTTATTGCCGCAGTAACAGCCGCGTTTTTAGTGGTTGCTTGCAGTTCCCCAACTCCTCCGCCTGGCGTCACGGTAGTCAGTAATTTTGACGCACAGCGCTTCCTCGGCACATGGTATGAAATCGCCCGCATGGATCATAAATTCGAAAGGGGCTTAGAAAAAGTTACGGCCACCTACAGCGCGATGGATGACGGCGGGATCCAGGTCGTCAACCGCGGCTATAATCCGGACCGGCAGATGTGGCAGCAGACGGTGGGTCAGGCCTTTTTCACCGGCGCGCCTAACCGCGCGGCAATGAAAATCTCTTTCTTCGGCCCATTCTACGGCGGATATAACGTTATTGCGCTGGACAGAGAGTACCGCCACGCGCTGGTGTGTGGGCCGGATCGCAACTATCTTTGGATACTCTCCCGCACGCCAACGATCACGGCGGAAATGAAGCAGCAGATGCTGGACGTTGCGACCCGGCAAGGGTTTGACGTGACGAAATTAATCTGGGTAAAACAGCCGCATTAGTGCGTACTCAGTTTTAACCCAATGATGCCCGCGACGATTAATGCGAGGCTGGCGATGCGCGCCAGGCTCGCAGATTCCCCCAGCAGCAGAATGCCGGTAATGGCAGCCCCTACCGCGCCAATTCCCGTCCAGACAGCGTAAGCCGTTCCCACTGGCAAGGTCCGCATTGACCATGACAGCATAACGATACTGACAATCATCGCGGCGATGGTAATGACGCTGGGCGTCAGGCGGGTAAAACCGTGGGTGTATTTCAGACCAATTGCCCATACCACTTCGAGCAAACCGGCGATAACAAGAACGATCCAGGACATTTCAGGCTCCTTAACTTTTAGACAAGTTGGGGCCGTCCCCGATGAGTGACGCGCTTACGGGTCGTCCCGCAAGGCAGAAGTTGCACCTTATATTTTGGTTAGCGCGGAATTTTTTTTCAAACTTTTTTTGCTGAACGCGTTAAGGCAAGAAATAGCCTCAGTAAGGCGCGCAGTTCAGGCATTTATAACTCATCCGACTTCTCTATGATGTTATGCTTTCTGATGGCAGGAAGCCAAACCACTAGCCGACTGCGAATATTGTATGTTCAAAATTCTTTTGATTGACCGCTGTCACTTCACCCGCGCGGGATTTGAAGCATGGGCCAATCATTCAGACCTGCTGTCAGGTCATTTCGTCGTAACCGGGGTGAATAACCTTTTCCTCGCCAGAGAGCATATTCTGCAATGGAAACCTGCACTGGTCATCGCTGATTTATCTGGCTTCCGGCAGGATTTACACCATTTTCAACAACTGTCTTCCCTGCTGATTGCCAGCGAAACGCTGCCTTTTATTTTGCTGCAATCTGGGCAGGAACAGGCGTTGACGGATTATCTGGCGCAATACCCGATATGGTCTTCACTCTCTAAAAATACCGATCTGGAAGGACTGGCAGCGGTGATTAACGACGCGCTAACGTCATGCGCAACCCCGGAGCTTCCGGAAATGGCAGCACCGTTACTGACGCGTCAGGAAGAGAGAGTTCTGACATTGTGGATGGAGGGCGCAAGCAACCAGAAGATTGCCAGTCATCTGCGCATTAACGGCAAAACGGTGTACACATACAAACGCAATATCCGCATGAAACTTCATATGGATACGCGATATTCCCCGTTTTTAACGCTACAGGAAGTGGAGAATTGACGGTACGGTGAATTCACTGCCGTACCGTCGTTGTCATTAGTTCTGAGCTTTAGTTGCTGCGCCAGAAATAGCGTTACCACCGTCGGAGATATCTTCCCCTACGCCACGGGTGGTGTTACATGCAGTCAGTACCGAAGAAAGCACCAGAACAGAAAAGATCGCTGCAATTGTTTTCTTAACCATAATATCTTCCTTTTATAGCCAAAGTTATTTTGTGTATAGCAACTTAAGAATAGACAAGATCTTGTCGTTTGACGGAAAAGGAAGAATTTTTAGGAAAATTAGACGGAATTAGCTGGCCGCATGGGAAATGATATGGCCGAGATCCTGGATATCTTCACCCACGCCACGCGCGGTGTTGCAACCGGAGAGCATTGCGCTGGAGAGCGCGAACAGAAGCAGAATTTTAACGGTACGTTTCATCTTCCCTGCCTGCAAAATCAGGCGCAGCGGGCGCTGCGCCTTACATCACGACGTAAATTACTTCACGCGGGATACGTATTCGCCGGAGCGGGTATCCACTTTGATCACTTCACCGATCTGTACGAACAGCGGTACTTTCACTACTGCGCCGGTAGACAGGGTAGCTGGCTTGCCGCCGGTACCTGCGGTATCACCTTTCAGACCTGGATCGGTTTCAACAATTTCCAGCTCAACGAAGTTCGGCGGGGTAACAGCGATAGGCTGACCGTTCCACAGGGTCACGATGCACTCAGCCTGATCCAGCAGCCACTTAGCGTTATCGCCAATGGCTTTCGCATCAGCAGACAGCTGCTCGAAGGTTTCGTTGTTCATGAAGTGCCAGAACTCACCGTCGTTGTACAGGTAAGTCAGGTTCATGTCGACAACATCAGCGCCTTCAGCGGAGTCAGTAGATTTGAAGGTTTTCTCAACACGGGTACCGGTCAGCAGGCGGCGCAGCTTAACGCGCGCAAATGCCTGGCCTTTACCTGGTTTAACGAATTCGCTGGCTTCAACCGCGTACGGTTCGCCGTCCATCATGATTTTAAGACCAGCACGAAAATCGTTGCTATAGTACGTTGCCATAAGGCCCTCTAAATTTGTTAACTGGTAGCTAAGCCACAAAATGGCGCATATTGTAACCCTAAACACCCCGTCCAGAGAAGATTGGTTATCGCAACTTGCCGATGTAATCACCAGTCCTGATGAATTGCTGCGTCTTTTAGACCTCGATCAGCACCCGGAGTTGCTTGCTGGCCGTGAGGCAAAGCGACTTTTCGCCCTGCGCGTTCCCCGCGCGTTTGTCGCCCGAATGGAAAAAGGCAACCCTGACGATCCACTGTTAAAACAAACGCTGACCTCTCAGGATGAGTTTATCACTGCGCCGGGATACAGCACCGATCCGCTGGAAGAGCAGAACAGTGTGGTACCGGGTTTGCTGCATAAATACCGCAACCGTGCGCTGCTGCTGGTTAAGGGCGGCTGTGCGGTAAATTGCCGCTACTGCTTCCGCCGTCACTTCCCGTACGCTGAGAATCAGGGTAATAAGCGCAACTGGCAGGTGGCGCTGGACTATATTGCGGCGCACCCGGAACTGGATGAAATCATCTTCTCCGGCGGCGACCCGCTGATGGCAAAAGATCATGAGCTGGACTGGCTGCTGACTCAGCTTGAGACCATTCCGCACATTAAGCGTCTGCGCATTCACAGCCGTTTACCGATCGTCATCCCGGCGCGTATCACCGACGCCCTGGTCACGCGCCTGGAGCAGTCCCGTTTGCAGGTGCTGCTGGTGAACCATATCAACCACGCGAATGAAATTGACGCGGACTTTCGCGCGGCGATGGCGCGGCTGCGAAAAGCGGGCGTGACGCTGCTCAACCAGAGCGTATTACTGCGCGGCGTGAACGACAGCGCCAGGGTGCTGGCCGATCTCAGCAATGCCTTATTTGATGCGGGCGTCATGCCCTATTATCTGCACGTTCTTGATCGCGTTCAGGGCGCGGCGCACTTCATGGTGACGGATGAAGAGGCCCGCCAGATTATGCGCGAACTGTTAACGCTGGTTTCAGGTTATATGGTGCCGAAGCTGGCACGCGAGATTGGCGGAGAGCCGAGTAAGACGCCGCTGGATTTGCAGCTGCGACAGCAGTAAAAGGCAGGTGGCGCTACGCTTACCTGGCTACAGATTAAGCGGCAGCGCCATCAAAAGTTTAGATCAGTTCGGGCACTTATAGACCTGGCCGTTCATCTGGCTGGCGGTTGGCACAAAGCTGGACAGCATACCCTGCGTCGGGCTGCTTACCCCGTAAATCACGTTGCCGCCCATAGCCGCCGCCTGATTACGCAGGGCATTGGCCGCACCGCGCATAGAGCCGCCCTCTTCGCCGTGCTGCCCCGACATCCAGTTGCTCTGCTCGCCAGTGGCGGTGCCTAACAGCTGGCATTCGCTGCCCGGCTTATCTTCCACAAAGCGAACGCTCTGGCCCGCTGCCGTCAGTTCATTGCTGGTGCTACACCCCGCCAGCAGCAATGCTGCACCTACAATCCCTGCACAGACTTTAATGCGCATGTTATTCCTCGTTTTCAATAAGCTGGACAGTAGTTGTCCGCGTGTAAACCTTATACTAAAAAGATGACCAAAAGAAAAATGCTGAGCATTTCTGCGAGCCAGATTCCGCTGGCACTCCTCCGACATCTTAAATGAATTCTGATAATAACCTTTGGGATATCGTGTTTTAGCCCCCGATCGTTTTTAGTGATGCGACGTACAACTTTTGTACGCATCTCAAAAAAGGGGGTTTCATGAGTGCATCATCCTCAGGAGAGGAAAAAGTGACCTGGGTGGGCTATCTGGCGTTCGTGCTCACCATCGTATTTTTCTCAGGCTTTTTCGCCAAAAGTACCGAATGGTGGCGCGTGCTGGATTTTACCGTCTTAAACGGCAGTTTTGGACCGGTGAACGGCGCGCTGACGTTTCGCGGCGAGGGTGGGACGGGAGCGAAAGACGGTTTTTTGTTTGCTCTTGAGCTGGCCCCCTCGGTCATTCTGTCGCTCGGGATCATTGCCGTCACCGAGGGGCTGGGCGGGCTGCGCGCCGCACAACAGCTCATGACGCCCATTTTACGCCCGCTGCTCGGCGTGCCGGGTATCTGCTCTCTGGCGCTTATCGCCAACCTGCAAAACACCGATGCCGCCGCCGGGATGACCAAAGAGTTGACCGACGAAGGGGCGATTACCGACCGTGAACGCGCCATTTTCGCCACCTTCCAGACCAGCGGTAGTGCCATCATTACCAACTATTTTTCGTCCGGTGCCGCACTTTTTGCCTTCATTACCGTCCCGGTGATCGCGCCGCTTGCCGTCATTCTGGTGTTTAAATTTGTTGGCGCGAACTTCCTGCGTCTGTGGATCGCGCACAGGGAAGTTCGCCGCGTTCAGGAGGAAAAATGATCGCCCAGCCGCGTAAAAATATCATGGACCTGTTTATCGATGGGGCCCGTCGCGGCTTTACCATCGCCACCACCAGCCTGCTGCCGAACGTGGTCATGGCGTTTGTTATCATTCAGGCGCTCAAGGTCACGGGCCTGCTGGATATCGTCGGCAGCGTCTGTGAACCGATCATGTCGTTGTGGGGGCTTCCGGGCGCGGCGGCAACCGTCCTGCTGGCCTCGGTGATGAGCATGGGCGGCGGTGTGGGGGTCTGCGCCAGTCTGGTGGCTGCCGGCACGCTCAACGGGCACGATGCCACCATCCTGCTGCCCGCCATCTATCTGATGGGCAATCCGGTGCAAAACACTGGCCGTTGCCTGGGCACCGCAGGCGTTAACCCGAAGTATTATCCGCACATCATTACCGTCTGCGTCATTAACGCCCTGCTCTCAATGTGGGTGATGCAGCTACTCTTCTGAGGAGATAAAAATGGATTTTTCAGTGCTGGAACCGCATCTTTTCCGCAATGCGCATCTTTACGCGCCGGAGGATCGGGGGCGTTGCGATCTGCTGATCGCCGGGGGAAAAATCGTCGCGATTGAAAAAACGGGCCACGCCACAACGAAGCCAGACTGTCCTGAACGCGATCTCGCCGGAGCAGTGGTTTGTCCGGGGTTTATCGATCAGCACGTACACCTGATCGGCGGCGGCGGTGAAGCCGGTCCCCACACCCGGACGCCGGAGGTACGGTTGTCCGCGCTGGTGGCGGCGGGCATCACCTCCGTTGTTGGCCTGCTGGGCACCGACGGCGTGACCCGCCATCCCGAGTCGCTGCTGGCAAAAACGCGGGCGCTTGAGCATGAAGGGATCAGCGCGTGGATGCTGACAGGCGCGTACGGGCTGCCTTCTCCGACGATTACCGGCAGTGTCGAAAAGGATGTGGCGCTGATTGATAAAATCATCGGCGTGAAATGCGCGATTTCCGACCATCGCTCTTCCGCACCAACGGATGATCGGCTCGCGAATATGGCCGCCCAGTCACGCGTCGGCGGGCTGCTGGGCGCCAGGGCGGGGATATCCGTGTTTCATCTCGGCAACAGCCCGAAACTGCTCGATCCGCTGCTTAACATCCTGAATAACGCCGATGTGCCCCGCACGAAGCTGCTGCCAACCCACGTCAACCGCGCCCGGCCGCTGTTCCTCGCCGCGCTGGATTATGCCCGCGACGGGGGCTATATCGACATCACCACCAGTATCAGTGAGCCCATTGATGCCGCCACCGCCATCGCGACGG
This sequence comes from Enterobacter cloacae complex sp. I2, assembly GCF_014896205.1. Taxonomy (NCBI): domain Bacteria; kingdom Pseudomonadati; phylum Pseudomonadota; class Gammaproteobacteria; order Enterobacterales; family Enterobacteriaceae; genus Enterobacter; species Enterobacter cloacae complex sp. I2. Next base: position 137,984 of record NZ_JADBRA010000014.1, read on the forward strand.
CCCGCGAAGCGCAGGTGCCGTTTAACCGGCTTACGCTCAGTTCGGACGGTAACGGCAGCCAGCCGATTTTTGACGCAAACGGCAACCTGGTGGGCATGGGCGTGGCGGGATTCGAGTCCCTGCCGGAAACATTACAAAAGCTGGTCAGTCAATATCACCTGCCGCTGGAGGAGGCGCTTCTGCCGTTTACGCGTAACGTGGCGGAGTTTCTCGGCCTGGAGCATAAGGGGCGGCTCGCGCCCGGATGCGATGCCGATTTGCTGGTGCTGACGAATGACCTGAAGATCCGCGAGGTCTGGGCGAAAGGCCGCCAGATGGTGCGCGAAGGCGTTGCATGCGTGAAGGGAACATTTGAGTAGCGCAATAAAAAACCCCGGGCATTGCTGCCCGGGGTTCGTTCTGAGAGGTTCAGAACAACATGATTACATCATGCCGCCCATTCCACCCATGCCGCCCATACCACCAGCAGCACCTAAGTCAGGCGCATCGCCTTTAGGCATGTCGGTCACCATGCACTCGGTCGTGATCATCAGGCCAGCTACAGATGCCGCGTATTGCAGAGCAGAACGGGTCACTTTAGTTGGATCCAGGATACCGAAGTCGATCATGTTGCCGTATTCTTCAGTTGCCGCGTTGTAACCGTAGTTACCTTCACCTGCTTTCACGTTGTTCGCAACCACAGACGGCTCTTCACCGGCGTTGGAGACGATCTGACGCAGCGGAGCTTCCATCGCGCGCAGCGCAACTTTGATACCCACGTTCTGGTCTTCGTTCTGAGCAGTCAGGCCAGCCAGCTTAGCGGCTACACGCACCAGCGCGACACCACCACCAGCAACCACGCCTTCTTCTACCGCAGCACGGGTCGCGTGCAGGGCGTCGTCAACGCGTGCTTTCTTCTCTTTCATTTCAACTTCGGTTGCAGCACCCACTTTGATTACCGCAACGCCGCCTGCCAGTTTCGCTACGCGCTCCTGGAGTTTTTCACGGTCGTAATCGGAAGTGGCTTCTTCGATCTGCTTACGGATCTGACCAACACGGCCCTGAATAGCGGCCTCTTCACCCACACCGTCGATGATGGTGGTGGTGTCTTTGTTGATCACAACGCGTTTCGCCTGGCCCAGGTCTTCCAGGGTCGCTTTTTCCAGCTCCATACCGATCTCTTCGGAGATCACGGTACCACCGGTCAGGGTAGCGATATCCTGGAGCATCGCCTTACGACGATCGCCGAAGCCAGGCGCTTTAACCGCAGCCACTTTCACGATGCCGCGCATGGTGTTAACCACCAGGGTCGCCAGCGCTTCGCCTTCAACATCTTCAGCAATGATAACCAGCGGCTTGCCTGCTTTCGCAACGGCTTCCAGCACTGGCAGCATTTCGCGGATGTTGGAGATTTTCTTGTCAGCCAGCAGGATGAACGGGCTTTCCAGCTCAACAGCGCCAGTTTCTGGCTTGTTGATGAAATATGGGGACAGGTAACCGCGGTCGAACTGCATACCTTCAACCACGTCCAGTTCGTCTTCCAGACCGGTACCGTCTTCAACGGTGATCACGCCTTCTTTACCGACTTTATCCATCGCTTCAGCGATCAGTTTACCTACGGTTTCGTCGGAGTTAGCGGAGATAGTACCAACCTGAGCAATAGCTTTAGAGTCAGAGCACGGTACGGACAGCGCTTTCAGTTCTTCAACAGCAGAGGCGACAGCTTTGTCGATACCACGTTTCAGATCCATCGGGTTCATGCCCGCAGCAACGGCTTTCAGACCTTCGGTGATGATGGCCTGCGCCAGTACGGTCGCGGTGGTGGTACCGTCACCGGCAGCGTCGTTCGCTTTAGAGGCAACTTCTTTCACCATCTGTGCACCCATGTTTTCGAACTTGTCTTCCAGCTCGATTTCACGTGCAACAGAAACACCATCTTTGGTGATGGTTGGCGCGCCGAATGATTTGTCCAGCACTACGTTACGGCCTTTCGGGCCCAGAGTGACTTTCACTGCGTCTGCCAGTACGTTTACGCCGCGGAGCATTTTTACACGAGCGTCGTTACCGAATTTTACGTCTTTAGCTGCCATGTTCTTATTTCCTCAAATTCGTACAGTTTCGTGCGTTAATTACGCTTCAACAATTGCCAGAATGTCGCTCTCGGACATGATCAACACTTCTTCATTGTCGATCTTCTCGGATTTCACGCCGTAGCCATCGTTGAAAATGACGATGTCACCAACTTTAACGTCCAATGGCTGCACAGTTCCGTTTTCCAGGATGCGGCCCTTACCGACAGCGATGATTTCGCCACGCGTTGATTTTGCTGCTGCTGAACCGGTCAGAACGATGCCGCCAGCAGACTTGGTTTCAACTTCTTTACGTTTGACGATCACACGATCATGTAACGGACGAATACTCATTGATAGCTCTCCTTTGAGAAAGTCATTATCAGTTATGGATGACGCCGGTCCGCATGCGGTTTTCCGGCTAGTGCCCTGAGAGATGGGGATAGCTTTTTACCCCTTCAAGGGGTAACCGAAAAAAAATTTGCGAAAGTGTTACCATCCACTCTCTTTTGATGGTGGCGGGACGAGGCAAATGAGTGGACTCAGGCAGGAGTTGGGGCTGGCGCAGGGTATTGGCTTACTCTCAACGTCCTTGTTAGGCACGGGAGTATTTGCGGTTCCCGCACTGGCGGCGCTGGTTGCCGGCAATAACAGCCTTTGGGCATGGCCGGTACTGATCGTGCTGGTGTTTCCGGTGGCGATTGTGTTTGCCATACTCGGGCGGCACTTCCCCAGCGCGGGCGGCGTAGCGCATTTTGTCGGCATGGCATTTGGCCCACGAATGGAACGCGTCACCGGCTGGCTGTTTTTATCGGTGATCCCGGTCGGCCTTCCGGCAGCCCTGCATATCGCCACCGGCTTCGGACAGGCGCTGTTTGGCTGGCACGACGAACAGCTGTTGCTGGCTGAACTCGGTACGCTGGCGATTGTCTGGTGGGTGGGCTCACGCGGGGCCAGTTCCAGCGCCAATCTGCAAACGCTGGTCGCAGCGTTGATCGTCGCGCTGATCGTCGCCATCTGGTTTGCGGGTGACATTACCGTGGCGGATATTCCTTTCCCCGCGATTAACGACGTCGACCATGCACAGCTTTTCGCGGCATTATCCGTCATGTTCTGGTGTTTCGTCGGTCTGGAGGCGTTTGCTCACCTGGCATCCGAGTTTAAACAGCCCGAGCGTGACTTCCCCCGCGCGCTGATGATTGGCCTGCTGCTGGCGGGCACCGTGTATTGGGCCTGTACGGTACTGGTGCTGCACTTTAACGCCTTCGGCGAAGAGAAAGCCGCTGCCGCGTCGCTGCCGGGCATCGTGGTGCAGCTGTTCGGCGTTAAAGCCCTGTGGGTGGCCTGCGTGATTGGCTATCTCGCCTGCTTTGCCAGCCTCAATATCTATATCCAGAGCTTCGCCCGGCTGGTGTGGTCTCAGGCACTTTATAAACCGGATAGCCGACTCGCACGCCTGTCTAAACGTCAGCTTCCGGCGAATGCGCTGAATACCGTACTGGGCTGCTGCGTGATGAGTTCCCTGGGCATTTATCTGCTCGACATCAACCTTGACGCGCTGATTGTCTACGCCAACGGTATCTTCATCATGATCTACCTGCTGTGCATGCTGGCGGGCTGTCGGCTGCTGAAAGGACGCTTTAAGGCGCTGGCGGCGGTCGGGTGTGTGCTGTGCCTGCTGCTGCTGGCGATGGTGGGGTGGAAGAGCGTGTACGCCATTATCATGCTGGCGGGGCTGTGGCTGTTTTTACCGAAGCGGCAAAATTCGCAGGCCCGGTAAGCGAAGCGCCACCGGGCCACAAACTCACCGATCGTCTTTATGATCTAACCGGTCGCGCTGCTCATCCTTACGCTGGTATTCCCCTTCAAAGGTATCCCCCGGGCCGGTGCTGAAACCACCGCCCGGCATACGGCTGAAACGCAGGTGCGGCAGCAGCTTCATGGTCAGGTGCTTCTGTACCGGCGGCAACAGCAACAGCAGGCCGAGGAAGTCGGTGAAGAACCCAGGCAGGATCAGCAGCAGGCCAGCAATAATCAGCGACACGCTTTTGATCATCTCGGCTGCCGGGCTTTCGCCTGCGGCCATCTTCTGCTGCATTAACAGGAAATTTTTGAAACCCTGATTGCGCACCAGCGACATGCCGATGACGGAGGTGAAGATCACCAGAATCAGCGTCAGCAGGACGCCCAGCACGTGGGCAACCTGGATGAAAATCGAAATTTCAATGTAAACATAAAGAAAGAAAGCAATAAACGGTATCCAGCGCACTGGCATCTCCTGTGTGGCAGGTGCCTTCTGGCCCCTGTCTGAATGTGTTCGCGAAGCGCGTAGATAAGAGATGGTGACGGTTAGCCAAAATTCAATCGGTTTGCACGGATATTTTTTTTGGAAATATTAAAGCGGTGACCCATTTCACAGATTAATAATTATCATGAAATCGGGTCGATAATAAGTGATCCAGCTTACGGCAATTCGCTATCATCAGCATATGATCTCGAACATCTGGCCGATTGAGGGAATAATCGTCGGTCAGAAAATATTCAAAACCACATATATACTGTGTGTTTAGTACAATCCATCGGCAGCTTGAAAAGAAGGTTCACATGTTAAACAACATTCGTATCGAAGAAGATTTGTTGGGTACCAGGGAAGTTCCAGCGGATGCCTACTATGGTGTTCACACTCTGAGAGCGATTGAAAACTTCTACATCAGCAACAGCAAAATCAGCGACATCCCTGAATTTGTGCGTGGCATGGTGATGGTAAAAAAAGCCGCGGCTCTGGCGAACAAAGAGCTGCAAACCATTCCTAAAAGCGCTGCAAATGCGATTATCGCCGCGTGCGATGAAGTGCTGAACAACGGCAAATGCATGGATCAGTTCCCGGTTGACGTCTATCAGGGCGGCGCGGGCACCTCCGTCAACATGAACACCAACGAAGTGCTGGCGAACATCGGCCTGGAGCTGATGGGGCATCAGAAAGGTGAATACCAGTACCTGAACCCGAACGACCACGTTAACAAATGTCAGTCCACCAACGACGCGTACCCAACCGGGTTCCGCATCGCGGTGTATGCTTCTGTCGTCAAACTGGTCGACGCGATCAATCAGCTGGGCGATGGCTTCCAGCGTAAAGCCGTTGAGTTCCAGGACATTCTGAAAATGGGCCGTACTCAGTTGCAGGACGCGGTCCCCATGACCCTCGGACAGGAATTCCACGCGTTTAGCGTGCTGCTGAACGAAGAGACTAAAAACCTGCTGCGCACGTCCGAGCTGCTGCTGGAAGTCAACCTGGGGGCAACCGCCATCGGTACACGTCTGAATACGCCGGATGGCTATCAGCAGCTGGCGGTACAGAAGCTGGCTGAAGTGTCCAACCTGCCGGTTGTGCCTGCGGAAGACCTGATTGAAGCGACCTCCGACTGCGGCGCCTACGTGATGGTGCACAGCGCGCTGAAGCGTCTGGCGGTGAAACTGTCCAAAATCTGTAACGACCTGCGCCTGCTCTCCTCCGGTCCACGCGCTGGCCTGAATGAAATCAACCTGCCAGAGTTGCAAGCGGGTTCGTCCATCATGCCAGCTAAAGTTAACCCGGTGGTGCCGGAAGTGGTGAACCAGGTTTGCTTCAAGGTTATTGGTAACGATACGACCGTCACCATGGCTTCCGAAGCCGGTCAGCTCCAGCTGAACGTGATGGAGCCAGTGATTGGCCAGGCGATGTTTGAATCCATCCATATTCTGACCAACGCCTGCTACAACCTGCTGGAAAAATGCATTAACGGCATCACCGCCAATAAAGAGGTGTGTGAAGGTTACGTGTATAACTCAATCGGCATCGTCACCTACCTCAACCCGTTCATCGGCCACCACAACGGCGACATCGTTGGTAAGATTTGTGCCGAAACCGGTAAGAGCGTGCGTGAGGTCGTTCTTGAGCGAGGATTGTTGACCGAAGCCGAGCTGGACGATATCTTCTCCGCCCAGAACCTGATGCATCCGGCCTATAAAGCGAAACGATATACCGATGAAAGCGAACAGTAACCGTTCAGGCTAAGCTTCCGAAAGGCACGTCACTTGTGACGTGCCTTTTTTCTTTATGGGCGTTACCAAAACACAACAATTCAATATCAACTTGTTAATAAGCAAGGCAGGTCTTTATGTTTGGAGCAGAACTCGTCATCGTCCTGTTGGCGATTTATTTGGGCGCACGACTCGGGGGTATCGGCATCGGTTTTGCCGGCGGTCTTGGGGTGCTCGTACTTACCCTGATTTTTCAGATTAAACCCGGCGCAATCCCTTTTGACGTTATCGAAATCATCATGGCGGTTATCGCTGCCATTGCGGCCATGCAGGTCGCTGGCGGTATGGACTACCTGGTGAGCCTGGCGGAGCGTATGCTGCGTCGCCATCCGAAATACATCACCTTCCTTGCCCCGCTGGTGACGTGGTTTATGACCATTCTCGCCGGCACTGGCCACACTGCGTTCTCCACGCTGCCGGTGATCACCGAAGTGGCCAAAGAGCAGGGCATTCGCCCGTCTCGCCCTCTCTCTATTGCCGTGGTGGCGTCCCAGATTGCGATCACCGCCTCGCCAATCTCAGCCGCCGTGGTCTTCTTCGCGGGGATCCTTGAGCCGATGGGCGTGAGCTACCTGACGCTGCTGGCGATCTGTATTCCGGTCACGCTGATTGCGGTGATGATCACCGCCGTGCTGTGTAACTTCCTCGGCGCCGAGCTGAAAGACGATCCGGTTTACCAGGAGCGCCTGGCAAAAGGCGAAGTGAGCCTGCGCGGAAGCCAGGTCTTCGAGCTGAAGCCGCACGCGAAACGCTCCGTGCTGCTGTTCCTGATCGGTATCGTCGCCGTGATGTTCTACGCGACCGCCATCAGCGATACGGTAGGTCTGATCCAGAACCCGGTTCTGCCACGTAACGAAGCCATTGTGGTCTTCATGCTGACCATCGCGACGCTGATTAGCATCACCTGTAAAATCGACACCAGCGAAGTGCTGAACGCCAGCACCTTCAAATCCGGTATGAGCGCCTGCGTGTGCGTGCTGGGCGTGGCGTGGCTCGGTGATACCTTCGTCAAAGCACACATCAGCGATATCCAGACCGTTGCGGGCGACCTGCTGCACAACTATCCGTGGCTGCTGGCGGTGGTGCTGTTCTTTGCGGCGACGCTGCTGTATTCCCAGGCCGCGACCACCAAAGCGCTGATGCCTGCGGCACTGATGCTGGGCGTTACGCCGCTGACGGCGATTGCCTCTTTTGCGGCCGTTTCCGCCCTGTTCGTGCTGCCAACCTACCCAACCCTGCTGGCCGCGGTTGAGATGGATGACACCGGCTCAACCCGCATCGGTAAGTACGTGTTTAACCACGCGTTCCTGATCCCGGGCGTGGTGGCGATTACGCTCTGCGTGATCCTCGGCTTTATCATCGGTGGCATTGTGCTGTAAACGGTTAGCCGTTGTAAAAATAGTTAAAATCGGGCCGCTCTGCGGCCCGTTTCATTAATGACCAATCGCATGGCGTGATATAGTGAGGACTTTCGTGATGAGGAGGTCGACTTGTGAACACGCCTGATGCTGTTGTTGTACTGTGTACCGCCCCTGATGAAGCCTCTGCCCAGGATCTCGCCGCCAAAGTGCTGGCCGAAAAACTGGCTGCCTGCGTCACGCTTTTACCCGGCGCAACCTCCCTTTATTACTGGGAAGGCAAGCTGGAGCAAGAGTACGAAGTCCAGATGTTGCTCAAAACCAATCTGACCAACCAGCAGGCGCTCCTCGACTGCCTCAAGTCTCATCATCCATACCAAACCCCGGAGCTGCTGGTGCTGCCAGTAGTCCACGGCGATAACGATTATCTCTCATGGCTCAACGCTTCTTTACGCTGATCCTGCTGCTGTGCAGCACGTCAGTTTTTGCCGGGTTGTTTGACGCACCCGGCCGTTCGAACTTTATTCCTGCCGACCAGGCGTTCGTTTTCGACTTTCAGCAAAACCAGCACGATCTCAGCCTCACCTGGCAGGTGAAAGAGGGTTACTACCTCTACCGCAAGCAGGTCAGCATTACGCCAGCAAAGGCTGACGTTGGCGCATTGCAGATGCCCGCAGGCGAATGGCATGAGGACGAGTTCTACGGCAAAAGTGAAATTTATCGCCAGCGCTTAAGCGTGCCCGTCACGGTGAATCAGGCGTATAAAGGCGCTACCCTGACGGTGACGTATCAGGGCTGTGCCGACGCCGGGTTCTGCTATCCGCCGGAAACAAAAGTCGTGCCGCTGAGTGAAGTCAAAGGCGTAGCCGCGGCTTCTCCGCCTCCCACGAGCGAAGAGGCCAAAGGCCGCGCTGACATGCCTTTCTCCGCGTTATGGGCGTTACTGATTGGTATCGGCATCGCCTTTACGCCCTGCGTATTGCCCATGTACCCGCTTATCTCTGGCATTGTGCTGGGCGGCAAGCAACGCCTTTCCACCGCCCGCGCGCTGGTGCTGGCCTTTATCTACGTGCAGGGCATGGCGCTAACCTATACCGCGCTTGGCCTCGTGGTCGCCGCTGCTGGATTGCAGTTCCAGGCAGCCCTTCAGCACCCTTATGTGCTTATCGGGCTGTCAGCGGTGTTTATTCTGCTGGCGCTGTCGATGTTTGGCCTGTTTACCCTGCAACTGCCCTCTTCCCTGCAAACCCGTCTGACGCTGATGAGCAACCGTCAGCAGGGTGGCTCTGCGGGCGGCGTGTTCGCTATGGGTGCCATCGCCGGTCTGATTTGCTCTCCCTGCACCACCGCGCCGCTGAGCGCCATCCTGTTATACATTGCCCAGAGCGGCAACCTGTGGCTCGGCGGCGGCACGCTGTACCTCTACGCGCTCGGCATGGGCCTGCCGCTGATCCTGGTGACGGTGTTTGGCAATCGTCTGCTGCCGAAGAGCGGCCCGTGGATGGAGACGGTGAAAACCGCGTTCGGTTTTGTCATTCTGGCGCTCCCGGTATTCCTGCTGGAACGCATCATCGGTGACGTCTGGGGTACACGTCTGTGGGCGATGCTCGGCGTGGCCTTCTTCAGCTGGGCATTTATCGTGAGTCTGGGTGCGAAGACACCGTGGATGCGTCTGGTACAGATCCTTCTGCTGGCGGCCGCGCTGGTGAGCGTCCGTCCTTTGCAGGACTGGGCGTTTGGCACCCCGACAGGTCAGACGCAGGCTCATCTGAATTTTATACAGATTAAAAACGTGGATGACCTTAACCGCGCCCTGGCGCAGGCGAAAGGCAAACCAGTCATGCTCGATCTCTATGCCGACTGGTGCGTGGCCTGCAAAGAGTTTGAAAAATACACCTTCAGCGATCCGCAGGTACAACACGCGCTGAGCGATACCGTTCTGCTTCAGGCGAACGTTACCGCCAACAGCGCGCAGGATAAGGCGCTGCTGAAGCAACTTAACGTGCTCGGTTTGCCTACCATCCTGTTCTTCAACGAACAGGGGGCAGAACAGCCGACGCAGCGTGTAACCGGGTTTATGGACGCGACGGCATTCAACGCGCATTTGCGCAATCGCCAACCGTAAACAACACTTTAGACGGGACAAACCGTTGGGAATAGCGGAGGAGATAACCGTGCAACGCGAAGACGTACTGGGACAAGCCCTGCAATTACTTGAGATTCAAGGGATCGCCAGCACCACGCTTGAGATGGTAGCCGACCGTATCGATTACCCTCTGGATGAACTTAAGCGCTTCTGGCCGGATAAAGAGGCGCTGCTTTATGATGCCCTGCGCTATCTCAGCCAGCAGGTGGATATCTGGCGCAGGCAGCTGATGCTGAATGAAGAACTGACCACCGAGCAAAAGCTGCTGGCACGCTATACCGCGCTGACGGAGTGTGTCACCAACAACCGTTACCCTGGCTGCCTGTTTATCGCCGCCTGCACCTACTACCCCGATCCCGGACACCCTATCCATCAGCTGGCAGATCAGCAAAAGCGTGCGGCGCACGAGTTTACACACGAGCTGCTGACCACACTTGAAGTGGATGACCCGGCGATGGTCGCGAAGCAGATGGAGCTGGTGCTGGAAGGTTGCCTGAGCCGTATGCTGGTGAACCGTAGCCAGGCTGATGTGGATACGGCGCACCGTCTGGCGGAAGATATTTTGCGGTTTGCACAGTGCCGTATGGGTGGCGCACTGACCTAAGCCAGCATTCCCGTCCAGGCGGAGATAAACAAACACAGCGCCATTACGCGCTGAAATCGCACCATCGCCACGGTGGTGCGAAAAATCCGGTTTACCGCCTTCCCCAGCCACGCCCAGCACAACAAACAGACCACTGAGATCGCCAGGAACCATAGCGCCATCAGCGCAATATCCCGTAATGCATGGTCGCTTGCCGGCGCAAACAGACTGACAACTGCCAGCGCCATCATCCAGGTTTTCGGATTCACAACCTGTAATAACGCCGCCGCCCGGGCGGTAAATCGTACAGGGCGTCTGGAGGAGAGATTCGCGGCCGGGGCGCTAAACAGCTGCCAGCTCATCCAGGAAAGCCATAGCACACCCGCCCAGCTCATCACCTGACGTATCAGCGGATACTGGCGTAACGCTTCTCCTGCCCCTGCGCCGGAAACCAGGACAATAGCGCTGGCGGCAATACACCCACCGAGGATCGCAGGTACCGTATTTTTTACGCCAAAGTGCTGACTGTTAGTCAGTACCAGAATATTAGTTGGCCCCGGCGTAATGGAGGCGACAAACGCAAACAACAGAAAGGATAATAAATTCACAGGTGGCTCCTTTTTAGTAGAGCCATGAATGTGCCGTTATTTTCTGGAAACGTCTGGAAGGTTTGTGCACAACCGACGGTAGTGTGCCGGAGAAATACGGTACGCCCGCTGGAACCAGCGACCAAGATGGCTTTGATCGGCAAAACCCACTGCCGTGGCAACATCAACAGGCAGTCCCCCACACGCCAGCATCTGTCGGGCCTTTGCCAGACGCAGCTGGATAAGCCAGGCGTGCGGCGCGAGGTGAAACTCGCGCTTAAAGCAGCGGGTGAGGGTAAAGCGATCCGTCCCCGTCTCACGCGCAAGGTCTGATAGCCCCACGTTTTCGCCGATATGCGCGTAGAGATAGTCGCGGGCACGATGCGCCACGGCGGAGCTTTGTAACTGAGACGGGAGTCTCTTACGCCAGTGGCAGTGGGCTGTAATCTGAGAGAGCAGGTTATCCATTGTGCTTTGCTGCACGATTTTCATTTCATCGTTATGCAACGAAGCGAACGTATCACCGATAGAGCGCACCAGCTGAGGCTCCCGCGTCAGCGTTTGGGCAAAGTGGAGGGTGTAGCTCCCGGGAGTCGCGTCGTACAGACCCTGAAGCGTACGGGTGAGCCAGCGTTCATCGAGATAAAAGGTCAGATAAGTAAAGCCACCCTCTACCGGCGCATCACCGTCATGGATTTCACCAGGCTCAAGTAAAAAAGCATCGCCCGGCTGGCTATGGTGCCGTTCACGCCGACAGTGGAACTGCTGCGTGCCGGAAAGGGTTATTCCGACCAGATAGCTGTCGTGCCAGTGGGGATCAAAGGCGTGCCCTTCGAAATGTGCCTTGATTGTTTCAATACCTGTTTCTGCATGCTGACGCAGCTCAAGCCAGTCATTTGCCATACTGCCCTCCTCTTTACCGTCAGCATTGTCATAGCTTGCCTGAACTGTCTGGAAGATTTGTGCAATTTCAGCGCACAAACGGACAGATTGCCGCAAACTTAAGCAGTTGAACAGCTTTTCCCGAAATAATGTTGACGATCGCGCGCGATTGCGGTTTAATGCGCTCCGTTGCCCGGATAGCTCAGTCGGTAGAGCAGGGGATTGAAAATCCCCGTGTCCTTGGTTCGATTCCGAGTCCGGGCACCACTATTTAAAGAACCCAGCCTATGGCTGGGTTTTTGCTTTTCTGCGTTTATCAAAACCTTACCTTCTTTTTATTCCTGTTATCTCTTCCCAGTAAGATCGTGCGATTAGCATTGCCCGGTGGCGCTTCGCTTACCGGGCCTACAAAACCTGTAGGCCGGATAAGGCGAAGCCGCCATCCGGCTTGATTTCTGACGCACAAAGCAAAAAACCCCGCACCTTACGGTACGGGGTTTCTTTAATTGATGCCTGGCAGTTCCCTACTCTCACATGGGGAGACCCCACACTACCATCGGCGCTACGGCGTTTCACTTCTG